>NZ_JABWMT020000003.1:0-244817 GCF_013368915.2 Escherichia sp. 93.1518
CCTTCCTTAGCAAAATGGCTGTTTATTTATACAGTTAATCCTGTTTCGGACTTCTCACTACTCATTTGATCAACCGAAGCTGAGCCAGTTTTTTTCTGCTCGCCCCAATCGTCAAAATTCTTCGCCGCCAGCCAGCTCTGCCACTACTGGTCACCTTGCAAAAGTAGCCAAATTGCTTCAGTAGCAATCAGTTCACCACCACCAAAAAAAGAAACATTCCAGAACTTCCGCATCTCGCCCTGCCGCTGCCACTTCTATACTGGAATGAAAATGCCAACATAAGAGAAACCTATGCCATTACCTGAGTTTCATATTTCTGAACCTTTTACCCTCGGTATTGAACTGGAAATGCAGGTGGTTAATCCTCCGGGATATGACCTTAGCCAGGACTCTTCAACGCTGATTGACGCCGTTAAAAATCAGATCACTGCCGGGGAAGTGAAGCACGATATCACCGAAAGTATGCTGGAGCTGGCGACAGATGTTTGCCGTGATATCAACCAGGCTGCCGGGCAATTTTCAGCGATGCAGAAAGTCGTTTTGCAAGCTGCGGCAGATCATCATCTGGAAATTTGCGGTGGTGGTACGCATCCGTTTCAGAAATGGCAGCGTCAGGAGGTGTGCGATAACGAACGTTATCAACGGACGCTGGAAAACTTCGGCTATCTCATTCAGCAGGCGACCGTTTTTGGTCAACACGTGCACGTTGGCTGTGCCAGTGGCGATGACGCTATTTATTTGCTGCACGGCTTATCGAGGTTTGTGCCGCACTTTATCGCCCTTTCTGCCGCGTCGCCGTATATGCAAGGAACGGATACGCGTTTTGCCTCCTCAAGACCGAATATTTTTTCTGCCTTTCCCGATAATGGCCCGATGCCGTGGGTCAGTAACTGGCAACAATTTGAAGCCCTGTTTCGCTGCCTGAGTTACACCACGATGATCGACAGCATTAAAGATCTGCACTGGGATATTCGCCCTAGCCCCCATTTTGGCACGGTGGAGGTTCGGGTGATGGATACCCCGTTAACCCTTAGCCATGCGGTAAATATGGCGGGATTGATTCAGGCCACCGCCCACTGGTTGCTGACGGAACGCCCGTTCAAACATCAGGAGAAAGATTATCTGCTGTATAAATTCAACCGTTTCCAGGCCTGCCGTTATGGTCTGGAAGGCGTCGTTACCGATCCGCACACCGGCGATCGTCGACCACTAACGGAAGACACCTTGCGATTGCTGGAAAAAATCGCCCCTTCTGCACATAAAATTGGTGCATCGAGTGCAATTGAAGCACTGCACCGCCAGGTTATCAGCGGTCTGAATGAAGCGCAGCTGATGCGAGATTTCGTCACCGATGGCGGCTCGCTGATTGGACTGGTGAAAAAGCATTGTGAGATTTGGGCTGGAGACTAAGCTGAGAATTGCGTTACGCAGAAATATCCCCGACAATGGTGTTTTAACTTACATTTAACAATGTTATGAAACACCCCTTAGAAACCTTGACTACCGCAGCAGGCATTTTGCTGATGGCTTTCCTCTCTTGCCTGCTGCTGCCCGCCCCTGCGCTGGGGCTGACGCTGGCACAGAAACTGATGACCACGTTCCATTTAATGGATCTGAGTCAGCTTTACACATTGTTATTTTGTCTGTGGTTTTTAGTGCTGGGCGCTATTGAATATTTTATTCTTAGATTTATCTGGCGACGCTGGTTCTCACTGGCGGATTAAACGTCGATTATCACCGTACTTCGCGGCATACTTTGCTTATTCTCCTTCGCCTTAAGGAACGTTTATGGATAAGCAATCACTGCACGAAACGGCGAAACGCCTTGCCCTTGAGTTACCCTTCGTCGAGCTTTGCTGGCCGTTTGGCCCAGAGTTCGATGTCTTTAAAATTGGCGGCAAGATTTTTATGCTGTCGTCGGAGCTGCGCGGCGTCCCCTTCATAAATCTGAAGTCCGATCCACAAAATTCCCTGTTAAATCAGCAAATATATCCAAGCATTAAGCCTGGGTATCACATGAATAAAAAGCACTGGATTTCTGTGTATCCCGGCGAGGAAATCTCTGAATCGTTGCTCAGCGATCTGATCAACGACTCATGGAATTTAGTGGTTGATGGCTTAGCTAAACGCGATCAAAAAAGGCTGCGCCCTGGTTAAAACGGAAATCTATAGAGCATTTTTCTCGCTTACCATTTTACTTTGATCCTTGTAATCTGCTGGCACACAAACATCTTTCACAAGGAGTCTTTATGGATATCATTTCTGTCGCCTTAAAGCGTCATTCCACTAAGGCATTTGATGCCAGCAAAAAACTTACCCCGGAACAAGCCGAGCAGATCAAAACCCTGTTGCAGTACAGCCCATCCAGCACCAACTCCCAGCCATGGCATTTTATTGTGGCCAGCACGGAAGAAGGTAAAGCGCGTGTCGCTAAATCCGCCGCCGACAATTACGTGTTCAACGAACGTAAAATGCTTGATGCCTCGCACGTCGTGGTGTTCTGCGCGAAAACCGCAATGGACGATGCCTGGCTGAAGCTGGTTGTTGACCAGGAAGATGCCGATGGTCGCTTTGCCACGCCGGAAGCCAAAGCGGCGAACGATAAAGGCCGTAAGTTCTTCGCCGATATGCACCGTAAAGATCTGCATGATGATGCAGAGTGGATGGCAAAACAGGTTTATCTCAACGTCGGTAACTTCCTGCTGGGCGTTGCGGCACTGGGTCTGGACGCGGTGCCAATCGAAGGTTTTGACGCGGCGATCCTCGATGAAGAATTTGGTTTGAAAGAGAAAGGTTACACCAGTCTGGTGGTCGTACCGGTAGGCCATCACAGCGTGGAAGATTTTAACGCTACCCTGCCGAAATCTCGTCTGCCACAAAGTATCACCTTAACTGAAGTGTAATTCTCCTTTATAGCCGGGAACTGATCCCGGCTATTTCACATCAGATTTTCCTGATTTGCATAACCCTGTTTCAGCCGTCATCATAGGCCGCTGTTGTATACAGGAGACGTTATGCAGGATTTAATATCCCAGGTTGAAGATTTAGCGGGTATTGAGATTGATCACACCACCTCAATGGTGATGATTTTCGGTATTATTTTTCTGACCGCCGTTGTAGTGCATATTATTTTGCACTGGGTGGTACTACGTACCTTCGAAAAACGCGCCATTGCCAGTTCACGGCTGTGGTTGCAAATCATTACCCAGAATAAACTATTTCATCGTTTAGCTTTTACCCTGCAAGGGATTATCGTCAATATTCAGGCGGTATTCTGGCTGCAAAAAGGCACCGAAGCGGCTGATATTCTGACCACCTGCGCGCAGTTGTGGATCATGATGTATGCGCTGCTTTCAGTCTTCTCGTTGCTGGATGTTATTTTAAATCTGGCGCAGAAATTCCCGGCAGCAAAACAGTTACCGCTAAAAGGGATATTTCAGGGGATAAAGCTGATCGGCGCAATTCTGGTCGGCATATTGATGATCTCACTGCTGATTGGTCAGTCACCAACCATTCTGATCAGTGGTCTTGGCGCAATGGCTGCCGTGCTGATGTTGGTATTTAAAGATCCGATTCTTGGTCTGGTAGCAGGTATTCAGCTTTCCGCGAACGATATGCTGAAACTGGGCGACTGGCTGGAAATGCCGAAATACGGCGCGGATGGCGCGGTGATCGATATTGGTTTAACCACCGTCAAAGTGCGTAACTGGGATAATACAATTACCACTATTCCCACCTGGTCTCTGGTTTCTGACTCCTTTAAAAACTGGAGCGGAATGTCAGCCTCTGGTGGACGACGCATTAAACGCAGTATCAGTATTGATGTCACCAGTATTCGCTTTCTTGATGAAACCGAAATGCAACGGCTGAATAAAGCTCATCTGTTAAAGCCTTATTTAACCAGCCGCCATCAGGAAATTAATGAGTGGAACCGCCAGCAAGGGTCTACGGAGTCAGTATTAAATCTGCGCCGAATGACCAATATTGGAACCTTTCGTGCCTATCTGAACGAATATCTACGTAACCATCCACGTATTCGTAAAGATATGACCTTAATGGTACGTCAGCTTGCACCGGGCGATAATGGTTTACCGCTTGAGATATATGCGTTTACCAATACCGTAGTATGGCTGGAATATGAAAGCATTCAGGCTGATATTTTCGACCATATATTTGCCATCGTCGAAGAGTTTGGTCTGCGACTTCATCAGTCGCCAACCGGCAATGATATTCGCTCTCTGGCGGGTGCATTTAAGCAATAATTAAAAAACCGCTCTCATCGAATGGATGAGAGCGGCTTCAGATTGTTTACATCGTTTTGTCGGATGCGGCGTAAACGCCTTATCCGACGCGACTATTTCGCTTTCCGACGCAACGTTTTAAACGCCACAAACAGGAACACAATCCACACCGGCAGCAAAATTGCTGACAAGCGCATATCATCCATCGTGCACATCAGCACCAAAATCATGCCGAGGAAGGCAATGCAAAGATAGTTGCCGAACGGATAGAGCAGTGCCTTAAACTGTGTTTCTCGCCCCTGACGTCGCATCGCCGCGCGAAAACGCAGATGCGCCAGGCAGATCATAATCCAATTCAGCAGCAGCGTTGCCACCACCAGCGCCATCAGCAAACCAAACGCTTTTTGCGGCAGCAGATAGTTAATCAACACCACCAGCGAAGTGATTGCCCCGGACAGGATCAGCGAGTTGATTGGCACGCCGCGACGGCTAACACGAGTAAGGAACTTCGGCGCATTCCCCTGTACAGAGAGGCCAAACAGCATCCGGCTGTTAGAGTAAACTCCGCTGTTATAAACTGACAGAGACGCTACCAGAATGACAAGGTTCAGCGCAGAAGCCACCACATTGCTGTCGAGATTATGGAAAATCATCACAAACGGGCTACTGTTGGATTTCACTTCCACCCACGGGTAGAGCGCCAGTAAAACCACCAGTGAACCGATATAAAACAGCAGGATACGATAAACCACCTGATTCACTGCCTTCGGAATGCTTTTTTCCGGATCGCGCGCTTCAGCGGCAGTAATCCCAATCAGCTCCAGACCGCCGAAGGAGAACATAATCACCGCCAGCGACAAAATCAGCCCATTCCAGCCGGTGGCGAAGAAACCACCGTAGCGCCAGAGGTTGTCGATACTGGCTTTCTCGCCGCCGTGACCAGAGAACAGCAGCCACAGGCCAAAACCGATCATGCCGATGATCGCCAGCACTTTAATCAGCGCGAACCAGAACTCAGTTTCACCATACAAGCGCACGTTCACCAGGTTAACGGCGTTGATGATAATAAAGAAGGCAGCAGCCCAGATCCAGGTGGGAACATCCGGGAACCAGTACTGCATATAGATACCCGCCGCCGTCAGCTCTGCCATTCCTACCAGCACGAACATCACCCAGTAGTTCCAGCCGGAGAGGAAGCCCGCAAACGGTCCCCAGTATTTATAGGCAAAGTGGGCAAACGAACCGGATACCGGCTCTTCGACCACCATCTCGCCGAGCTGGCGCATAATCAGGAAAGCGATGATCCCGGCAACGCCGTAGCCCAGCAATACAGCCGGACCCGCCATCTGAATCGCCGGACCAATGCCAAGAAACAGACCAGTACCAATGGCGCCACCCAGCGCAATTAGCTGAATATGACGGTTATGTAATCCCCGATGAAGCGTCGGTTCTTGTTTCGACGCAGTATCTTCCGATACGGTTGACGCGTTTTTCACGCCTTTCCCCTGTGTGTCTTTTTTATTGAGGGGCTCCTTTTAACATTTAGTGCTGGTCGTCGCAAGACACAATCCACACAGTTAAACCGGGTATCCTGCTTTTATTTCCGTACCCGATGCCGATGCAGCCACATCAGCTTATACGCCGCCGGGATAATAAACAGCGACAGCAAAGGTGCGGTGATCATGCCGCCAATCATCGGCGCGGCGATACGGCTCATCACTTCGGAACCCGCCCCCGTTCCCCACAGAATCGGCAGCAGACCGGCGATAATCACCGCCACCGTCATCGCTTTCGGGCGCACGCGCAGTACCGCGCCGTGATACAACGCCTCATCCAGTTTCTGCTCGCTGAATGTTTGTGGATTATCCAGCGACGGCTCTGCCTCTATGGCGTGACGTAAATACATCAGCATCACCACGCCAAACTCGGCAGCGACCCCGGCGAGAGCGATAAAACCGGTGCCGGTCGCGACGGAAAGATGAAAGCCCATCCACCACAGAAACCAGATACCGCCCACCAGCGCAAACGGTACGCTGCTGATAATCAGTAACGCTTCGCCCACCCGACGGAACGCCAGATATAACAGCACGAAAATGATCATCAGCGTCATCGGCACCATGAGTTTCAGCTTATGGTTGGCGCGCTCCAGTAGCTCGAACTGACCGGAAAACGCCACGCTGGTGCCCGGTTTCAACTGCACTTTTTCGGCAATCGCTTTTTGCAGATCGTGAACCACCGACACCATGTCACGATCGCGGGCATCGATATAAATCCAGCTCGTCGGGCGCGCATTCTCGGTTTTCAGCATCGACGGTCCGGTGGAGACGTTAACGTCGGCCACGTCTGCCAGGGTGATTTGCTGCTTCATCGGCGTCAAAATCGGCAACTGGCGCAGAGCCTGCGGGCTATCGCGCCAGCTTTGCGGATAACGCAGATTAATTGGATAACGGGCAATCCCTTCCACCGTTTCGCCAACCATCGCCCCGCCCACCGCAGAGGTGACAAACAACTGCACATCCGCCACCGTCATACCGTAACGCGCGGCTTTTTCACGGTTAATCTCAATATTGATATAACGCCCACCTTCCAGACGTTCGGCAAGAGCAGAAGCCACGCCTGGCACCGTTCGCGCCACGTCTTCAATTTGCTCCGCCATCGCGTCGATATCCGCCAGCACATTGCCGGACACTTTAATGCCGATGGGGCTTTTAATGCCGGTGGAAAGCATATCAATACGGTTACGGATTGGTGGCACCCACAGATTCGCCAGCCCCGGTAGTCGCACGGTGCTATCCAGCTCTTCGATGATTTTGTCCATCGTCATGCCAGGCCGCCACTGATCCTGCGGCTTAAGCTGAATGGTCGTTTCTACCATCTCCAGCGGAGCGGAGTCGGTGGCAGTTTCCGCTTTCCCGGTTTTGCCAAACACCCGCGCCACTTCCGGTACGCTCATAATCAGCTTGTCGGTTTTTTGCAGCATACTCGCTGCTTCCGACGCGGAAATCCCCGGCAGCGTCGAAGGCATATACAACAAGTCGCCTTCATTGATCTGCGGTAAAAATTCCCCGCCAACTTTATTGAGCGGCCAGATAACTGTCAGCACCGAAAGCGCCGCCACCAGCAGCGTGGTTTTCGGCCAGTGCAGTACTTTCAGCAACAGCGGATGGTAAATACGAATCAAAAAACGATTGAGCGGGTTACTGCTTTCTGGCGGAATTTTGCCACGGATCCAGTAGCCCATCAGAATGGGGATCACCACGATCGCCAGCAGCGCCGCGCCTGCCATGGCATAGGTTTTGGTGAACGCCAGCGGACCAAACAGACGCCCTTCCTGCCCTTCCAGAGTGAAGATTGGGATAAACGACAGCGTGATAATCAGCAGACTGATAAACAGCGCCGGCCCCACTTCAACAGAAGCATCGGTAATCACCTGCCAGCGCGTTTTATTATCCAGCATGACGTCAGGATGCTGGTGCTGCCACTCTTCCAGCCGTTTATGCGCATTCTCGATCATGACGATGGCGGCATCGACCATCGCCCCGACGGCAATCGCAATGCCACCCAACGACATAATATTGGCGTTCAGCCCCTGGAAGTGCATGACAATAAAAGCAATACACAACCCCAGCGGCAACGAAATAATCGCCACCAGCGCCGAGCGTACATGCCAGAGAAACAGCGCACAGACTATCGCCACCACAATAAACTCTTCCAGCAGCTTGCCGCTGAGGTTGTCGATGGCGCGGTCAATGAGCTGGCTGCGATCGTATGTTGTAACTATCTCCACGCCTTCCGGCAGACTGCTTTTTAGCGTTTCCAGCTTGTCCTTCACGGCGGAGATCACTTCACGGGCGTTTTTGCCGGAACGCAGGATCACCACCCCGCCAGCGACTTCGCCTTCGCCGTTCAGTTCCGCAATGCCCCGGCGCATTTCCGGCCCTACCTGGACTTTCGCAACATCACGCAGATAAACGGGCACGCCATTTTCACTGGCTTTTAAAACGATGTGATTAAAGTCGTCGAGCGTTTTCAGATAGCCGCTGGCGCGCACCATATATTCCGCTTCCGCCAGTTC
The DNA here is from genome assembly GCF_013368915.2 of Escherichia sp. 93.1518. NCBI lineage: Bacteria > Pseudomonadati > Pseudomonadota > Gammaproteobacteria > Enterobacterales > Enterobacteriaceae > Escherichia > Escherichia sp. 93.1518. Next base: position 8,317 of record NZ_JABWMT020000003.1, read on the forward strand.
GATCGACGAACCGCCCGCTTCCTGATTTGAGGCATCCAGCGCGCTTTTCACTTCGGCGAGTGTGATGCCATATTGCGCCAGGCGCTGGGGATCGATAACCACCTGATACTCTTTCACCACACCGCCCACCGACGCCACTTCCGCAACGTCAGGGATGGTTTTTAGCTCATATTTGAGAAACCAGTCCTGCAATGAGCGTAAATCAGCCAGATCGTGCTTACCGCTGCGATCCACCAGCGCGTATTCATAAATCCAGCCAACGCCCGTGGCGTCTGGCCCCAGCTCCGCGCTGACACCCGCTGGCAGCTTACCCTGCACCTGGTTGAGGTACTCCAGCACCCGCGAGCGCGCCCAGTATGGATCGGTGCCATCTTCGAAAATGACATACACATAAGAGTCGCCAAACTGCGAGAAACCGCGCACGGTCTTCGCGCCAGGCACCGACAACATGGTGGTAGTCAGTGGATAAGTCACCTGATTTTCAACGATTTGCGGAGCCTGACCGGGATAGCTGGTTTTAATAATCACCTGCACATCAGAGAGATCCGGCAGTGCATCCACTGGCGTGTTAATGATGGTCCAGGTGCCCCAGATGCTCAAAAACAACGCGCCCATCAGCACCAGAAAACGGTTCGCCACCGAGCGACGAATAATCCATTCAATCATTGGTTATTCCCTCAATGCACGTGGGTAGCACTTTCAGAGCGCATCCGCTCCAGCGCGCCAGAAATATTGGCTTCAGAATCAATCAGGAACAGGCCGCTGGAAACCACCTTTTCCCCTTCCGCCAGACCTGAGCGTAACGCGGTGACGCCTTGCGAGGCCTGGAAAACGGAAACGCGTTTCGGTACAAAGCGCCCGTCGGCATCAACGGTAATCACCCGCTGTTCGCTGCCGGTATCAATCAGCGCCTGTGACGGAATGAGCAGCATCGGTTCGCTGGCGGTGTTGAGTTGCAACCAGGCGTTCATTCCCGGTTTTAGCGCCTCGTCGGCGTTGTCGACTTCCAGACGCAGTTGCAAAGTGCGGGTCGCGGCATCTACGCCGGGTAGCATCGTCCATTTGCGGATGGTGAGCGTTTTATCGGGTCGCGCCGGAACGGTGAGCGTAAACTGCGAGGCATCTTTCACCAGCCAGGCGATGGACTCCGGGATCGCGGCAGTGACCCACACCGGGTCCATACCCTGAATTTTCGCGACCACGTTATCTTTGGCGATATTCATTCCCGCGCGCAGATCAAACGCGGTGATCACGCCATCAATGGGCGCTTTGAGCGTAAAGCGAGTCTGGATTTTTTGCGTGGCGATCAGGCGGCGAATATCGGCCTCCGGCATTCCCGCCAGCCGCAGGCGTTCAAGAATACCTTCGGTCTGGGTCGCCGTACCGCCGGTTTCGCGCAGCAGTAAATACTCACTCTGCGCTTCCACCCAGTCGGGAATGGTCAGGTCGAGAAGCGGCGCGCCCTTTTTCACTTTATCGCCCACCGTGAGCGGATAAACTTTGTCAATAAATCCGGCGGCTCGAGCCTGCACAATGGCAAACTGATACTCGTTGTAACTGACATTCGCCGGGAAACTCTGGGCAAAAGTCAGCGGCCCGCGCGTGACGGTAGCCGTTTTCACCCCCAGATTCTGCGTCTGGGTCGGGTCAATGCGTACACCAGACGCAGAACTCTCTTCATCGGCATATTTCGGCACCAGATCCATATCCATAAACGGCGATTTACCTGGTTTATCGAACCGCGTATTGGGATACATCGGGTCGTACCAGAATAAGATTTTACGTTCTGCGGTTGGCGTTTTTTCCACTGGCGGTTCCGCCTTTGCAAACCAGGTAAAACCTGCCGCAGAAATAATACCGCCCGCGATCATGCTGCCGATAATAAGCGCGATTTTTTTCATTGAATTAAACCTGGGTTACTGGCTGACTTTAATATCCTGTAATAAAGAAAGGTTGCCCTGCTGGACAAAATTAAACGCCACTTTGTCGCCGGTTTTAATTTCACTCATTTTCGTCTGCGGAGTGATGGTAAAGCGCATAGTCATCTCCGGCCAGTTCACTGCGGCAATCGGATCGTGGTGGATGGTGATTTTTTTGCTTTCCAGATCAACACCTTTTACCACACCGGTGGCGCTAATCACCTGCGGTTGTGCTTCGCTCATGGTTTCATGATGATGTTCGTTAGCCTGGGCATTAAAACCAATAACAGTAAACAGACTGAACATTGCGACTTGCAGTGCTTTTTTCATTTATTCTCTCCTGGAGTTAAAAATTATTGCTGCCAACCGCCACCCAGGGCGGTATATAAAGAAATTTCATTAACCTGACGGGCATAATTCAGGTCGAGTAAGGTTTGTCGGGTAGCAAATAAAGAACGTTCGGCATCCAGCACTTCCAGATAACTGACTGCGCCGTGCTGATATAATGCCCGTGCCCGTTGCAGGGTAATTTGCAGCGACGCCAGATAACGCTGTTGGGCGCTAATTTGATCATTCAGGCTTTGACGTAACGCCAGCGCATCTACCACTTCTTTAAAGGCATTCTGGATTTTTTGTTCATAATTCACCACCGACTGCTGCTGGCGAATTTCAGCGATATCCAGATTGGCCTGGTTACGCCCGGCATTAAAAATGGGGATCTCAATTTTGGGAATAAAATTCCACATTCCGCTGCTGGCGTTAAATAATGATGAGAGATCGCTGCTGGCGGTTGAGATTCCGCTGGTCAGACTGATAGACGGGAAAAATGCCGCGCGTGCGGCGCCAATATTGGCATTAGCCGCCATTAACGCGTGTTCAGCTTCCATAATATCCGGGCGCTGCAACAAGATTTGCGACGACAAGCCCGCCGGTAATTTAACGCTTTGCAGGCTGTCGCTACCCGCTGTCTGCGCTTGCGGCAGCTTGCCGTAGCTTCCTAATAACAGTTGCAATGCATTATTCGCCTGCGCCAGTTCCCCCTGACGTTTAGCGATATCGCTGCGGGTACTTTCAATCACCCCGCGAGCCTGTTCCAGCGCCAGAACATTGCTGCTGCCGGTTAACAGTTGTTTTTCGACAAACGCATATGACTGCTGGTAATTACGCAGCGTTTCTTCGGCTATTTGCAATTGCGCATAAGCCAGCTGCTGATTGAAATAGCTTTGCGCGACATTAGAAACCAGCAGAATATGCACCGCGCGCTGAGCTTCCTCAGTGGCTAAATAATTTTGTCGCTCGGCTTCGCTCATGTTCTTTAAGCGACCGAAAAAATCGAGGTCAAAGCTGGCGTTAAGGCCAGTCGAAAACTCCCTAGTCGTGGCTGAATCGCCTTTAAGATTGCCGCTCCAGCTGCCGCTGCCATCGCCATTGAGTTGCGGGTAACGGTCGGCATCGGTCAGACGATATTGCGCCCGCGCCTCCTGCACTTTCAGGGTCGCCATGCGCAAATCCCGGTTATTCACCAGCGCCTCGCTAATCAACGTCTTCAGTTGATTATCAACAAAAAAGGTGCGCCAGCCCGCGTTCTGGTAGTTATCTGCCGCGTTAACCAGGCCGTTCTGGCTGAGTGAGAACTGTTGCGGCACGGGCATTGCCGGACGCTGATAATCCGGCGCCAGTGAACAACCGGTTAGTGCAAGGGCTACACAAAGTGTCAGGAGTTTACAAGAAGACATAGGCGCATAATTTCTGGTGATTTTATGCCGCCAACTTTACTCGCCAGGCTCTGATTTTCCGGTGACAGGAAAATGACAAAATTGTCATTTTGCCAATAAGCGATTGCCATCTGATCCCGCTCCTCTAGAATTGCCCGGGCAACATGCGGAGGAAATATGAAACTGTTGATTGTCGAAGATGAAAAGAAAACTGGCGAATACTTAACCAAAGGGTTAACCGAAGCCGGTTTTGTGGTCGATTTAGCCGACAACGGGCTGAATGGCTACCATCTGGCGATGACCGGTGATTATGACCTGATAATCCTCGATATTATGCTGCCGGACGTGAACGGCTGGGATATCGTGCGCATGTTGCGTTCTGCCAACAAAGGGATGCCGATTCTGCTGCTCAGCGCGCTGGGTACGATTGAACATCGTGTCAAGGGGCTGGAGCTGGGAGCGGATGACTACCTGGTGAAGCCGTTCGCTTTTGCTGAACTTCTGGCGCGGGTGCGCACTTTACTGCGGCGCGGGGCGGCGGTGATTATCGAAAGTCAGTTTCAGGTTGCCGATCTGATGGTCGATCTCGTCAGCCGCAAAGTCACCCGCAGCGGCACGCGCATCACTCTGACCAGTAAAGAATTTACTCTGCTGGAGTTTTTCCTTCGCCATCAGGGCGAAGTGCTGCCCCGCTCGCTTATCGCCTCGCAGGTATGGGACATGAATTTCGACAGCGACACTAACGCCATTGATGTGGCGGTGAAGCGGCTACGCGGCAAAATCGACAACGACTTTGAGCCGAAGCTGATTCAAACCGTGCGCGGCGTGGGTTACATGCTTGAGGTGCCGGATGGTCAGTAAGCCATTTCAGCGCCCGTTTTCGCTGGCAACCCGCCTGACCTTTTTTATCAGCCTTGCCACCATCGCGGCATTTTTCGCCTTCGCGTGGATCATGATCCACTCGGTCAAGGTGCATTTTGCCGAGCAGGATATTAATGATTTAAAAGAGATTAGCACCACGCTCAAGCGCGTTCTTAATCATCCTGAAGAGACACAAGCCCGACGCTTAATGACGCTGGAAGACATTGTCAGTGGTTATTCCAACGTGTTGATTTCTCTGGCAGATAGCCACGGTAAAACGGTGTATCACTCCCCCGACGCGCCCGATATCCGCGAGTTTGCACGTGACGCCATACCCGATAAAGACGCCCGGAATGGCGAGGTGTATCTCCTTTCCGGCCCGACGATTATGATGCCGGGCCACGGTCACGGGCATATGGAACACAGCAACTGGCGGATGATTAGCTTGCCGGTTGGCCCACTGGTGGACGGCAAACCGAGTTATACGCTCTATATCGCGCTATCGATCGATTTTCATCTTCATTACATTAATGACTTGATGAATAAACTTATTATGACCGCATCGATCATCAGCATTCTGATCGTTTTTATCGTGCTGTTGGCGGTGCATAAAGGTCACGCGCCGATCCGCAGCGTCAGCCGTCAAATCCAGAATATCACCTCGAAAGATCTCGACGTTCGCCTTGACCCGCAGACCGTGCCGATTGAGCTGGAGCAGCTGGTATTGTCGTTCAACCATATGATCGAGCGTATCGAGGATGTCTTTACCCGCCAGTCCAATTTCTCAGCGGATATCGCCCACGAAATTCGCACACCAATTACGAATCTGGTAACGCAAACGGAGATCGCCCTCAGCCAGTCGCGCAGCCAGAAGGAGCTGGAAGATGTGCTCTACTCTAATCTCGAAGAGCTAACGCGAATGGCGAAAATGGTCAGCGATATGCTGTTTCTCGCCCAGGCCGATAACAACCAGTTAATCCCCGAAAAGAAAATGCTCAACCTGGCGGATGAAGTCAGCAAAGTGTTCGATTTTTTCGAAGCGTTAGCGGAAGATCGTGGCGTGGAGCTGCGGTTTGTTGGCGACGAGTGTCAGGTTGCGGGCGATCCGCTGATGCTGCGTCGGGCGTTAAGTAACCTGCTTTCTAACGCCCTGCGTTATACGCCGCCCGGAGAGACAATTGTAGTACGCTGCCAGAAGGTCGATCACCTGGTGCAAGTTTCCGTCGAAAACCCCGGTACGCCCATTGCGCCCGAACACTTACCGCGATTGTTTGACCGTTTCTACCGCGTTGACCCTTCCCGCCAGAGAAAAGGCGAAGGTAGCGGCATTGGTCTGGCGATAGTGAAATCGATTGTTGTCGCGCATAAAGGCACGGTTGCGGTTACGTCAGATGCGCGGGAGACAAGGTTTATTATCACATTACCCGCTTAATCATTCAGCAAACGGCAACTTTTATAACCAGTGTAAAAATAACGTGCCGCAATAATCCTACCTATTAATGGTAAAAAGCTGTCACAATCCATAAAAAACCTTAATATACGCCACCCTAAACATAACCAGCGTTAATGTAAGGTTTTTGTGTGGACTGGCTTCTTGATGTTTTTGCTACCTGGCTCTACGGCTTAAAAGTAATCGCGATAACGTTAGCGGTCATAATGTTCATCAGCGGGCTGGACGATTTTTTTATTGATGTCGTCTACTGGGTACGCCGCATTAAGCGCAAGTTGAGTGTTTATCGCCACTACCCGCGAATGAGTTACCGCGAACTGTATAAGCCGGATGAAAAACCCTTAGCGATTATGGTTCCGGCGTGGAATGAAACTGGCGTCATCGGCAATATGGCCGAGCTGGCGGCAACCACGCTCGACTACGAAAACTATCATATCTTTGTCGGCACTTACCCCAACGACCCCGATACTCAGCGTGATGTTGACGAAGTGTGCGCTCGCTTTCCGAATGTGCACAAGGTGGTCTGTGCGCGTCCTGGCCCCACCAGTAAAGCCGACTGTCTGAACAATGTGCTGGACGCCATCACCCAGTTTGAGCGTAGCGCCAATTTCGCTTTTGCTGGTTTTATTCTGCATGATGCCGAAGACGTGATTTCACCGATGGAATTGCGTCTGTTCAACTATCTGGTCGAGCGTAAAGATCTGATTCAGATCCCGGTGTATCCGTTCGAACGCGAATGGACGCACTTCACCAGCATGACCTATATCGATGAGTTTTCAGAACTGCATGGCAAAGATGTTCCGGTGCGTGAAGCCCTCGCCGGACAAGTGCCCAGCGCAGGCGTCGGCACCTGTTTCAGCCGCCGCGCCGTGACCGCACTGTTAGCTGACGGTGACGGTATTGCTTTCGACGTGCAGAGTCTTACTGAAGATTACGACATTGGCTTCCGCCTGAAAGAAAAAGGTATGACGGAAATTTTTGTCCGTTTTCCGGTGGTGGACGAAGCCAAAGAGCGCGAACAGCGTAAATTTTTACAGCACGCGCGGACGTCAAACATGATCTGCGTGCGCGAATATTTCCCCGACACATTTTCAACTGCGGTTCGACAAAAATCTCGCTGGATCATCGGCATTGTTTTCCAGGGCTTTAAAACCCACAAATGGACCTCCAGTCTGACGCTGAACTACTTTCTCTGGCGCGACCGCAAAGGGGCAATCAGTAACTTTGTCAGCTTCCTCGCGATGCTGGTGATGCTCCAGCTTCTGCTGTTGATGGCGTATGAAAGTTTGTGCTCCGACGCCTGGCATTTTCTTTCTATTTTCAGCGGCAGCACATGGTTGATGACCCTGCTGTGGCTAAACTTTGGCTTGATGATCAACCGCATTGTGCAACGAGTGATTTTTGTCACCGGCTACTACGGCCTGACGCAAGGCTTACTCTCCGTCCTGCGGCTATTCTGGGGCAACCTGATTAATTTTATGGCCAACTGGCGCGCGTTGAAACAGGTTCTTCAGCACGGCGACCCGCGTCGCGTGGCATGGGATAAAACGACGCATGATTTCCCCAGCGTGACTGGCGATACCCGTTCGTTGCGCCCGTTAGGTCAAATCCTGCTGGAAAATCAGGTCATCACTGAAGAGCAACTCGATACAGCACTGCGTAATCGTGTTGAAGGTCTACGCCTCGGCGGTTCGATGCTGATGCAGGGATTGATTAGCGCCGAGCAACTGGCGCAGGCACTGGCGGAGCAAAACGGCGTGGCGTGGGAATCGATCGATGCCTGGCAGATCCCTTCCTCGCTGATTGCCGAAATGCCTGCGTCCGTGGCGCTACATTATGCGGTGCTGCCGCTACGTCTGGAAAATGATGAGTTAATTGTCGGCAGCGAAGATGGTATCGATCCGGTTTCACTGGCGGCTCTGACACGTAAGGTCGGACGCAAGGTGCGTTACGTCATTGTTCTGCGCGGGCAAATCGTCACCGGTTTACGTCACTGGTATGCGCGTCGTCGCGGTTATGACCCACGAGCAATGTTGCACAATGCGGTTCAGCAGCAATGGCTCACTGAACAGCAGGCCAGCGACATCTGGCAGCAATATGTACCGCATCAGTTCCTGTTCGCCGAAATACTGACCACGCTCGGCCATATTAATCGTTCTGCAATTAACGTGTTGTTATTGCGCCATGAACGCAGCTCACTGCCGCTCGGTAAATTTTTGGTCACCGAAGGCGTTATTAGCCAGGAAACGCTGGATCGCGTCCTGACAATTCAACGCGAATTACAAGTTTCGATGCAATCATTATTACTCAAAGCAGGTTTAACCACAGAACAGGTTGCGGAGCTGGAGTCCGAAAATGAAGGAAAATAACCTTAATCGCGTCATCGGATGGTCTGGTTTACTGCTGACGTCTTTATTGAGTACCAGCGCACTCGCAGACAATATCGGCACCAGCGCAGAAGAGCTGGGGCTGAGCGACTATCGCCATTTTGTTATTTATCCCCGTCTCGATAAGGCGCTGAAGGCACAGAAAAATAACGACGAAAAAACCGCCATCCGCGAATTTGAATATATTCATCAGCAGGTGCCGGATAATATTCCGTTGACGTTATATCTGGCAGAAGCCTATCGCCATTTTGGTCATGATGATCGCGCGCGGCTGTTGCTTGAGGATCAACTAAAACGTCATCCTGGCGATGCCCGCCTTGAACGCAATCTCGCGGCAATTCCAGTAGAAGTCAAAACCGTTAATACCGTTGAAGAACTGCTGGCTCAGCAAAAGGCGTGCGATGCTGTGCCGACCCTGCGTTGTCGCAGTGAAGTCGGGCAGAATGCCCTGCGCCTGGCACAGTTACCTGTCGCCAGAGCGCAACTGAACGATGCAACGTTTGCCGCATCGCCGGAAGGAAAAACGTTGCGTACCGATCTGCTGCAACGGGCAATCTACCTGAAACAATGGTCCCAGGCAGATACGCTATACAATGAAGCACGCCAGCAGAATACATTAAGCGCGGCAGAGCGCCGCCAGTGGTTTGATGTGCTTCTTACCGGGCAATTGGATGATCGGATCCTGGCGCTGCAATCAGTGGGGATCTTCACCGATCCACAGTCGTATATTACTTACGCGACCTCTCTGGCTTATCGTGGCGAAAAAGCACGTCTCCAGCGTTATCTCGCTGAAAATAAGCCGCTGTTTACCTCGGACACACAAGAGAAAAGCTGGCTCTATCTGTTATCAAAATACAGTGACAACCCGGTGCAAGCGTTGGCGAATCACACGGTACAGTTTGCCGATAACCGCCAGTATGTTGTTGGCGCGACGCTACCGGTGCTGTTAAAAGAAGGTCAGTACGACGCAGCGCAAAAACTGCTCGCTACCCTTCCCGCCAATGAAATGCTTGAGGAGCGTTATGCCGTCAGCGTGGCGACTCGTAACAAGGCTGAAGCTCTGCGTCTGGCGCGGTTGCTGTATCAGCAAGAACCGGCAAATCTTACCCGTCTGGATCAACTGACCTGGCAACTGATACAGAACGGACAGTCACGCGAAGCTGCCGATTTGTTGCTGCAACGCTACCCCTTCCAGGGAGATACAACCGTCAGTCATACTTTAATGGCGCGACTGGCTTCGCTGTTGGAAAAGCATCCTTACCTGGCGACCCCGGCAAAAGTGGCGATTTTATCGAAACCCTTGCCGCTGGCGGAGCAGCGTCAGTGGCAAAGCCAGTTACCGGGGATTGCAGATAATTGCCCGGTGATAGTCCGCTTGCTGGGCGATATGTCGCCTTCCTACGATGCTGCGGCCTGGAACCGTCTGGCGAAGTGTTATCGGGACACGCTACCCGGCGTGGCGTTGTATGCCTGGCTTCAGGCAGAACAACGACAACCGAACGCGTGGCAACATCGCGCGGTGGCTTATCAGGCATACCAGGTGGAAGACTACAACACCGCACTGGCGGCCTGGCAGAAAATCAGCCTTCACGACATGAGCAATGAAGATCTACTTGCTGCCGCCAATACCGCTCAGGCGGCAGGAAATGGCGCGGCTCGCGATCGCTGGCTTCAGCAGGCAGAACAACGCGGGCTGGGAAACAATGCGCTGTACTGGTGGCTACATGCGCAACGTTATATTCCCGGTCAACCGGAACTCGCACTGAACGATCTCACACGCTCAATTAACATTGCACCTTCTGCTAACGCTTACGTTGCGCGGGCGACGATTTATCGCCAACGTCATGATGTCTCTGCGGCGGTGAGCGATTTGCGCGCCGCTCTGGAACTGGAACCCAATAACAGCAACACCCAGGCGGCGCTCGGTTACGCCTTGTGGGATAGCGGTGATATCGCGCAATCGCGGGAAATGCTGGAACAGGCGCATAAAGGATTGCCGGACGATCCAGCACTGATCCGACAACTGGCCTACGTGAACCAGCGTCTGGATGATATGCCTGCAACACAACAGTACGCCCGGCGGGTAATTGATGATATTGATAACCAGGCGCTAATAACCCCACTGACGCCAGAGCAAAATCAGCAACGTTTCAATTTCCGCCGTCTGCATGAAGATGTCGGTCGCCGCTGGACGTTCAGTTTCGATTCTTCCATCGGCTTGCGTTCCGGGGCGATGAGTACCGCTAACAACAATGTTGGCGGCGCTGCGCCAGGGAAAAGTTATCGTAGCTACGCGCAACTGGAAGCCGAGTACCGCATCGGGCGCAATATGCTGCTGGAAGGCGACCTGCTTTCGGTTTACAGCCGTGTATTTGCCGATACCGGAGAAAACGGTGTAGCAATGCCGGTGAAAAATCCGATGTCCGGCACCGGCCTGCGCTGGAAGCCCCTGCGCGACCAAATCTTTTTCCTCGCCGTTGAACAGCAGTTGCCGCTGAACGGGCAAAATGGCGCCTCCGATACCATGCTGCGCGCCAGTGCCTCGTTCTTTAACGGCGGCAAATACAGCGACGAGTGGCACCCGAACGGTTCAGGCTGGTTTGCCCAAAACCTGTATCTCGATGCGGCGCAATATGTCCGCCAGGATATTCAGGCGTGGACGGCAGATTATCGCGTGAGCTGGCATCAGAAGGTGGCGAACGGACAAACCATTGAGCCTTACGCTCACGTTCAGGACAACGGCTATCGTGATAAAGGCACTCAGGGCGCGCAGCTTGGCGGTGTTGGCGTGCGCTGGAATATCTGGACCGGCGAGACGCACTATGATGCCTGGCCGCACAAAGTCAGTCTCGGCGTCGAATATCAGCATACCTTTAAGGCGATTAATCAACGTAGCGGGGAGCGCAACAACGCGTTTCTCACCATTGGAGTGCACTGGTAAATGCGTAAGTTAATTTTCGTAATGCTGACACTGCTGCTGGTCAGCCCTTTTTCCTTTGCGATGAAAGGTATCATCTGGCAACCGCAAAATCGTGACAGTCAGGTCACCGACGCCCAGTGGCAGGGGCTGATGAGCCAGTTACGTTTGCAGGGCTTCGATACTCTGGTTTTGCAATGGACCCGTTACGGCGATGCATTCACCCAGCCAGAAGAGCGTGCATTATTGTTCAGACGTGCAGCGGCAGCGCAGCACGCTGGCCTGAAGCTGATTGTTGGCCTGAATGCCGATCCGGAATTTTTTATGCATCAGAAGCAGTCATCTGTGGCGCTGGAAAGCTATCTTAATCGCCTGCTGGCGGCCGATCTCCAGCAAGCCAGATTATGGAGCGCCGCACCGGGCGTAACGCCGGATGGCTGGTACATCAGTGCGGAAATTGACGATTTGAACTGGCGCAGCGAAGCCGCCCGCCAGCCATTGCTGAAATGGTTAAATAATACTCAGCGACTGCTTAGTGATGTTTTGGCAAAACCGATTTATGTCAGTAGTTTTTTCGCCGGAAACATGTCGCCCGATGGCTATCGCCAACTGCTGGAACAAGTTAAAGCAACCAGCGTTAATGTCTGGGTACAGGATGGCAGCGGCGTGGATAAACTCACCGCCGGGCAGCGCGAACGTTATCTGCAAGCCAGTGCAGATTGCCAGATTGCCTCGCCCGCCAGCGGCATTGTTTATGAATTGTTTGTCGCGGGCAAAGGTAAAACGTTTGAAGCTAAACCAAAACCAGATGCGGAGATCGCCTCACTATTAGCAAAACGCGCCTCCTGCGGCAAGGACTTGCTCTATTTCTCCCTGCGCTATTTGCCCGTCGCGCGTGGCATCCTCGAATATTAATTGTTTAAGGGAGCAACTTTGCTTGCTCCCTTCCTTTTCACTTTCCTAATCAGAATCCTGTTTGTATTAATTGTTTAGCAGATTCTCTTTTTTCAACGCATTTTATGCGTCTCGGTTTTGCCCCACTACGACCTGCATAGCCAATAAGAAGATAGCAGTGACACAAATAACCGGTGCAGCCACTACTCAGAGGCATTATATAATCATATTCATGCCACTATATAACCTGTAAATAAGAACAATTATTCATTGATTGTATTAACATCAGTATATTCCTTTACACAGGAATAAACCCTTTTATTTAACAAACAAAGAGAGTTAATGATGAGTAAAATTACAGGCGTTTTAGTTGACAACCATATCTATGATATTAACAATGATATGAAGAATGGTTACCATTTTCCTAACTGCTTGTTTCCAGGTGCCACCTTTAAGATGGTTATTGATAATGACCCAGTTAATAATGGCAAAGTAAAATGGAGCTGTAGCACTGATGCAGACAATAATGTTCTGGCGGTCAGTCAAGATGGCACAGTGACTTTTCCTGGCGTTGACGAAAAGTGTATTGGGAAGATTTTTGCTATTTTCGCCACTGATAAATCAACGAACAAAGTTGCCGGTATTTATATTTTTACTGTTAAGCGTTTCTTTAAATACAGTATTGAAACTTATGATTCAATTCAAAAGATTTTACCATGGATTGAGAGCATGAACGGAGAATTTCCTGAAGCACAGGATATCGATAGTTACGATTATAATGATCATAATTCAGGTCATATTATCTCGCGAGAAGTTAACGCAGGTCTTTACCAGGAGTGGGGCAATGTAGCTAATAGTGGATGGAATACAAATAATGAGATTGGCGGTATTTGTAGAATTTACGCTTTTAATAAAGAAAATAATACTTATTATTGGCTGAAAAATGATGGAGTCAGACAGGTATTGAGCGGGGGAGACACCGCTCAGGCAGTCGCATCCTACGGTGAATCGATCAACTGATTGTGCTTTTTGTCCACTATCATTTGTATTATTACAGCGTAAACATTCACTGAAATTATAAAATTAAACTTACGCATAACCACCCGTTCAGCGGGTGGTTCTCATTTTATCAGCGATGTGTACGAAGGTTAAAAATAAACAAACTTAATATTTCATTTTTATTTTTCTATAAACTATCAACTCTCGATATCAAATACCCACCTATACCGCCAATATCCGTTTCATCACAAAATACTGGTGGCATTTCTCACCGAAAACTTTATTGCTACTGTTCAAAACGCAAATGTGGTAATCCCCCTGCTCCACTTGCCAAAAAAAATTTACCCGCACTATAAAAAAGCAGCCCGTATAAACATACGGGCTGCCATATTTCACTCGATTCAAAAGAAATTATTTTTAATGTGGTGCGCTTCGTGACAATAAGTTAATTACCAACACTCCGGCACAAATCAACATCATGCCTATAATGGCTGGCAGATCCAACCGTTGGCCGAAAAATCCCCAGGACAGTAAACTAATCAGGACGATACCGACTCCTGACCAGATAGCATAAGCAATCCCTGTAGGAATATAAGCCAGCGTCTGAGCTAATAACCAGAATGATGCACAGTAACAAATAATTGTACCAACAGAGGGCCATAACCGTGTAAAACCCTCTGAAAACTTCATTAAGGTTGTACCAATGACCTCTGCAAGTATTGCGCCACCAAGATAAATATAAGGGTTCATAGCATATTCTTTCCTGTTAATACCGGAGCGAATTGTACTACAGTTTGAACTTAACTCACCGGATTCATTCTGGTGCATTCATTGATGTTCTTCATCAGTGCTTCAGGAAATGGGCGGATGGGAATCCATAGAAATGGTGCGTAGATATACTCACCTTGCACCTAATCATTTGACGAAGCACGCAAGGAAAACAGACGACATTTTGACGATGATGTCCCAAATATGTCCCACTGTGAAATTATGGAGGAGGTAAAGAAGGCGTAACTGATTGAATTTTAATGGCGCGCCCTGCAGGATTCGAACCTGCGGCCCACGACTTAGAAGGTCGTTGCTCTATCCAACTGAGCTAAGGGCGCATTGATACCACAATGTGTGTGTAGTCGCGTGAATTATACGGTCAACCCTTGCTGAGTCAATGGCTTTTGAACCGGTTGCTGAACAAGTGTACGACCGCATCTGATTTACCTCGCTACAGCGGCAAACCAACGACGGTTATCATTATCGCCAGGTACAGAAGGTTTTACTTTTCAGAAAACGAAAACTGACAGCGCGCCACGCTTCTGACAAAATAGACGCATCCCCTTCGACCTACGTAACAGATGGAATCCTCTCTCTGATGGCAGCAAAGATTATTGACGGTAAAACGATTGCGCAGCAGGTGCGCTCTGAAGTTGCTCAAAAAGTTCAGGCGCGCGTTGCGGCCGGACTGCGAGCGCCAGGACTGGCCGTTGTGCTGGTGGGTAGCAACCCTGCATCGCAAATTTATGTCGCAAGCAAACGCAAGGCTTGTGAAGAAGTCGGGTTCGTCTCCCGCTCCTATGACCTCCCGGAAACCACCACTGAAGCAGAACTGCTTGAGCTTATCGATGCACTGAACGCCGACAACACCATTGACGGCATTCTGGTGCAGTTGCCGCTTCCGGCGGGAATTGACTACATCAAAGTGCTGGAACGTATTCACCCGGACAAAGACGTAGACGGTTTCCATCCTTACAACGTCGGTCGTCTGTGCCAGCGCGCGCCGCGTCTGCGTCCTTGCACTCCGCGCGGTATCGTCACGCTGCTTGAGCGTTACAACATTGATACCTTTGGTCTTAATGCTGTGGTGATTGGCGCATCAAATATCGTCGGTCGCCCGATGAGCATGGAACTGCTGCTGGCAGGTTGCACCACCACCGTGACTCACCGCTTCACCAAAAATCTGCGTCATCACGTAGAAAATGCCGATCTGTTGATCGTTGCCGTCGGCAAGCCGGGCTTTATTCCAGGTGACTGGATCAAAGAAGGCGCAATTGTGATTGATGTCGGCATCAACCGTCTGGAAAATGGCAAAGTTGTGGGCGACGTAGTGTTTGAAGAAGCGGCTAAGCGCGCTTCTTACATTACGCCCGTTCCCGGCGGCGTTGGCCCGATGACGGTTGCCACGCTGATTGAAAACACGCTACAGGCGTGCGTTGAATATCATGATCCACAGGGTGAGTAACATGGCGACATTTTCTTTAGGTAAACATCCGCACGTTGAGCTGTGCGACTTGCTGAAACTGGAAGGCTGGAGCGAAAGCGGCGCGCAGGCGAAAATCGCGATAGCCGAAGGTCAGGTGAAAGTCGACGGCGCGGTTGAAACGCGCAAACGTTGCAAAATCGTCGCCGGTCAGACAGTGAGTTTTGCAGGTCACAGCGTACAGGTTGTTGCCTGATCCCACTTCGGCCTGCCCGTATGCAGGCCGATTCTCTTTTCAGACCTTTGCCCTCTTCGACGCTTTCATCCATGCTGATAGCGTCGATATTTTGCCGAAGCGACCATCATGCCAACCGTTATTACGCACGCCGCCGTTCCCCTTTGCATTGGTTTAGGGTTGGGTTCGAAAGTCATCCCTCCGCGCCTATTATTTGCCGGAATCGCCCTGGCGATGCTGCCAGATGCCGACGTCTTGTCGTTTAAATTTGGCGTTGCTTACGGCAATGTTTTTGGTCATCGCGGGTTTACCCATTCGCTGGTGTTTGCGTTTGTTGTCCCGTTGCTATGCGTGCTGATTGGGCGTCGATGGTTTAAGGCTGGGCTGATTCGCTGCTGGCTATTTTTAACCGTCTCGTTGTTATCGCACAGCTTGCTGGATTCGGTAACCACTGGCGGTAAAGGCGTTGGCTGGCTGTGGCCGTGGTCAGAGGAACGCTTTTTCGCTCCCTGGCAGGTGATTAAAGTTGCGCCGTTTGCGTTGTCTCGTTACACCACGCCGTACGGACATCAGGTGATTATTTCTGAACTGATGTGGGTATGGTTGCCGGGGATGGTGCTAATGGGAATGTTATGGTGGAGCAGGCGTAAATTGCGCTGAACGTATCCTCTCCCTTGCGGGAGAGGATAAGAGTGAGGGTGTTACTTACGACGCCAGGTGGTGCCTTGCGGACCATCTTCCAGCACGATCCCCATCTCGTTAAGACGGTCACGCGCCGCATCTGCCGCCGTCCAGTCTTTCGCTTTACGGGCATCCAGACGCTGTTGAATTAACGCTTCAATCTCAGCCACTTCGCTGTCGTCTGCCTGCGCGCCGCTTTGCAGGAACGCTTCCGGTTCTTGCTCCAGCAGACCCAGCACGGCAGAAAGTTTACGCAGGTGAGACGCCATTGCGTTCGCCGCTGCCATATCTTCTGCTTTCAGGCGGTTCACTTCACGCGCCATATCAAACAGCACGGAATAGGCTTCCGGGGTGTTGAAATCGTCGTCCATCGCCTCAATAAAGCGCGCTTCAAACGCTTCGCCACCGGCAGGTGCAACGGTTTTATCTGTGCCGCGCAGCGCAGTGTAGAGACGCTCCAGCGCCGCACGCGCCTGCTTCAGGTTCTCTTCGCTGTAGTTCAGCTGGCTGCGATAGTGACCAGACATCAGGAAGTAACGCACGGTCTCCGCGTCGTAGTATTTCAGCACATCGCGCACAGTGAAGAAGTTACCCAGCGATTTCGACATCTTCTCGCGGTCAACCATCACCATGCCGGAGTGCATCCAGTAGTTCACATACTGGCCATCATGCGCACAGGTGGACTGAGCGATTTCGTTCTCGTGGTGCGGGAACATCAGGTCAGAACCGCCGCCGTGGATATCAAAGTGGTTACCCAGCTGCTTGCAGTTCATTGCCGAACATTCAATGTGCCAGCCTGGACGACCCGCGCCCCACGGAGACGGCCAGCTCGGTTCGCCCTCTTTCGACATCTTCCACAGAACGAAGTCCATCGGGTTGCGTTTGTCGTCGACCACGTCAACGCGCGCCCCTGCCTGCAACTGGTCGAGATCCTGACGCGACAGCACGCCATAAGTCGGATCGGTCGGTACGTCGAACATCACGTCGCCGTTGTCCGCCACATAAGCGTGACCTTTGGCGATCAGTTGTTCAGTGAGTTCAATAATTTCTGCGATATGGTGCGTCGCGCGCGGCTCCATATCCGGGCGCAGAATGTTCAAAGCATCAAAATCTTTGTGCATTTCGGCGATCATGCGATCCACCAGCGCCACAAAGCTTTCGCCATTTTCATTGGCGCGTTTGATGATTTTATCGTCGATATCGGTAATGTTGCGCACATACTTCAGCTTGTAGCCGAGGAAACGCAGGTAGCGTGCAACCACGTCAAAGGCAACAAAGGTACGTCCGTGACCGATATGACAGAGGTCGTAAACGGTGATTCCACACACGTACATGCCGACTTCCCCGGCGTGAATAGGCTTAAATTCCTCTTTTTGGCGTGTCAGAGTATTGAAGATTTTTAGCATCGAAGATTCCGTTTAGACATGTGTGGGTAATTGAGTTGCGTATAATACCCATATTTCCCGCGCGATTCAGCATACATTGCGAGATGATCCGATCGTGCGGTTATGCTATAACACCACCCTATATATGACCCGAACCGGGTTGAAGCACCAATCAAACGGAACAGGATGCAAAAATGGTTACTTTCCACACCAATCACGGCGATATTGTCATCAAAACTTTTGACGATAAAGCACCTGAAACAGTTAAAAACTTCCTGGACTACTGCCGCGAAGGTTTTTACAACAACACCATTTTCCACCGTGTTATCAACGGTTTTATGATTCAGGGCGGCGGTTTTGAACCGGGCATGAAACAAAAAGCCACCAAAGAACCGATCAAAAACGAAGCCAACAACGGCCTGAAAAATACCCGTGGTACGCTGGCAATGGCCCGTACTCAGGCTCCGCACTCTGCAACTGCACAGTTCTTCATCAACGTGGTTGATAACGACTTCCTGAACTTCTCTGGCGAAAGCCTGCAAGGTTGGGGCTACTGCGTGTTTGCTGAAGTGGTTGAAGGCATGGACGTGGTAGACAAAATCAAAGGTGTTGCAACCGGTCGTAGCGGTATGCACCAGGACGTGCCAAAAGAAGACGTTATCATTGAAAGCGTGACCGTTAGCGAGTAATCGTGGCGACACTCTTTATTGCAGATCTTCATCTCTGCGTGGAAGAACCGGCGATCACCGCCGGTTTTCTGCGTTTTTTAGCGGGGGAAGCCCGCAATGCCGACGCGCTGTATATTCTTGGCGATCTGTTTGAAGCATGGATTGGCGACGACGATCCCAACCCACTCCATCGCCAGATGGCGGCAGCAATCAAAGCGGTATCCGATTCCGGCGTTCCCTGTTATTTCATTCATGGCAACCGTGATTTTCTGCTCGGCAAACGCTTTGCCCGTGAAAGCGGCATGACGTTATTGCCGGAAGAAAAGGTGCTCGAACTTTATGGTCGTCGGGTGCTGATTATGCATGGCGACACGCTGTGCACCGATGATGCGGGTTATCAGGCTTTTCGCGCCAAAGTCCACAAACCCTGGCTGCAAACACTGTTCCTCGCCCTGCCGTTGTTTGTGCGCAAACGCATTGCCGCGCGAATGCGAGCGAACAGCAAAGAAGCCAACAGCAGTAAATCGCTGGCGATCATGGACGTTAACCAAAACGCGGTGGTCAGTGCAATGGAAAAAAACCAGGTGCAATGGCTGATCCACGGGCATACCCATCGCCCGGCGGTGCATGAATTCATCGCCAATCAGCAACCTGCTTTCCGCGTCGTGCTGGGTGCCTGGCATACCGAAGGTTCGATGGTGAAAGTCACGGCGGATGACGTTGAGCTAATCCGTTTTCCGTTTTAAAAACGCGCAAGCTTGCTGATTTCACAACCACGCAACCGTTTTCCTTACTCTCTTTCCGTGCTATTCTCTGTGCCCTCTAAAGCCGAGAGTTGTGCACCACAGGAGTTTTAAGACGCATGTCTTCCCGCAATAATCCGGCGCGTGTCGCCATCGTGATGGGGTCCAAAAGCGACTGGGCTACCATGCAGTTCGCCGCCGAAATCTTCGAAATCCTGAATGTCCCGCACCACGTTGAAGTGGTTTCTGCTCACCGCACCCCCGATAAATTGTTCAGCTTCGCCGAAAGCGCCGAAGAGAACGGTTATCAGGTGATTATTGCGGGCGCAGGCGGCGCAGCGCACCTGCCTGGCATGATTGCCGCCAAAACGCTGGTGCCGGTGCTGGGCGTGCCAGTACAGAGCGCCGCACTGAGCGGTGTCGATAGCCTCTACTCCATCGTACAAATGCCGCGTGGCATTCCGGTGGGTACGCTGGCGATTGGTAAAGCGGGCGCGGCAAACGCGGCGTTACTGGCAGCACAAATTCTTGCGACTCACGATAAAGAACTACACCAGCGTCTGAATGACTGGCGCAAAGCTCAGACCGACGAAGTGCTGGAAAACCCGGACCCGCGAGGTGCGGCATGAAACAGGTTTGCGTCCTCGGTAACGGGCAGTTAGGCCGTATGCTGCGTCAGGCAGGCGAACCGTTAGGCATTGCTGTCTGGCCGGTCGGGCTGGACGCTGAACCTGCGGCGGTGCCTTTTCAACAAAGCGTGATTACCGCTGAGATCGAACGCTGGCCGGAAACTGCATTAACCCGCGAGCTGGCGCGCCATCCGGCCTTTGTGAACCGCGATGTGTTCCCGATTATTGCCGACCGTCTGACTCAGAAGCAGCTTTTCGACAAGCTCCACCTGCCGACCGCACCGTGGCAATTACTTGCTAATCGCAGCGAGTGGCCTGCGGTGTTTGATCGTTTAGGTGAGCTGGCGATTGTTAAGCGCCGCACTGGTGGCTATGACGGACGCGGTCAATGGCGTTTACGCGCCGATGAAACCGAACAGTTACCGGCTGAATGCTACGGCGAATGTATTGTCGAGCAGGGCATTAACTTCTCTGGTGAAGTGTCGCTGGTTGGCGCGCGCGGCTTTGATGGCAGCACCGTGTTTTATCCGCTGACGCATAACCTGCATCAGGACGGTATTTTGCGCACCAGCGTCGCTTTTCCGCAGGCCAACGCACAGCAGCAAGCGCAAGCCGAAGAGATGCTGTCGGCGATTATGCAGGAGCTGGGCTATGTGGGCGTGATGGCGATGGAGTGTTTTGTCACCCCGCAAGGTCTGTTGATCAACGAACTGGCACCGCGTGTGCATAACAGCGGTCACTGGACGCAAAACGGCGCCAGCATCAGCCAGTTTGAGCTGCATCTGCGGGCGATTACCGATCTGCCGTTACCGCAACCGGTAGTGAATAGTCCGTCGGTGATGATCAACCTGATTGGTAGCGATGTGAATTATGACTGGCTGAAACTGCCGCTGGTGCATCTGCACTGGTACGACAAAGAAGTCCGTCCGGGGCGTAAAGTGGGCCATCTGAATTTAACTGACAGCGACACATCGCGTCTGACCGCGACGCTGGAAGCATTAATTCCGCTGCTGCCGCCGGAGTATGCCAGCGGCGTGATTTGGGCGCAGAGCAAGTTCAGTTAATCAGGTACTCATTTTCTTGCCGGATGCGGCGTGAACGCCTTATCTGGCCTACCGACCCGTTACCCATCGTAGGCCTGATAAGACGCGTCAAGCGTCGCATCAGGCACAAATGTCTACTGCCTACGACTACAGCGAAATACAGGTCCCCGCCTCGCCCGCCAGCGTCTCTTCAATTCGCGATAACGCCCCAATCCACGCGGGTTTACCACGGCTTCTGACATAGCCACTCACCGCCGTTACCTTCGGCCCCATCGAACCATCGGCTTTGACAAATGGCGCTAACTCATCCGGTGTGGCACGGCGAATGGCGCGTTGCTGCGGCGTTCCCCAGTTTTCGTAAACCGCATCGGCATCGGTGAGGATCACCAGTCCATCGGCATTAATCTGCTCGGCAAGCAACGCAGCGGCGAGATCTTTATCAATCACCGCTTCACTCCCTGCCCCGTCTTCCGTCACAGGCACGCCGCCGCCACCGCTGCAAATCACCACATGCCCCTCTTTGAGCAACAACTCGATGGCTTCGCTGTCGAGAATTTTACGCGGTTGCGGAGACGCCACCACCCGGCGTAAATATTTACCATCACGTTTCATCTGCCAGCCGTAAGCCGCTTCCAGTGCCTTTTGTTCTTCTGGCTGATAAACCGGACCGATAAACTTCTCTGGCTGCAAAAACGCCGGATCATCCGGCGAAACCTCAATGCGCGTCAACACCGTCGTCACAGGCGGCATTTGCGGCTGCGCGCGCAAACTTTGCGCCAGCATATAGCCAATCATCCCCTGACTTTCCGCCACCAGCACATCCAGCGGATACGGCGCCACCTCTTTCCATGCCAGATTCTGTAACGCCAGCAGCCCCACCTGCGGCCCGTTGCCGTGAACAATCGCCAGCCGATAAGAACGCGCCAGGCGCGCCAGCGCAGGTACAGCACTGGCGATATTGCGATATTGATTTTCTGCCGTCAGCGCCTCACCGCGCTGAAGCAAGGCATTGCCCCCAAGAGCTACAACCAGTGTTTTCATGGTTTTCCTTGTAATAATTGTTGGCCAAGCCAGAACCCCAGCAACGTATCTGCCCCTGACGTATGCCCGAGTGCCAACAGCGAATCAATCGCAACAGCGGTACGTTTCGGGCAACTCAGAGCATGAACAAAGTGCAGGAGTGGCGAGGAAAAATATCCTTGTGCGGCGTAGCGCAAATAACTGACGCTCACCGCTGTGGTAACGAGTTGAAGATTGTCGGAACAGGAAAAAAACTGGCGACCGGAGCGCAAATCTAAAGCGCCATAATACCAGGCCGCCAGTAGCATTCCCGTCAGCGTGTCATCATGACTCGGCGTTAATCCGGGGCCTTTACCCAGCCAGTGCCGCCAGTCGGTCTTAACGCCATTGAGCGCGGTCTGAAAACAGTGGCGAAACTGGCGTAATTCAGCGGGCAGCGGATCGCTTACCGCCATCGCCAGTGGTCCAAAAAGCCCGGTTTCCTCCGCACGTTGCATCCATGCAGCGGCAAGCGGTTGAGGATGCGCAGGCGGCGTAATACGCAGCAAACAATAACGCTGTGGCTGTTTAACCGTGAAACGCCCGAGGCGAATCCCTTGAGCCACAACCTGCGGTTGTTCATTGCCGCCTAACTCGCCGCGTAACGCATCGAATTGCTCGCTGCGAAGCACCCATCCTCCGGGGCCAAAACCACTTCCCTGACGATGCAGCGTTAACAGTTCGCCGCTTTCCGTCATCAGATTAATCGCCCGCCGCCAGACGCCCGCTAACCGCCAGCACTGGCGATAGTCCGGTGCGCTACGGCTGGCAAGCAGTGGATGGATGATCGTCATTGCGCGTTCCTCAACCAATCCCCATGCTTTCAGCCAGTGCTTCCAGCGCCTGTTCAAAGCACGCCAGTGGCGCCCGCACGGTGCCTGCACCAATCTGCCCGATCCCCGCTTCTTTATGGGCGATACCGGTATTGATAAGCGGCGTAATACCCGTTTCTACCACGCGCCGAATATCCAGCCCCAGGCACGCGCCCTGAAAATCCCAGCCGGGGATCTGCAACTGCATATTGCGCTCAAGGAAGATTTCCGCCATCTCTTCAGAAACTGTCCTGGCAGCCTCCATACCACCCGCACCGACAAAGCGCGTTACGCCAGGTGCGGCGATCATTGCCGCTCCGCCAATACCAAAGGTTTCGGTAATCGCGCTATCGCCCATATCCGGGTTCGCCTGCTCCTGCGAGAAGCCGGTGAAAAACAGTCCCTGCGGGGTATTTACCGGCGCAGTAAACCAGCGGTCACCCAGCCCACTCACCCGAATCCCGAACATGTTGCCGTTGCGGGTCATTGCCGTGACGATGCTGCCCGCGCGGATCATCGCGCCTGCATCCATCGCCGCCTTGCAGTAGGCCATCGCAAGGTTGAGGAAGAACTGATCGGTCACGCTAAGGAAATCCATCACTTCGGCGATGTGCTGTTTATCGTGATCGAGGCGGGCAATTTGCGGTGCCAGCGCGCGCATTAACAGTGCTGAAGTAGCAATATTGCGCTGATGGAACTCATCGCCCATCGTAATGCCCTGCGCCATCATCGCGGTGAGATCGATACCGCGCTCCATGCGCTCCAGCGCGGCGCTTAATACCGGCATTAACACATCGCGCATCCAGCGATGGCGAGTCAGGACATCTTCGCCGTAAGCGCCAAAACGCATCACTTTCCCGATGCCTTCATTCAGGTTGCAGTACGCACGGTTGCCGTCGGTCACGTTCTCGACCACCAGCATCGGCATACTGGCAGAAGTAATGCCGCCCATTGGCCCGACGGCATTTACATGGTGACAAGGAATGAAGTTCACTTCCCCTTGTTCAAGCATTGCCAGCGCCTGCGCTTCATCTTTCGCCCAGCCTTCGAACAGACATGCGCCCACGCACGCCCCTTTCATGGGGCCAGTCATCTCCTGCCAGCGCATTGGCGGCCCGGCGTGAAGCAGTGTTTTGCCCTGGTTTAGTTCGCTGATAAGTAAAGAAGCCGGTTGCACATCCAGCCAGTGTGGACGAGCGCGACGAATTTGTTCGATAACCGCAGCATTGGCTTGCGCCACTGATGTAAACATGGGAACCCCTTATTGCAAACGTTCTAATAAACGAGCCAGTTTTTTATTGCCGCCAGCGACTGGCGCCCATTGGTAATGCACGACCGGTTTGCTGGCGCCTTGTAGTTCCAGCGCAAAGCTGCGTAATCCGATGTTAATCACGGCGACGTTTTCCAGTAATGACGGTGTGTGTTGCTGTGTGGCAGGCGAAAGCGGATGAATCAGTGCCGCCGCCAGCAAGGTGGCTTCCGGCAGCGAACTCACTACCGCAATCCCCGCATCTTCCAGCGTGGCAATTTGTTGCGAGCGGCATTGCGGGTCACGTTCAGTGCCTGTCACCGTGGCAATGGCGTACAGCGGTTGGTTGTCTGAACGCGCAGCACAGGCTTTCTGCCAGGCGCTTACCAGCGAGGCAGCAGGATCGGCGGTCGCGCCGAAGCCAATCACTACATCAAGCAGCAACACGCGCACGTGTGGTTTAGCGCCAAGCTCAGCAATTAATTGGTTGCGTAAGGTCGGGTCGATCATCGGATGGGGACGCCCGACGGTGTAGAAATCATCGCCCAGGTCAATGATCTGGTGACCATCAGCGTCCAGCATCATGCCGTGATGATGGGTATCGTCGGCTGCCACGCCAAGGTGCCCGGCAAGTAATCCCGCCGCTTCGGCAGCCAGCGTACCGCCGGTATACAAACCGCAAATAAATCCGCTGCTGGCAGGCGCTATCGCATTACGTCGCGCCGTAACGCGTGAAAGCAGGCAAGCCAGACGCGCGGCCTCATCCAGCGAGGAGGCAAACCAGATATTTTCGTCACGAGTCACCGCCGGGGTATAACCTAAAAACAGCGCCACCGTCGGTTTGCCGGTTGCTTTCATGGCATTAACAATTTTCAGACGCACAGCTTCGGCAGGTGGTTTTGAAACAAATGCCAGCACCTCGCTTTTCGCATCGGCGCTTAACATTTCCAGCGCCGTTAGCGCACTGATGCCGCCCACTTCACGGCTGAGATCGCGCCCGCCAAGACCAATCGCGTGAGTAATACCCTCACCTGCCAGTGCAATCTGCGAACACAGTTCCTGAATCCCTGTACCAGAAGCGCCAATGACACCAATGTTGCCTTCCGGCATCACGTTAGCGAAAGCCAGCGGCGTGTCGGCAATCATCGACGTACCGCAGTCCGGCCCCATCACCAGCAAGCCTTTTTCCTGCGCGCGGGTTTTGAGTTGGATTTCATCTTCCAGCGTGACGTTATCAGAGAACATCATAACGTTGAGATTGCGATCCAGCGCCTGATTCGCCAGCTCTGCCGCGTACTCGCCAGCCACTGAAATCAGCGCCAGATTGGCATCGGGTAATTTCTGACAGGCACTGTCCCAGCGACGCACCTGCGTCAACGCCTGGCTGCTGCCCGTTCCCTGCGCCAGTTGTTTTAGCGCCTCTTCAAGCTGCTGCATAATCGCCTGCGCGATCCCCGCATCCGCCGCTTCGCTACGAATTGCCACGCAAATATCGTTCGGCGTGGCGTTATTAAAATCGTCATGCCAGAAACCTGTGGTATCTAATAACGCTTTATTGGCGGGCGTACCCATCATTACGGAAACATCATCAACATTTTCTGATTCGCTGAGTTTTCGTGAAATAATCATTAAACTGACCGAATCCTGAAAACACCCTTTTTTAATAAAGGCGTGGATCATAACAACTCCTTAAAAATTGCACCCATGGCAATTGCACGAGCAGTGTTAATGTGGCGATTACGGTATCGATGGACGGTGACAAATAAGGTGATGAATATCACACGGAGATTATTAGAAAAAGAATTCAAATAACCGCCAGACTATTACGCGTTATTTTTTAATAAGCGTGGTTATTTTAAAAATCAGGTTAAAAGAACGAAGATTATCAAATAAATTCTAACTATATTTTTTTGCCTGTCTGGATCACATAATCCAGATATTTTCCCTGTATGTTAATTGCAGTCATGCTTCACACCGTCGTTAAAAAGGAAGACAGATGAAAATCAGTCGGGAAACACTCCACCAGCTAATCGAGAATAAACTCTGCCAGGCTGGATTAAAACGTGAGCACGCTGCAACCGTGGCTGAAGTATTGGTTTATGCCGATGCCAGAGGGATCCACTCTCATGGCGCGGTACGCGTGGAATACTACGCGGAACGCATCTCAAAAGGCGGCACCAACCGCGAACCGGAGTTTCGTCTTGAGGAAACCGGGCCGTGCTCGGCAATTTTACATGCCGACAATGCCGCCGGACAGGTCGCGGCGAAAATGGGTATGGAACATGCCATCAAAACCGCCCAGCAAAATGGCGTTGCGGTGGTCGGTATCAGCCGGATGGGTCACAGCGGCGCAATCTCTTATTTTGTGCAGCAGGCAGCCCGCGCCGGATTAATTGGCATTTCGATGTGCCAGTCCGATCCAATGGTGGTACCGTTTGGCGGCGCGGAAATTTACTACGGTACTAACCCACTGGCCTTTGCCGCGCCGGGAGAAGGCAACGAGATCCTTACCTTTGATATGGCGACTTCCGTACAGGCATGGGGAAAAGTGCTCGACGCCCGCTCGCGTAATATGTCTATCCCGGATACCTGGGCGGTCGATAAAAACGGTGCACCAACAACCGATCCGTTCGCGGTACATGCTCTGCTCCCCGCCGCTGGGCCGAAAGGGTATGGCCTGATGATGATGATTGACGCCCTCTCAGGCGCCTTACTCGGCTTACCGTTCGGGCGACAGGTTAGTTCGATGTATGACGATTTACACGCCGGGCGTAATTTGGGGCAATTACATATAGTTATTAATCCGAACTTTTTCTCCTCCAGCGAATTATTCCGTCAACATCTTAGCCAGACCATGCGCGAATTAAATGCCATTACCCCCGCGCCCGGTTTTAATCAGGTTTATTATCCCGGACAGGATCAGGATATTAAACAACGCAAAGCCGCCGTCGAAGGCATCGAAATTGTTGATGATATTTACCAGTATTTAATTTCCGACGCGCTTTATAACACGTCATACGAAACGAAAAATCCCTTTGCGCAATAATTATTGAGACAGGACTTTCCTATGATTACACATTTTCGTCAAGCTATAGAAGAAACGCTGCCCTGGCTTTCCTCTTTTGGCGCTGACCCTACGGGTGGGATGACCCGTTTACTTTATTCGCCGGAATGGCTGGAAACCCAGCAGCAATTTAAAAAAAGAATGGCAGCAAGTGGGCTGGAAACACGTTTCGATGACGTGGGGAATTTATACGGTCGCCTGAGCGGCAGCGAATATCCACAGGAAATGGTTCTGAGCGGTTCGCATATCGATACCGTGGTCAACGGCGGTAACCTCGACGGGCAATTTGGCGCGCTGGCGGCGTGGCTGGCAATTGACTGGCTGAAAACGCAATACGGCGCGCCGCTACGTACTGTCGAGGTGGTGGCGATGGCGGAAGAAGAAGGCAGCCGCTTCCCGTATGTCTTCTGGGGCAGTAAAAATATTTTTGGTCTGGCGAATCCCGACGATGTGCGAAATATTTGTGACGCCAAAGGAAATGGTTTTGTCGATGCGATGAAAGCTTGCGGATTTACTCTGCCAAACGCCCCACTAACTCCGCGTCAGGATATTAATGCCTTTGTCGAACTGCATATCGAACAGGGCTGTGTACTGGAAAGTAATGGTCAGTCAATTGGCGTGGTTAATGCGATTGTCGGGCAGCGCCGCTATACGGTGACGCTGAACGGCGAATCAAACCATGCAGGCACCACGCCGATGGGCTATCGTCGTGATACGGTTTACGCTTTCAGTCGCATTTGCCATCAATCGGTTGAAAAAGCGAAAAAGATGGGCGACCCGCTGGTGCTGACCTTTGGCAAAGTGGAACCGCGCCCAAATACGGTTAACGTAGTGCCGGGTAAAACCACGTTCACCATTGATTGTCGCCATACTGACGCTGCCGTGCTGCGCGATTTCACCCAACAGTTAGAAAACGACATGCGGGCGATTTGCGATGAAATGGACATTGGTATTGATATCGATTTATGGATGGACGAAGAACCGGTGCCGATGAACAAAGAGCTGGTCGCCACCCTGACGGAACTGTGTGAAACAGAAAAACTGAACTATCGGGTGATGCACAGTGGTGCTGGGCACGACGCGCAAATTTTCGCGCCTCGCGTACCAACCTGCATGATTTTTATCCCCAGCATTAACGGAATCAGCCATAACCCGGCGGAACGCACCAATATTAACGACCTTGCCGAAGGGGTCAAAACGTTGGCACTCATGCTTTATCAACTTGCCTGGCAGAAATAAGGAGTTATAAATGGGATATTTAAATAACGTCACCGGTTACCGCGATGATTTACTGGCTAACCGCGCGATTGTGAAACACGGTAATTTCGCGCTGTTAACGCCAGACGGCCTGGTAAAAAATATTATTCCGGGATTTGAGAATTGTGACGCGACAATCCTGTCCACGCCAAAGCTGGGCGCTACGTTTGTCGATTATCTGGTGACGCTGCATCAAAATGGCGGTAATCAGCAGGGATTCGGCGGTGAAGGAATTGAAACGTTCCTGTATGTGATCTCTGGAAATATCACTGCCAAAGCCGAAGGGAAAACATTTACCTTAAGTGAAGGTGGCTATCTTTATTGCCCGCCAGGCTCCTTAATGACTTTTGTTAACGCCCAGGCCGAAGACAGCCAAATCTTTTTATATAAGCGTCGCTATGTTCCGGTAGAAGGTCATGCGCCGTGGCTGGTTTCTGGCAATGCCAGCGAACTGGAACGCATTCATTATGAAGGCATGGACGATGTTATTCTGCTGGATTTTCTGCCCAAAGAGTTAGGCTTTGATATGAATATGCATATCCTCTCTTTTGCGCCAGGTGCCAGCCACGGTTATATCGAAACCCACGTTCAGGAACACGGTGCTTATATTCTTTCCGGCCAGGGCGTTTATAACCTTGATAATAACTGGATACCGGTGAAAAAAGGCGATTACATCTTTATGGGCGCATATTCTTTACAGGCCGGTTATGGCATAGGGCGTGGTGAAGCGTTCAGTTATATTTACTCGAAAGATTGCAACCGCGACGTAGAGATTTAAGTCATACCGCTCGCCTGATTATTTTTAGCTATGTTGGATTTTGCCACGGTTTATACCGTGGCTTTTTTTGCGATAAATTCAGGTAAAAAAAGATGCGAAATAAATCGCATCCGCTTTAAAGGTAAGAATCAGAGTTTAATTCCCTGACCTATTTTAATGGCGCAGGCAATATTACGCGCGCAGTTGAAGAGATTGGCTTCACCACTGGCGAGCACTTCGGCTAAAGGTGCCAGACGCGGCAGAATGCTGAATACCGCGTCGATACCGTACTGGTGCACCACTTCCACGCCATCACCCAATACGCCAGCAATCCCAATCACCGGTACATTAAACTGCTTCGCCACCGACGCCACGCCCAGCGGCGCTTTACCGCCTGCCGTTTGTGAATCAATGCGCCCTTCCCCGGTGATCACCAGTGTCGCTCCCTGCACCGCCTGCTCCAGGTTGACCGCCCGCAGTACAATCTCAATACCCGGTTTAATATCCGCATTGAGGAATACCGCCGCCGCAATACCCATACCGCCCGCTGCGCCGCCGCCCGCCATCTGACAGACATTGATTTCCGTTTGCTGCTGCAAAACACGGGCGAAATTTTGCAGCCCCTGCTCCAGCTCTTCGACCATTTCCGGCGTTGCCCCTTTTTGCGGACCAAACACCGCCGCCGCGCCGCGTGCCCCTACCAGCGGGTTATCGACATCGCACGCCACTTCAATATGGCAGCTCGCCAGACGCGGATCGCATTCCTCCATCTCAATACTTGCTACACGGGCTAAATTGCCACCGTTTGCCGCCAGCGCCTGACCGTCGGCATCAATGAAACGCACACCGAGCGCCTGCGCCATGCCCATACCGCCGTCCACCGTCGCGCTGCCACCAATGCCGAGAATAATATGGCGAATGCCGTTATCGAGTGCATGACGAATCAGCTCGCCGGTGCCATAACTTGACGCCAGCAACGGATTACGCTGTTCGGGCGCGACCAGCATCAGGCCACTTGCCGCCGCCATCTCAATCACCGCCGTTTTCCCGTCGCCGGTAAGACCATAAAAAGCATTCACTTTTTCGCCCATCGGCCCACAGACTTCAAGCGTCACGATGTTGCCGCCCGTCGCGGCGACCATCGCATCCACCGTACCTTCGCCGCCATCCGCTATCGGCAAACAGATATATTGCGCATCGGGAAAGAGGGTCGAAAACCCGGCTTTAATTGCCTGACAACATTTTTCTGCACTTAAGCTCTCTTTAAACGAGTCTGGCGCAATGACAATTTTCATTATCAATCCTTTTTTCAACAAATTATTTGATGCGTTCCCACGGAATAAGATTATCCATAAGAACAGCCAGTAAAATTCCGACCAGTAAGCCGTTACTGAGCAGAGGACGAAGCGTTAATGGAAGGTCCTGCAGATACACAGGCGGTAATGCCATTAAAAATATGCCAACAAATAACGGCAATGCGAGTCGATAAATATTGCGAGCGGTAAAGGTTATTTGCTGACTAAACACCAGCGCGGAAAAGAGTAAAGGTAGATAAGAAACCAGCATGACCGCGCTACTCACCGGTAAAGGGATACTACAAAACAGTCGCGTGAGTGCCGGAACCAGCGCCACCAGCAGGCAAATAACGCTGCCATAAATAAACGAACGCCGCGTGTAATCGCCGGTCTGGGTTAATAAACCAATGGATGAAACAAACGGTGAAAATGGAATTACCGCCAGCGGCACGGTTATCAGCGTCATAAATCCGGTCGCCACAAAGCTGCGCCGATAACGCGTATTTCCAGCGCCCTGTTGCGGATAAAAAACATCCGTACCGCGAATCGCACCGTAGGTATTGCTGATATTCACAAGCCCGGTAATCACCGCCGTCAGAATAATCCCCGGCGACAAAGCACCGCCACTGCCGAGCGGAAACCACTGCCAGTGCAATTCCCCGGAAAGCGAGTGCGAGGATGGAAAGCAAAAGTACCACAACAACCAGCCGGTTATTGTACCGACCAGCAGGCCATAACGGGCAAAACGTTGCGGCAGGAAGATAATCATCGCCAGCACCAGGCACATCACCGCCACCGCGAGCGCGAATGGCGCAAGCTGAATTTTAAAATTCGGGTCGGCAATGCCAAATGGCAGCCCAAGCATCCCCTTAAAAAAGATACTGGTCAGCTGTGCGCCCAGCATCAGCATAAACAGCACCATCACCGTCGGAGTAAATAACCGCGCCAGGCGATGACCTAATCCACTAAGTCCAATCAATATCGTCAGTACGCCGGAAATCGCAATGCCCACCGCCAGACTGGTGGCGATATCGTTGACAGGCGTTCCGCGCGATGCTTCGCCAAGAGTGATAGTGAGGATGGTTCCCCACCACAGGCCGCCCGGCCCTTCCATAATAGCGCGACGATGACCGCAGAACGCCTGGGCGAAGCAGGCCAGCGCAGTAGCAAGAAAAGCATATTGGGTGAGCGTAAGCAGACTACTTTGCGGCAACTGAAAAGCCGAAAGCAGCGTAGGAGGAACCACAACCGTGTTGCAAAAAATAAAGAAAAACCACTGAAATCCTGATAACAGGCTTTCGCGGCTGACTGCAAAATTGAACATAAACACACCTTAACCGGAGAATGCCCACCGCGAAGGCGGGCATTGCTGGGGCCAGATTACTGCTGATGTTTAAGGATAAATTGACCTTTCGGCGCAACAGGGAAGCCCTGTTCGATGTCGTAAATCACATCACCACGTAAGATGGTTTTCGTGATACGCGCGCCAATGGTACGGCCAACATACGGGCTGACTTTGTGGCGATATTCCAAATCGTCATTGGTAAGAACATAGCTGCTATTCGGCTGAATGAAGACAAAGTCGGCATCTTTTCCTGGGGCAATACGACCTTTTTGCTGCAGACCGAAAATATCTGCTGCATTAGTCGCCATTAATTTGCCAAACATTGCCAGAGACATACCGCGTTTCTGTACCGCTTCATCGAACATAACGTCCATGCAGCTTTGCAGACCGGCGATACCGCCCCATGCTTTCATGATGTTGCCAGCTTTCATTTCCGGCGGGCATGGAGAGTGGTCGGAAACCAGGCAGTCGATTTCACCGTTAAACAGTTTTTCCCACATGCCTTTCTGGTTTTCCAGATCGCGGATCGGCGGTGAACACTTCGCCAGGGTGCCAATTTCTTCGAACTGATCGGTATCCAGAACAAAGTAGTGCGGACAGGATTCACAGGTAACATCCTGACCTTCCTGACGAGCACGAGTCACTTCTTCAACACCTTCCGGGCTGCTGATGTGGCAAACGTGCAGACGACAACCGGCAACTTTCGCCAGGTACAATACGCGGCGAATCGCTTCCACTTCGGTAAATACCGGACGAGAAGCCACATAGTCATGTGCGGTTACGCGACCTTCACGTTTCGCTTCTTCGCCCAGCTCATCACAGATCAGGGCGTTTTCGCAGTGCACCAGCACCGGCTGCCCCATTTCGCCCAGCTTCTGCGCGCCTTTGAAGAACTGCCAGTCGTTTACGTCACGAAAGTCGTTGTCGATACCACGATCGCCACAGGTCGCAACGAAGCATTTGAAGCCGACAACGCCCACTTCATCCAGCTCGTGCAGACGGTCGATGTTGTAAGACACCAGGCCACCCAGTTGTGCCGCATCGACAGTCAACTTACCTTTAGCGGCGTCGAACTTCAGTTCAATCGATGCGCGGTCAACGGTTGCTGGCAACTGGTTGAGCGGCATTTCGATCATGGTGGTGATACCGCCTTTTGCCGCTGCGCGAGTGCCGGTTTCATAACCTTCCCAGTGGCTACGACCCGGTTCAGAAATGTGGCTGTGCGCATCGACCATACCCGGAGAAACGACCAGACCAGACGCATCCATAACTTCTTTTGCATCGCCCAGATCCTGACCGATAGCGGCAATTTTTCCGCCTTTAACGGCGATATCGACAACGCGAGCTTCGTTTTCTAAAATGACGGTGCCGTTTTTAATAATTAAATCAAAAGACATAACAAACTCCTTGTAAAATACAGATTGTTTTTTAACTCAATGTTCAATATCGGGATTAATTAACCTGTGACTTTTTGCTCTCCTGTTTTTTCTACTGCTGTGCGTTTCTTTAATAAGGCGTAGGCCGCAAAGGCGACGATAACGCCGACAAACCATGAAACTCGCGATAACGGTTCCATGACCGGAATAAATTTACCGCCGAGAGATAAAATAACCGCAACCAGAGTTACTGAGAATGCCGTGAGGTTAAAACCATTATCGTAATATTTAAAATCACCTGCTGCGGTGTACAGCTCGTCGAGATTAATTTGCCCGCGCATGACCACGAAATAATGCGCCATCATCACGCCAATGACTGGACCCAGCATCCCACCAATAATATCGAGGAACAGATAAATACTGTCCTGATTCTCCATTAATTTCCACGGACAGATCAGCAGGCTGATAATACTGGCAATCAGTACGCCGTTTTTATAGGTCAGTTTCGTCGGTGCAATAGCGGCAATCTGATAACCGGCCGGAATAATATTACCGGTGGCGTTCGTGGAAATGGTCGTCATCAGAATAACCAGTACCGCAAAGAACGAGGCAAACAGGCTGTCCCAACGCTGAACAATATCCAGCACGTTCCAGGTATCCGCGCCGTAATGAATACTGGCTCCGGCAATAATACTCACCCCAGCGACCGCAAACAGGATATAAGCAACCACTAAACCCAGCGTTTGCCCCAGCGCCTGCTCACGAAACGAGTGGGCGTTTTGCGTAAAGTCGGATGCGCTAACTGCTGGTGCCGCCCAGACTGCAACTACCGCGTTAATCACCACCAGGAACAGGAAGCCACTGTTTTCTGCTTTCTGAATACCGCTCGGAATGTAGTCGAGGATTGGACCAATCCCTACCAGCGAAATCGCCCAAATCGCCATGCCGCCGAAAACGATATAGATGCACGGGTTAAGAATAGCGGTGAATTTATTTAATACTTTGCCGCCACCGAAGCCGATACCGACGTTCACCAGCCAGAAGAGCAAGAAGGTAATCAAGCCGGGCAGCGAAAGCCCTAACAGAGTGAAATCACCACCGAGAGTTAAAAATCCCGGCCAGATTTTGCCAATCAGAATCAAAAACGCCAGCGATCCGGCATAACACTGCAAACCAAACCACATAATGGCGGCAATCCCGCCTCTTAATAGTCCGGGAAACAGTGCGCCACGCACGCCATAAGAAGCTCGCAGGATCATGGCAAAAGGCACACCGTATTTACTGCCCGCAGCACCGTTTAATACCATTACCGCAGCAATAAAAAAGGCGCTAAGGATAATTGCCAGCATAATACTAAAAGTAGACAAGCCGAGAATAAAAAAGCCGCCGACCATTACATAATTGGGAACGTTATGAACCGAACCCATCCATAAGGTAAAGTAGTTAAATGTTTTCCAGGTACGTTGATTTTGCGTTTTCGGTAATAAATCTTCGCTATATCCGCGTTGCTGGAATAGTTTTCTCTGATGTTCCATAAATCCCTCTTAATTTCACGTATCGAATAACGCTGTTTTAATCTAGCTATGAGGAACTAATAAAATAAAAAATAGTTTTTTTAATACTGAAGCAACATCGTTGGCTGCTTTCTTTTTTTACTGCTGGCCGAATCAATTATTTGATATCGGCCATTTTTATTGCAGGCATCGAGGCTTCATCGGCAACGATGCCTTTTTATCAGGCGAGTTTATGATTCGCCATTAACTCCAGCGCCTGCACTAACGCAGAGTGATCCAACTGGCTGCCGCCGTTTGCCGCACAGGTATTAAATAACTCCTGGCAGGTTGCGGTGTTTGGCAGATTCAGCGCCAGTGCTTTCGCACTTTGCAGCGCCAGGTTGAGATCTTTCTGGCGCAGAGCAATTTTGAAGCCCGGATTAAAGGTACGTTTAATCATGCGCTCACCGTGAACTTCCAGAATGCGCGAGGAAGCAAAGCCGCCCATCAGCGCCTGGCGCACACGCACCGGATCGGCACCGGCTTTTGAAGCAAACAGCAGGGCTTCAGAAACCGCTTCAATATTGAGCGCCACGATAATCTGGTTTGCTACTTTACAGGTCTGACCGTCGCCGTTACCGCCCACGAGGGTGATATTTTTACCGAGCAGTTCAAACAGCGGTTTAACACGTTCAAATACCGCTTCGTCACCGCCAACCATAATTGACAATGTCCCTTCACGGGCGCCGATTTCGCCGCCGGAGACTGGCGCGTCGAGATAATCGCCGCCCAGTTCATTCACCTGACGGGCGAAACGTTTAGTTTCAATCGGTGAAATGGAACTCATATCAACAATGGTTTTGCCCTTCAGCGAGGCTTTGGTACAACCATTTTCACCAAACAGCACTTCTTCAACGTGCGGCGTATCCGGCACCATAATAAAAATGATGTCTGACGCTTCTGTTACCTTGCGCGCAGTTTCAACACCGACGGCACCGAGAGACAGTAATTCGTCAGCCACCGGACCGATGGTTGTGACATGCAGTTGATGACCGGCACGCGCCAGATTAATGGCCATCGGAGTACCCATAATGCCTAAGCCAATAAATCCCAGTTTCATAATTAACCTCTTTTAAATATCGGTATTCCTGAATGCAGACAACACGATCCCCTGCCGACGTAGCGGCCTAAAAAAGCATTGTCTGAACAGCGTTACGTTTTAACGGTACGGTTTCATCCAGCCTAAACCGGCTTCCGTGGTGGTTTGGGGTTTATATTCACAGCCAACCCAACCGTTGTAGTCAGAATTTTCAATTATCTTAAAGAGATAATCATAATTAATTTCTCCGGTTCCCGGTTCGCCACGATGTGGATTATCGGCGATTTGCAGATGTCCAATTTTATCGGCCCATTGGATCATGGTGTTGGTTAATTCACCTTCCATCCGCTGCATGTGATAAATGTCATACTGAATTTTCAAATTGCAGCAGCCTACATCGTCAATCAGTTTCAACGCCTGCTGAGTTCCGGTGAGATGGAAACCAGGAATATCAAAATGGTTGATAGGCTCAATCAGTAATAAAATATCTTCTTTCATCAACATATTCGCGGCATAACGCAGGTTTTCCACAAGCGTTGCGTGAATCTGTTCACTGCTGAAACCCGCCGGAGTTTTACCGACCAGACAGTTGATTTTTTTATTACCCAGCGCACGAGCATAACGAATCGCCGCTGCTACGCCATCACGAAACTCTTCTTCACGGCCAGGAATACAGGCAATACCCCGCTCGCCAGCCGCCCAGTCACCCGCAGGTAAATTATGCAGCGTATGCTCGAGTTTATTACTCGCCAGCACCTGTTTTAATTCTTCAATGTCGTAGTCATAAGGAAACATAAATTCAACGCCGCGAAAACCACACTGCGCGGCTTTCTCAAAACGGGCGAGAAAATCATATTCGCCAAATAACATCGATAAATTAGCAGAGAAACGTAACATTATTTATATCCCTTATTCATAGTGCATGAAGCAGGTTTCAGTCGGCGCGTCCACTGCGTTATCGGCGATATCTTCAAATTCCATGACGTTATCCAGTTCGCTACCCATAGAAATATTGGTTACTCGCTCCAGCATAATTTCTACCACCACCGGGACACGGTACTGATTCATTAAGACTTTCGCTTGTTCAAAGGCCGGAGCAATATCTTCCGGTTTGAAAACGCGAATCGCTTTACAGCCTAAACCTTCCGCCACTTTCACGTGGTCAACGCCGTAACCGTTCACATCACTGGAGTTAATATTTTCAAACGCGAGCTGTACGCAGTAATCCATATCAAATGCGCGCTGCGACTGACGAATCAGGCCGAGATAGGCGTTATTGACCAGCACATGGATGTACGGAATGTTGAACTGGGCGCCAACGGCTAATTCTTCAATCAGGAACTGGAAGTCGAAGTCACCGGAAATCGCCACCACATTACGCTCTGGATCAGCAGCACACACACCCAGCGCCGCCGGAATGGTCCAGCCCAGCGGGCCTGCCTGACCACAGTTGATCCAGTGACGGTCTTTAAAGACATGCAGCATTTGCGCCGCAGCAATTTGTGACAGGCCGATGGTAGTGACATAGCAAACATCGCGACCAAAGGCTTTGTTCATCTCTTCATACACGCGCTGCGGTTTCACCGGCACGTTGTCGAAGTGAGTTTTACGCAGCAAAGTACGTTTGCGTTGCTGGCAGTCGGCGACCCACTCTTTACGGCACGGCAGACGACCGGCTTTTTGCATCTCCTGCGCCACTTCAACCAGCAGCGTCAGTGCCGCTTTGGCGTCGGAGACAATACCCAGATCCGGGCACAGTACGCGGCCAATTTGCGTCGGCTCAATATCGATATGAACGATTTTGCGCCCTTCGGTGTATTTCTCTACCGAACCGGTATGACGGTTCGCAAAACGGTTACCGATACCAAACACCATGTCGGACGCCAGAAGCGTTGCGTTACCGTAACGATGTGCGGTTTGCAGACCCACCATCCCGGCCATCAGTTCATGATCGTCCGGGATACAGCCCCAGCCCATCAGCGTTGGGATCACCGGAACGCTGGTCAGTTCAGCAAACTGTTGTAACAGTGCAGCTGCGTCAGCATTGATTACCCCGCCCCCGGCAACAATCACCGGACGTTCGGCCTGAATTAACATTTCTACAGCTTTTTCGATCTGCATACGGCTGGCAGCAGGTTTGTAGACCGGCAGCGGTTCGTACATGTCAGGATCAAACTCGATTTCCGCAACCTGTACGTCGAACGGTAAATCCACCAGTACCGGACCCGGACGACCAGAACGCATCAGGTGAAATGCCTGTTGCAGCACACGAGGCACCAGCGCCGCTTCACGTACTGTAACCGCCATTTTGCTGACCGGTTTAGCAATTGCTTCAATATCAACGGCCTGGAAATCTTCTTTATGCAGACG
This sequence comes from Escherichia sp. 93.1518, assembly GCF_013368915.2. NCBI lineage: Bacteria > Pseudomonadati > Pseudomonadota > Gammaproteobacteria > Enterobacterales > Enterobacteriaceae > Escherichia > Escherichia sp. 93.1518. The sequence continues at coordinate 46,210 of NZ_JABWMT020000003.1, forward strand.
GGCGCGCGGAGCCTGGCCGGTAATGCACAGAATAGGAATGGAATCAGCAGAAGCGGAATAGAGCGCGGTGATCATGTCAGTGCCTGCTGGTCCCGAGGTTCCCAGACATACGCCGATATTCCCTGCCGTTGCGCGGGTGTAGCCTTCCGCCATGTGCGACGCACCTTCCACGTGACGCGCCAGAATGTGACGAATACCGCCGTGCTTACGCATCGCTGAGTAGAAAGGATTGATTGCTGCTCCCGGAACGCCGAAGGCGGTGGTGATACCTTCTTTCTCCAGCACATACATTGCCGCGTCAACGGCTCTCATTTTTGCCATTTTATTCCTACCTCTATTAATTGGAAAAATTTTCCAACTTTCAAATTTTGTCAAAAAAACCCGCTCCGCAGAGCGGGATGCGACAGACACTATGGATGTGCTTTCAGTCCCAACGCCGTGCTGATATCGCGGGCGGTGTCTCTTACCAGCTCACCCTGACTGACAAAACGATCTTCTGTCAGTCTTGATGAAGGCCCGGAGATGGAGATAGCAGCAACAACACTACCCACATCATCATAAATTGCTGAAGCTATGCAATTCAGGCCAACAACATGCTCTTCTTTATCTACGGTATAGCCCAGTTCACGCGCTTGTTCCAGATCCTTCAGCAAGGTGGGCATATCCACAAGCGTAGTTGGCGTAAACTGCTGCAAACCGGTTTGCAGGATGATGCTCATCAGCTCCTCTTCCGCCAGCGGATAAAGCAGCGCCTTGCCTGCGCCGGAAGCATGTAACGGCAGACGACTGCCCAGCGGCGCACACATCCTGACCATCGATTTACACTCTAACTGACCAATTAATACCGCTTCATTGCCGTTACGAATCGCGACATTGACCGTCTCGCCGGAAAGCAACATCAGGCGGCGCATAAACGGCCCGGCGACGGAGAGGACATCGCGGTTATGGATGTACGCCGCTCCGACGTTAAAGACACCTAATCCTATATGCCACCAGCCTAACTGACTGTCCTGGTAGACAAAATCTGCAGCCTGTAAAACCTTCAGCAGGCGAAAGGTCGTGGAGAGCGGCAAATCCAGATTGAGAGAAATATCGCTAACCGACGAACTTCCCCCACTTTTTTCCAGATATTGCAGAATCGCAATTCCCCGCTCTAACGCCTGTGCGCCCTTCTGTGCCACAGGCTCCGCCTGTCCTGGCCTGCCGCGCCGTCTAACTTCCGTCATACCTACGTTAACTCCGACCTACAAGTGAGCATAAACAATGAACAATTCGTTTATCTTATGCAAGTCGGTTTCAGGCGTCACGCAAAACAGAGTTCCTGTTCAGGAATACTTTCAACATCACAGTTGTCGCTGCCGCCGCGATCGATGGTCAGAAAATCAGTGACTCGCTGCCAGGCGAAAAGCGGGTGATGCCAGACATTACGATGGTAATTCACGCCCTGCTCACCGTTGGTGATAAACGCCCGCAGCGTTGACAGATCTGGAGTTTCATCGCCTAACGCCACGACCACCACAAACGCTTCGCCTTTCATCGGGATAAACGCCTGAGTGCCCAGCGGATGACGCTCAAGTTCATGAATGGTCAGCGGCAGATTCGCCGGTTGCGCGCGGTTAATGCTGATAAGCGTACGGTCTTGCTCAAGAATCTCAACCAGCGCCAAATCGTGATAACGCTCCACCAGTCCATTGTTAATATGGAAAAAATCCCGTTGCTGCGTTTCGATTACGTCGCCATAAGCACTGAAGGCTTCCTGACTTAACGGTAATACCTGAAGTTTCATCTTTTTGTCCTTGTAACATAATTCCGTTCAACCAGCGCCGACCGGTCAGCTTGGTTTCAATAACAGGCAATCTAAAACCTTAAGAGAACAACATCAACACAAAAGTTGGAATATTTTTCCAAAACTAGATTTAGCCCACAAATCACGCAGGGTTATCATGTAAAAATACAGGTAAATAAAAGGACAGAAAATCACGCAACTTGCTGATTTAAAAAGGGGATGCCTGAAGATGTTCGATCCAGAAACCTTGCGTACTTTCATTGCGGTTGCTGAAACAGGAAGTTTTTCAAAAGCGGCAGAACGATTATGTAAAACCACGGCGACCATCAGTTATCGCATTAAACTTCTGGAAGAAAATACCGGGGTGGCACTGTTTTTCCGCACCACTCGCAGCGTGACATTGACAGCGGCTGGCGAGCATCTGCTTTGTCAGGCCAGAGACTGGCTGAGCTGGCTGGAAAGTATGCCCAGCGAGCTGCAACAGGTGAATGATGGCGTAGAACGCCAGGTAAACATCGTCATCAACAACCTGCTCTACAACTCCCAGGCCGTCGCCCAACTGCTGGCGTGGCTGAACGAACGTTACCCCTTTACCCAGTTTCACATCTCCAGACAAATCTATATGGGCGTCTGGGACTCACTATTGTACGAAGGTTTTTCACTGGCTATCGGCGTCACAGGAACCGAGGCGCTGGCAAATACTTTTAGCCTTGATCCTTTAGGTTCGGTGCAATGGCGCTTTGTCATGGCGGCGGATCATCCGCTGGCGAACGTTGAAGAGCCGCTCACAGAAGCGCAGTTACGGCGCTTTCCGGCGGTCAATATTGAAGACAGCGCCCGCACCTTAACCAAGCGAGTCGCCTGGCGATTGCCGGGGCAAAAAGAGATTCTCGTTCCGGACATGGAGACGAAAATCGCCGCCCATCTGGCGGGCGTTGGCATTGGTTTTTTGCCAAAATCACTTTGCCAGTCAATGATCGATAATCAACAACTGGTCAGCCGGGTCATCCCAACGATGCGCCCTCCTTCGCCATTGAGTCTGGCATGGCGCAAATTTGGTAGCGGCAAAGCGGTAGAAGATATTGTGACCTTGTTTACCCAGCGCAGACCAGAAATCAGCGGATTTTTAGAAATTTTCGGCAACTCACACAGTTAAAAATCAAGTTTCCTCGCGCGTTGGCGCGTAAAATAGCGCGCAAGCTGATTTGAGGTTCACTTTTAACTATGCAAGAGAGACACACGGAACAGGACTATCGTGCCCTGCTGATTGCTGATACGCCCATTATTGATGTTCGCGCCCCCATTGAGTTTGAGCAAGGCGCAATGCCCGCCGCTATCAACCTGCCGTTAATGAATAACGATGAACGCGCCGCCGTTGGCACCTGCTATAAACAGCAAGGGTCAGACGCGGCGCTGGCGCTGGGGCATAAACTGGTGGCGGGTGAAATTCGTCAGCAGCGCATGGATGCCAGGCGGGCAGCGTGCCTGCAAAATCCGCAAGGTATTCTCTGCTGCGCCCGTGGCGGTCAACGTTCACATATTGTGCAACGCTGGCTGCATGAAGCGGGGATTGATTATCCGCTGGTGGAAGGCGGTTATAAGGCACTGCGCCAGGCCGCAATTCAGGCGACCATTGAACTGTCACAAAAACCGATAGTGCTGATTGGCGGTTGTACCGGCAGTGGTAAAACGCTGTTAGTGCAGCAACAGCCGAACGGTGTTGATCTGGAAGGGCTGGCGCGTCATCGCGGCTCTGCTTTTGGTCGTACGTTGCAACCGCAACTTAGCCAGGCGAGTTTTGAAAACCTGCTAGCTGCCGAAATGCTAAAAACCGACGCCCGTCAGAATCTACGCCTGTGGGTACTGGAAGATGAAAGCCGGATGATTGGTTCTAATCACCTGCCGGAATGTCTGCGCGAGCGAATGACCCAGGCGGCGATTGCTGTGGTGGAAGACCCGTTTGAGATCCGTCTTGAACGCCTGAACGAAGAATATTTCTTGCGTATGCATCATGATTTTACCCACGCGTACGGCGACGAACAGGGCTGGCAAGAGTATTGCGAGTACCTGCATCACGGACTTTCGGGGATTAAGCGTCGGCTGGGACTACAACGATATAACGAACTGGCTGCCCGACTGGATGCGGCGCTGACAACGCAACTCACAACCGGCAGCACCGACGGTCATCTGGCCTGGCTGGTGCCGTTACTTGAAGAGTATTACGACCCGATGTATCGCTATCAGCTTGAGAAAAAAGCAGAAAAAGTTGTTTTTCGCGGTGAGTGGGCGGAAGTGATGGAGTGGGTTAAGGCGCAGTGAGGAGCGGTATTCTGAAACGGCGGTTGTCGTGAGAACAGAATGATTGCAACAGAATACAGATATAAAAAAACCGACATGACAGTCGGTTTTTTTATTTTTCCGCCCGAGAGTTGGTGGTTCTGGGCAGAGATGAAACAGTCCTCATCTAGCAAGTGAATTATAAGTCAGGATACCTACATATTCAAACAGCTATGCCGGCGATACAATCCCGACGCTAGTAATGATACTGCCTCAAGGGATTACCGCAGTGCGGAAAAGTACTTTTAAGTCCTGGTCAGGATACAGGTGGTGCTGATTCTGGTGCTCTGATTTGGAGAGAGGCAGTCCTCATCTAGCACATGAAGGAAAATCATAGTTACAGGCAACGTAAGGGTAAGCTGTGATTGTCTTTCTCCCTTAAGGGAGCAACGGATGAAAACTTTTCTCGATAAAGTTCTCATCGTTCTTAAGGCGCTGATCGCGCTGCTGGAACTGATCCGCCAGTTTATTGAATAACTGAGGAAACGTAGCTAAGGCCGAAGGTTTACCACCTTCGGCCTTTAACAAAACCGGCATGACAGTCGGTTTCAGATTGTTGCCAAAGGGCGCACTATTCATGCCGGATGCGCTACGCCTGTCATCACCCCGCAAACTGCCTGAACAGCGCCTTACCCTTAACCAGTCGCGCCCCCAGCCAGCCGCCGAAAAGTGACAGCAGCAGCGCACCGCTGCACGGCAGCACAATCCACAATCGCCAGTCTGGCTCCCACGGGAAATCAAACACTTTCGATTGCAGTACTGCCAGCGCCGTTTCCGCGCCGATTGCAGCCACTAGTCCAGAAACAAACCCGAGCATGGCGAACTCACACCACAATGTCGTGCGCAGCAGTTTTTTGCCCGCACCTAGTGTGCGCCACACCACCAGCTCCTGATGGCGCTGACGCATTCCCACCTGCACCTGCGCCAGTAACAGCAACATACCGCAGGCGGTGACCAGCACTACCATCACTTCCAGCGCCCGACTTACCTGCTCCAGCACTTGGCCGACCTGTTTTAAAATCGCGCCAATGTCTAACAGGCTAATGGTCGGGAACTGGCGGTTGAGTTGCGTCAACATACCGTTGCCATTCTCCCAGCGGAAACTGGTTAGCCAGCTCTGCGGCTGCCCGTCTAATGCCCCTTCCGGGAAAATAAAATAGAAATTAGGCCGCAGACTTTCCCAGTCCACTTTGCGCAGGCTGGTTACTTTGGCGCGAAACTCCTGGGTATCGCCCATAAAAGTCACGGTATCGCCGAGGGCAACGTTTAAGCGTTTCGCCAGCCCCTCTTCCATCGACACTTCATCAGCTTTTGGCGGCCAGTTACCGGCGACAATCGGGTTATGATCGGGCCGCGTATTTTGCCAGGTGAGGTTGAGTTCGCGGTTGAGCGCCTCATCTTCATTGCCTTCTGTCGGCTTGCCGTTAATCGCCGTCAGCCGCGCCCGCACCACCGGATAAAACGATTCCGGGACTATTTGATGTTCCGCGAGGAACGCTTTTAGCGGCATAACCTGTTCTGTGGCGATGTTGATTAAAAAGTAGTTCGGGCTTTCTGGCGGTAACTGCTGCTGCCAGCGGTCGAGCAGATCGCCACGCAACACCAGCAGCAGTGCCAGCAGCATAAAGGAGAGCGAAAAGGCCGAAAGCTGGCTTAACGTCGCCCACGGCTGGCGTAACAGGCGGCTGACCGCCAGACGCAAAGGTAGCGATTTCAGCGTCAGGCGGCGAAGTACATTAAGCAACATCCAGCCCAGCACACCGCACAGCAATGCCAGTACTACCGCGCCCGCCAGCACCGCCCAGAGCAACATACTGCCGCCCATCAGTCCGGCGAGCAGCAGCACAACCACCACAGTGACAATCGGCAGATAAAACTTCAGCGGCCAGACGTTCGCTACCACATCATTACGTAATACGCGTAAAGGCTGCGTTGCCAGCAACAGGTGGTACGGTCGCAGCCCCACCAGTAGCGAGATGACCGTCATGGTGCCGAGCGCCCACAGCCACGGCCAGAAGCTGGCAGGTGGTAGTGCGGCAGGCAGAACGGGCTTGAGCAGTACCATCAACACGTTTTCGAACAACAGACCTATCGCCCCACCGGTAACGGCTGAAAGCACCAGCACCATTAACCACTGGCCGACAATCAGCTTACGCAGTTGCGCTCGCCCTGCCCCCAGCGTTTTGAGGATCGCCACCAGGTCGTAGCGACTGCGACAGTAATGATTCATCGCCACCGCGACCGCCGCCACCGCCAGCAGCAAGGTCAGCAGCGCCGAAAGCAGCAGGAACTGTTGCGAGCGTTCCATCGAACGCCCCAGAGCGCCTTCGTCCTGTTCCAGCCCGTACCAGCGTTGTTCAGGTTTAAGCTGGGGTAACAGCCATTTCTCATAGCCGTCGAGCTGGTTCTCGTTGCCGCCGAATTTATAGCGCCAGGTGACCCGACTTCCCGGCTGCACGGCTCCGGTTTTATCGACATCCGCCAGATTCATCATCAGACGCGGAGCCATCTGGAAGGGGTTAAAACCGGAATCCGGTTCCTGAATCACTTCTCCGGCAATCCGCAAGGTGGCATCGCCCACGTCAATGGTGTCGCCCGTTTTCAGGTTAAGCAGTGCCATCAGGCGTGGGGCCAGCAATACGCTGCCCGCCTGCGGTTTCAGGCCAGGGGGATTAGTTTGCAGATCGCCATACATCGGGTAGATATCATCCACCGCTTTGACGTTCGCCAGCTGCGGTGTATCGCCTGCAAATGTCATGGTGGCGAAAGTCAGCTGCTTGCCGACTTTCAGGCCGCGCTTTTGCGCTTCCTCCAGCCACGCTTGCGGCACTTCGCGCGAACTGCGCAACGCCCGATCGCCCGCCATAAACTCACGGCTTTGCTGGCTTAAACCTTTCTCCATGCGATCGCTGATATTGCCCAGCGCCAGCACGCAGGCCACCGCCAGGCTTAGCGCCAGCCAGACAATTAATAGCGACGGCGAGCGCCATTCGCGCCAGAACCAACGTGCAATCATGCTTCCTCCTGCAACTGCCCGTTCACCAGCCGTAAGCAGCGGTCGCAGCGTGCCGCCAGTTGCAGGTCGTGGGTCACCATAATCAACGTGGTGCCATGTTCACGGTTGAGGGAAAACAGCAGGTCGGCAATTTTATCGCCCGTCTGGCGGTCAAGGTTGCCGGTGGGTTCGTCGGCAAACAGCACATCAGGTCGACCGTTAAAGGCTCGTGCCAGCGCCACTCGTTGCTGTTCACCGCCGGAAAGCTGTGCCGGAAGATGATCAAGACGTTTGCCCAGCCCTAACTGTTCGAGCAACGCTTTCGCTCCGTTACGACTTTCCGCGCTAGTCTCACCGCGCAGCAGCGCCGGAAGCTCGACGTTTTCCAGCGGATTAAGAGTAGGGATTAACATAAATGACTGAAAAACAAAACCGACGTGCTTCGCGCGTAACTTTGCCCGCGCTTCTTCGTCCATATTATGTAGCGGTTGTCCCACCAGACTCACTTCGCCACTGCTGCCGTCATCCAGCCCGGCGAGGATCGCCAGCAAGGTTGACTTACCCGATCCCGACTCGCCCACCAGCGCGATGGTCTCGCCACGTTTGACAACCAGCTCAACTCCGGTGAGGATGGAGAGTTCATGCTCCCCCTGACCGACGGACTTCTTAAGATGATGAACTTCAACAATGTTTTCCGCTGGTATTTGCCCTTCCTGTTCCTGGTTCTGTTAACCTTCCGTGCCGCCGCAGCGGACACGTTATTGATTCTGGGTGATAGCCTGAGCGCCGGGTATCGAATGTCTGCCAGCGCGGCCTGGCCTGCCTTGTTGAATGATAAGTGGCAGAGTAAAACGTCGGTAGTTAATGCCAGCATCAGCGGCGACACCTCGCAACAAGGGCTGGCGCGCCTTCCGGCTTTGCTGAAGCAGCATCAGCCGCGCTGGGTGCTGGTTGAACTGGGCGGCAATGATGGATTGCGTGGTTTTCAGCCACAGCAAACCGAGCAAACGCTGCGCCAGATTTTGCAGGATGTCAAAGCCGCCAACGCTGAACCATTGTTAATGCAAATACGTCTGCCTGCAAACTATGGTCGCCGTTATAATGAAGCCTTTAGCGCCATTTACCCCAAACTCGCGAAAGAGTTTGATGTTCCGCTGCTGCCTTTTTTTATGGAAGAGGTCTACCTCAAGCCACAATGGATGCAGGATGACGGTATTCATCCCAACCGCGACGCCCAGCCGTTTATTGCCGACTGGATGGCAAAGCAGTTGCAGCCTTTAGTAAATCATGACTCATAAAGCAACGGAGATCCTGACAGGTAAAGTTATGCAAAAATCGGTCTTAATTACCGGATGTTCCAGTGGAATTGGTCTGGAAAGCGCGCTCGAATTAAAACGCCAGGGTTTTCATGTGCTGGCAGGTTGCCGGAAGCCGGATGATGTTGAGCGTATGAACAGCATGGGATTCACCGGCGTGTTGATCGATCTGGATTCGCCAGAAAGTGTTGATCGCGCAGCCGACGAAGTGATCGCCCTGACCGATAATTGTCTGTATGGGATCTTTAACAATGCCGGATTCGGCATGTATGGCCCCCTTTCCACCATCAGCCGCGCGCAGATGGAACAGCAGTTTTCCGCCAACTTTTTCGGCGCACACCAGCTCACCATGCGCCTGTTACCCGCGATGTTACCGCACGGTGAAGGACGTATTGTGATGACCTCATCGGTGATGGGATTAATCTCCACGCCGGGTCGTGGCGCTTACGCGTCCAGTAAATATGCGCTGGAGGCGTGGTCAGATGCACTGCGCATGGAGCTGCGCCACAGCGGAATTAAAGTCAGCCTCATTGAGCCGGGGCCTATTCGTACTCGCTTTACCGACAACGTCAACCAGACGCAAAGTGATAAACCGGTCGAAAACCCCGGCATTGCTGCCCGCTTTACGTTGGAGCCTGAAGCGGTGGTCGCCAAAGTGCGCCATGCTTTTATTAGCGAGAAGCCGAAGATGCGCTATCCGGTAACGCTGGTGACCTGGGCGGTAATGGTGCTCAAGCGCCTGCTGCCGGGGCGCGTGATGGACAAAATATTGCAGGGGTGAGTTGAAGCGCGCGCTTAAGCCCCCATGTCAAAGAAAATATCGACAACAGAGAGCGACTCCATGTCCGTAGAAAATATTGTCAACATTAACGAATCTAACCTGCAACAGGTTCTTGAACAGTCGATGACCACTCCGGTGCTGTTCTATTTTTGGTCTGAACGTAGCCAGCACTGTTTGCAGTTAACCCCGATCCTGGAAAGCCTCGCGGCGCAGTACAACGGGCAATTTATTCTGGCGAAGCTGGACTGTGACGCTGAGCAGATGATTGCTTCTCAGTTTGGTCTGCGCGCGATTCCGACCGTTTATCTGTTCCAGAACGGGCAACCGGTAGACGGCTTCCAGGGGCCGCAACCGGAAGAGGCGATCCGCGCTCTGCTGGATAAAGTGCTGCCGCGCGAAGAAGAGCTGAAAGCGCAGCAGGCGATGCAGCTGATGCAGGAAGGCAATTACACCGACGCCCTGCCATTGCTGAAAGACGCCTGGCAGTTGTCGAATCAGAACGGGGAGATCGGTATGCTGCTGGCAGAAACGCTGATTGCGCTGAACCGTTCTGAAGATGCAGAAGCGGTGCTGAAAACCATTCCGTTGCAGGATCAGGACACCCGCTACCAGGGGCTGGTGGCGCAAATCGAACTGCTGAAGCAGGCGGCTGATACGCCGGAAATTCAACAGTTGCAACAGCAGGTGGCGGAGAATCCAGAAGATGCCGCACTGGCGACGCAACTGGCTCTGCAACTGCACCAGGTTGGGCGCAATGAAGAGGCGCTGGAGTTACTGTTTGGGCATCTGCGTAAAGATCTCACCGCCGCTGACGGTCAGACACGTAAAACGTTCCAGGAAATCCTCGCTGCGCTGGGTACGGGTGATGCGCTGGCGTCGAAGTATCGCCGCCAGTTGTATGCGTTGTTGTATTGATATTCGGTTGAGATGCGATGCTGCTTAGATTCGTAGGCATGATAAGACGTGCCAGCGTCGCATCAGGCATCCGAGCATAACCGCCGGATGCGGCGTGAACGCCTTATCCGGCCTACAAAACCGTGCAAATTCAATATATTGCAGGCTCCTTGTAGGCATGATAAGACGCGCCAGCACCGCATTATTTCTTCTTCAATTGCGTCACCACCAACTGGTGGCGCGAATTGTAAAACTTACGATAGGTTAAATAGCAGGCAATAATGGTCGACAAGCTGGCGGTTGAGAGCAGCATAAAGGTCACCATAATCTGATATTTAATCGCCTTCACCGGATCAATCCCGGCAAATATCAACCCGGACATCATTCCCGGTAAACTCACTAATCCAACCGTTTTTGCTGAATCGACCGTCGGAATTAAAGCCGCGCGAATACTGTCGCGTATTAATATCGCTGAAGCCTGTTTCGGCGTCGCGCCAAGACTCAGTTTCTCCTGAATCTGTTGCTGTTCGCTAATGACCCGTTGCCCTAAATTGTTGTAACACAACCCCACCGCTACCATGGCGTTACCGGCTATCATCCCGGCGATAGGGATCACCTGCATCGGGATAAATTCAATCGACCCTGAGAGAATCAGCACCGCCAGGGTAATTCCCGCCCCGACCGTAATGGCAATAAACGATGAGATAAAAGCTTTAGCAATATATTTACTGCGTTTTTGCGCGTTCCACGCCGCATTAAAGCAGATAAATAACACCATCAATAATGTCAGGCTGGCATCATCCACGCTGAAAATATACTTCAGCACATAGCCGACAATAATCAGCTGAATTATCGCTCGCCCGACGCTCCAGAGAATATCTTTCTCCAGCGCCAGTTTTTCTTTATGGCTAATTAAGATTGCCACCACCACCAGCATTAATGCCAGTGCTAATGATTCGTTAGTAATATTATGCGAGTTCATAGCGTGCTTCCTGCATTTCTCCGGCATGCGGTTGCAGTGTAATCACTTTATCCGCATGAGTAATTTCGTCTTTATCGTGTGTTACCCACAGCACGGCAATATTTTGCTCGCGCACATAACGGTGGATCATCTCATTGACGTTATGTTTATTACTTTCATCCAGTGCACTGGTAATTTCATCCAGCAATAATACCTTTGGCATAAATTGCAGATTACGAATCAATGAGATGCGTTGTTTTTCACCACCAGACAGTTCGGCGATATTTTTCGTCAAAATGGTGTCCGGCAAGGCGAAGCGTTCGAGGAAATCGAGAAAAATAGCCGGATCAGGCTGTTGGTTACGGATCTGCCAGGGAAAAATCAGGTTATCGTATACCGTGTCGCCAAACAGCGTTGGCGTCTGGGCGCAGTAAGAAACTTGCTGGCGGTAGGTTTCTGGCTTTAGTGTGCTGACATCCTCACCTTCAAACAGTAATGCTCCGCTGGTTGGGCTGATTAATGAAGCAACAATTTTCAGCAGCGTACTTTTGCCACAACCGGAAGGACCGGTAATTAACTTAAATTCGCCAGCACGCAGCGAAAAACTGATGTTATTAAGAATCTTCGCATCACCCGCCAGATATCCTACGTTTTGTAGCTGAAGCAAAGGACTATTTTCCTGCATCGCTGTTCCCTTTATCTCATTTTTAATAAAAACAGTTTATCCTCCACAAGAATAAGGGGGAACTCCCTTTCAGTAATCAGGTATAATTTGTTTAATCAAGCAGCAACTTTGCTCATTATGGACGGTACAACAGGAGGTTTTTCCGATGCTTATCTTTATCCCGATTCTCATTTTTGTCGCGCTGGTGATTGTCGGCGCAGGCGTCAAAATCGTGCCGCAGGGCTATCAGTGGACGGTAGAACGTTTTGGTCGCTATACCAAAACGCTACAACCGGGGCTAAGTCTGGTGGTGCCGTTTATGGATCGCATTGGTCGCAAGATCAATATGATGGAGCAAGTGCTCGATATCCCTTCCCAGGAAGTTATCTCGAAAGATAACGCCAACGTGACCATCGACGCAGTCTGTTTTATTCAGGTGATTGATGCCCCGCGCGCCGCTTATGAAGTCAGCAATCTGGAGCTGGCAATCATCAACCTGACCATGACCAACATCCGTACCGTGCTTGGCTCAATGGAACTGGACGAAATGCTCTCCCAGCGAGACAGCATTAACTCGCGCCTGCTGCATATTGTCGATGAAGCCACCAACCCGTGGGGGATTAAAGTCACCCGTATTGAAATTCGCGACGTGCGCCCGCCGGCAGAGCTTATCTCTTCGATGAACGCGCAGATGAAAGCGGAACGTACCAAACGCGCTTACATCCTTGAGGCGGAAGGGATCCGTCAGGCGGAAATCCTCAAAGCCGAAGGTGAAAAACAGTCGCAAATCCTGAAAGCGGAAGGCGAACGTCAGTCGGCGTTTTTACAGGCTGAAGCGCGTGAACGTTCCGCCGAAGCGGAAGCTCGCGCGACCCAAATGGTGTCTGAAGCCATCGCCTCCGGTGATATTCAGGCAGTGAACTATTTCGTGGCGCAGAAATACACCGAAGCGTTGCAACAGATCGGTTCGTCCAGTAACAGCAAAGTGGTGATGATGCCATTAGACGCCAGCAGCCTGATGGGGTCGATTGCCGGGATTGCCGAACTGGTGAAAGACAGCGCCAACGAGCGAAATAAATCATGATCGAGCTGCTGGTAGTACACCCGCATATTTTCTGGCTGAGTCTCGGCGGTTTATTGCTGGCTGCCGAGATGCTGGGCGGAAACGGTTATCTGTTGTGGAGCGGTGTCGCGGCAGTGATTACTGGCCTGGTGGTCTGGCTGCTGCCGCTGGGGTGGGAATGGCAAGGGGTGATGTTTGCTATCCTGACGCTGCTCGCTGCCTGGCTATGGTGGAAATGGTTGTCGCGGCGGGTACGCGAACAAAAGCACAGCGACAGCCATTTAAACCAGCGTGGCCAGCAGTTGATTGGCAGACGATTTGTGCTGGAATCACCGTTAGTCAACGGACGCGGTCATATGCGCGTCGGCGACAGTTCATGGCCGGTCAGCGCCAGCGAAGATCTCGGCGCAGGTACGCATGTTGAGGTGATTGCGATAGAAGGGATAACGCTGATCATCCGTGCGGTCATCGCCTGATGCGACGCTGACGCGTCTTATCAAGCCTACAAAACTAGCCAGTCTGTGCCTGAATTGTAGGCCGGATAAGGCGTTCTCGCCGCATCCGGCAATTATGCACGAATGCCTGATACGATACTGACGCGTTTTATCATGCCAACAAGTCTGTGCCCGAATCCGCCATGTAATCTGGCATTGGTAATTTACTCTTCCCGGCCTTTATTCATACTTTTCTGGTCTTCATCCGGATAATGTTTTTTTAAATATTCCAGGACGTTTTTATTGACCTTATGTTGGGTATACACCCACCCTTTCCAGTAATCGGGCTGATCCAGGTAAACTTCTGGCGGAATGGTGAAATCAGAAAGCGTTAACCATTCGGCTAACAAATCGGGGTTTCTCTTCTGGATCAACTGCAACAGCATGATCAGCGACATGGCAGAGGCAGGAGCCGTACTATCGCCGCTTAAATACTTCCACACCGTGGAGCGATTCGAACGAAAAAGGATAGGGAGTAGCGCCCTGTCCAGATTCATTTCATTAAAAATCTTCTCAAATTCATTCATTTAATTTTCCTGCCTGGCGCAAACCTCTTAAAAATTGAGATTTATCAAAGAAACGCATTCTAGCACACATCAGGAACCGCTTCACGTTTAGTCCAGAAACAGCATTTATTTCGCTTATCAAAACAAGTCTTTACGATTTCTTACAGGGAAATGGCACAAAATGATTTTCCATTTTATTTCTAATGGAAACTTTTTTAGTTTCTATTAAGTGGTGTTTACGCTTACATCGTAAAAAACACGCTTTACATCACACAAATGCCAGCGTAGATTTCGATAAATACGAAACGCATAACATTTCTTATAACAACAATTAATGTTGCTATAAGAAACACAAATGCGACTTACTTTGATTGAGAAAAAATGAATGAAAACTGTAAAGATGTCTTTACTGGCCGTCGTTATTGCTACTGCTGTAAGTCCATCCGCATTTGCGGGTGATACGATTGAGGCGGCGGCGACAGAACAGACCCAGGCAGACCGCGATGCGGCACAGGATACAGCCATCCAGAATGCGCAAACCACCGCTAACACAGCAGTGTCGACCGCCAATGAAGCGCACCAGGCCATTACGTCAGCACAAACCGAGATTGACGCCAGCAAAGCGGCTATTCATAAAAATACTGACGACATTATCGAACAGAAGAACATTCTTAGAGCTCAACAAGACCAAATTAACGATACGCAAAAAACAGTTGCAGCTACCGGTGATGTTCAGACCGCCGCCCGTTATCAAAGCATGGTAAACGCCCGTCAGGACGCTGCGGATAACGCACAGCAGCAACAAGCCGAAGCTCAACAAACGCAGATTACCGAACAGCAAAAGCAAATCGAAGCTACACAAAAAACGGTTGCTGCTACCGGTGATGTTCAGACAGCCGTCCGTTATCAAAGCATGGTTAATGCCCGTCAGGCTGCCGCCGACAATGCGCAGCAATCACAAGCCGAAGCCCAGCAAACGCAGATTGCGGAACAACAGGCACAGCTCGAAGCCACACAAAAAACGGTCGCAGCTACCGGTGATGTTCAGACCGCCACCCGTTATCAGGGAATGGTCAACGCTAAACTGGCTGCGGAAAATGAAGCCAGCACGCGCGCTTCTGCGGAACAAGGGAAAAAAATTGACGCTCTTTCTTCTACCATGACGACGGTATCTCAAAGTGTTGCTACCGAGAACCACACAAAAGAACTGGAAGAAATTCATGGCGATATAACAAAAACCAACACTGCGGTAAGTAAGCTGGCGGCACAACAACAGATAGATAGCGTTCATTACGGTGAACAAATTCAAAACCTGGTGCAGGATTCCACCGACACACATCAGCAGTTATCAACCACTCAAAAACGAGTAGCGGATAACAGCCAACAAATTAATACGCTCAATAACCATTTCAGCTCACTGAAAAACGAAGTTGAAGACAACCGTAAAGATGCCAATGCGGGGATCGCGTCAGCTATTGCCATTGCCTCACAGCCGCAGGTGAAAACCGGTGATTTAATGATGGTGTCTGCGGGCGCAGGAACGTTTAATGGTGAATCAGCGGTATCTGTCGGCACGTCTTTTAATGCCGGGATCCACACAGTAATTAAAGCTGGAGTTTCTGCGGATACGCAATCTGATTTCGGTGCTGGTGTCGGTGTGGGATATTCGTTCTAAAATTTTACCAGACACCTTATAAATACCAATAAAAAACAGAACTATTGAATAAATTAGAGCAAGGACGTTTGCCTAATATCACCTCTTCATTAATTCTCATATTATTTAAGGTTAACAATGATGAATAGCACCATTAAATCGATTTCCCTGCTGGCGTTAATCATGCTGGCTGGTTGTAGCTCTCCCGCGTCTCGCATTGCAGATTGCCAGGCGCAAGGCGTATCTCATGACACCTGTTATCTTGCCGAACAACAGCGTCAGGCGGCTATTTTAAGTGCATCCGAAGCGCAGGCATTTAAAAATGCAGAAGCCGCACAACATGCCCAGGCGACAAAGAAAGCCATTTATAAAGGATTTGGCATGACCTTTAGAATGAGCAGTAAGAACTTTGCTTATCTCAATGATTCATTATGTGCGATTGATGAAGATAATGCCGATGCCACAGTTTATCAGTCGGGTCTGTATAACGTGATTGTTTATCATCACACAGGAAAAGTCGCATTAATGAAGGAAGGCCAGTTTGTAGGCTATTTAAAATGAAGGATGAAAAGAAAATATCCCTGACACATATTTTGATTATCGGCGCCTTTATTTTTGCTTTCTTGCAAGTGGTATTATTAGCCTCCCTGGTTCATGCGGTAAATGTTAACAATGAAATCCAGGAAGGCTTATTTCAGTCTGGGCGCATTATGGTAGAAAGTTTGCAGCACATTCTTTCTGTGCAAACGGGAATTAACTGATTTTTCACCCCGCCCGATGATGACAGCAGCCGGAGAGATTTTCGATAATCGGGCAGTCGGCGCTGTCATCGCCGGGGCAGGCATTCGCCAGCTCCAGTAACTGGTCGCGCATGGATTGCAGTTCTTCGATATGTCGCTCGATCTCCGCCACCTTCTCCAGCGTGCGCCGTTTTACATCAGCACTGTGGCGCTGCGGGTCGTTAAACAGATTCACCAGTTCGCCGCTCTCTTCCAGGTTAAAGCCCACCTGGCGCGCCTGGCGCAGTAAGGTCAGTTCGTTGAGATGCTGCTGCGTGTAGGTGCGATAACCGTTTTCGCTGCGCATCGGCGGTGTCACCAGCCCCTTCTCTTCATAGAAGCGAATGGCTTTGCTGGTCAGGCCGGTAATTTTTGCTACATCGCTAATGTTCATCGTTCGCGCAACGCCTCCTGTGCTTTGTTAAAGGGTTTCAACAGATAATCCAGCACGCTCTTTTTGCCGGTGCGGATATCGACCGTCGCCACCATGCCGGGAAATATCGGAAACTGCTGTTTGCTTTTATTTTCCAGATGATTACTGAAAGTGCGAATGTACACCCGATAGTAATAAACATCGCGCCGCACTTCATCCTGCACGGTGTCCGGTGATATCACCGCCACTTCCCCCGGCAAACCACCGTAGATGGAGTAATCGTAAGCGGTAATTTTCACCAGCGATTTTTGCCCCGGATGGATAAACGCCACATCGCGCGGGGAGATTTTTGCCTCAATCAGCAGTTGCTCATCCAGCGGCACGATGGTCATCAGTTTACCACCGGGGGCAATGACGCCGCCAACCGTGGTGACATCAATATCCTGAACAATGCCACGCACTGGCGCAGTAAAGTTGAGCCTGGTGAGGGAGTCTTCACGCCCACGGATCACCGAACGCTGGGTTTCCACTTCCGCATTGGCTTTCGCTAACTCTTCCCGCGCCTGTACGTAGTATTGCGTGCGCACGTCGCTAAGTTTGTTTTCCAGTTCATTGGCCTGGCGTTGCAGGCGCAGCACTTCGACGCTGCTCGCAGCCCCTTGTTTCACCAGCGGCTGGGTCATCGCCAGTTCACGGTTGACCAGGCTAATCCCCTGCGTCAGCCCGGTGGTGGCTTTGTTCAACCCGTCGCGGCGAGTGTTGTACAACGCCGTTTCCGACTCGATAAGTTCGGGGAATTTATTCAGTTCGTCAGGGAAGACCAGCGGTTTATTGCTCACTTCTGCCCGCAGCCGCGCCGAGGTTGCCAGCGCCGCGTACAGGCGCGACATCGCTTCCTGAACGTCGGATTCCGTTTTGGTGCGGTTAAGCTGCGCCAGCGGCTGACCCTGTTCAACAATATCGCCAACCTTCACGTCGAGATGATACAAAATCCCGCCTTCCAGCGACTGCACCACCTGTTCACGCCCGGAAGGTTCTACCGTGCCGCTGCCGGTGGTCACTTCATCAAGCTGGAAGTACCACGCCCAGCCGAGAAAACAGAGTAACATTACGGCAGTCACGCGCACTGCCAGTGCCGAACGCGGCAGGCGAGGTTCAGTCAGGCCACGGTTGTATTGCAGTTGTCCGTTCATGCGCCAGCCCTCTTATTCTTCTCCTGCAACACCACGCGTCGCGCCGTGGGTTCGCCCTGTTCACGCAAAATAGTCTCTTTCGCGCCGTCCATCACAATGCGCCCCTGATCCATCACAATGATGCGGTCCACCAGTTGCAACATCGCCGTGCGGTGAGTGGCGATAATCAGCGTGCGATGCCCAATCCACTGTTTCAGTTGTTCGATTAAATGCGCTTCCGCCATTTCATCCAGCGAGGCGCTGGGTTCGTCGAGCAG
Organism: Escherichia sp. 93.1518; assembly: GCF_013368915.2. Taxonomy (NCBI): domain Bacteria; kingdom Pseudomonadati; phylum Pseudomonadota; class Gammaproteobacteria; order Enterobacterales; family Enterobacteriaceae; genus Escherichia; species Escherichia sp. 93.1518. The sequence continues at coordinate 64,263 of NZ_JABWMT020000003.1, forward strand.
GACGATATTGGGTTGAGAGATGAGTAGCCGCGCCAGTAGCAGCGTTTGCCGCTGACCGCCGGAAAGGCCAAATCCCCCTTCCTGAATCATGTAGTTGAGGCCGTTTTTCTGCTTCTGCACAAAGGGCAGCGCCCCGCTGAGGATTAATGCGCGCTCGATATCTTCATCGCTGGCCTCTGGCATCCCCATGGTGAGGTTTTCCCGCAGCGAACCGAAAAACAGTCGCCCGGTCTGGCTGAGCAGCCCCATGTCGCGGCGCAGATCCGCCGGATCAAGCTGCCCGATGCTGATGTTATCCAGCAGCACCTGCCCCTGCTGGGCGATACGCATTCCGGCGAGCATTTGCAGCAGCGTTGATTTACCCGCGCCGTTGCGCCCGAGAATGGCGATTTTCTCTCCGGCCTGAATGTTGAGTTTGCCAATCGCCACATCGGCAATCTTCTCTTCTTCGTCGTAATAAAACACCGCGTTGCTGAACTGATAATTGCCGTGCAGACCCGCTTTATGCACCAGTTTGCCGTGCTCCGGCTGATCCACCGGGCGCTTCATCAGTTCATCAAGACCGTTACGCGCCACTTTCGCCTGCTGCCAGCGCGAGAGCACGCCGGAAATCTGCGACAGCGGCGCAATGGTGCGCGAAGCGAGAATCGTGGTCCCGACCAGCGCACCGGTGGTCATGTCGCCGTTCATCACCATAAAGCAGCCCACCAGCAGCACCACCACGTAGACGATGGATTGCACTTCCTGCGTCCAGGTGAGCAGCAGCCCGGTGAGAAAACGTTGCTTCATGCTGATGGAGGACGCCACGTCGTTGGTGTGATTCCACTGATTCTGGAAACGCTGTTCGGCGCGCAGCAGTTTAATGTCTTCAATCGACTGCACGGCTTCCACAAGCGTCGCGTTGCGTACCGCCGACTCGCGCATCCCTTCGTTCGCCAGCCGCGCCAGCGGGCGTTGCACCAGCAGGCCGGGGATCACTAATAACGGCAGCGCCAGCAGGACAACCAGCACCAGCCAGCCGCCGATCATCCACAGAATAAAGACAAACAGCAGGAAGAACGGCAGGTCCGCCACCGCGCCGATGGTGGTGGAAGTAATAAGCTCCCGCACCGATTCCAGCTCGCGGATCTGCGAGATAAACGAGCCGGTGGATTTCGAACGCACGTTATTTTTCAGCCGTAATGCATGACCAAAAACGCGATCCGAAATGCGTAAATCCGCCCGTTTACCAATCACATCGGAAAGATGTGTGCGCACCATGCGCATACAGAACTCAAACAGGATCGCCATCATCACCCCGGCGAACAGCACCCACAGCGTCGGGTAGGACTGCGCCGGAACCACGCGATCGTAAACCTGCATTGAGAAAATCATCGCCGCCAGCGCCAGCACGTTCGCCACCAGCGAGGCCAGCATAATATCGCCGTAGCGCCGCCAGTCTTTCAGCGAGAGATTCCAGAACCAGTTCGCCTGATACGGGCGAATGTAGTCATCTACGCGCGCATCAGGGATGGCGCTAAGCGGGCGCAGCAGCGCCAGTTCGAGGATGTTATCTTCAACATCCTCGACGTTAAGCGTGGTTTCCAGCCCTTCGTCACCGCTGAACTGAATGCTGATATTGTCGTGGTTATCGCGGCGGGTGATCACCCCAACCTGTTGATTATCAAATACCGCGATTAGCGGCAGCCGCCACGGGTTGAGCGAGTCGGCAGAGAACTCGACCAGCCGCAGCCCCATCCCCAACTGCCGCGCCATGTCGGTAAGTAACTCTTCCCGCTTGCTGTCGCGCTCCCAGTTGACAGTTGCGCGCACGTTCTCCTGAGAAAAATCGAGGCGATAATAGCGTGCCACGGCGATCATCGCCTCCAGCCAGGCTTCCACGGACTGGGCATTTTTTTTCATTATCTACACCACCATCAACTGATGATTCGCCAGCAAAGTGGCGAGGTCGGTATGCACGCCCGTCAGCGTGACCACGTTAGCTGTCGCAAAGCCGCCACCTGTGCCGTCGCGATCGATCTGCACGATGGTGTCGCTGCCGCTCTGGGTAACTTTGACAAAATCACCGATGTTTCCGGCCTGCGCATCCAGCGTCGCCACGCCGTTGACGTAGCTGGCTTTGCCGTTGCCGGTGTAGCCGCTGCCCTGTAACAGTTCACGAATATCAATGCGATCGGTGTCGGCGGTGCCTTCCCATGTCCCTACCGTAAAGCCATTCACCACGTCCGAGCCGTTGCCGCCGGTGGCGTCGCTGGCGTTGAGCAGTTTATAGAGCAAGGTGTCGTGCCCGCCGTTGCCGATGTTGAGCGTGTCGTTACCGCCGCGCCCTTCCAGTTGGTTATCGCCCGTGCTGCCGGTCAGGGTATCGTTAAAATTCGAGCCGGAAATCCCCTCGATATTGGTAAATGTTGAGGTGTTAAAACCGGTGGCCTGCGCGGCGGTGCTGCTTAAGTTCGCGGTCACGCCCACCGTCGATAGCCGGAAATCAACCACGTCCATCCCACCGTTCGCCAGCCAGGTTCCGGTGCCGGAGCTGTACACCCAGCCGCCGGAGCCGTCGTAAGTGTCGGTGCCTGCGGTGGCGAAGAAGGTGTCGTTATAACCGGTGCCGACGAACTTGCCGTTATTGCTCGCCGTCCCGGCTTCGGCGCTGAGATCGTAAGCGTGAGTGGCATCGGTAGCCTGTAAGCCGCCCCAGGTGGTGTTTACCGTCTGATCGATATTGCTGGCAGTCGCGCCAGTGGATTTGATCAGCACGGCGTTGTAGGTTTCTCCGGCATTCAGCCCGTAGAAATTGACCAGCGCCGAGGTGTCGTTAACCCCCATCCCCGACTGCGGGTTGATGATTTGCGTGGCGACCAGCACTCCCGCCGAGTTGTACAGTTTTACGGTATTGCCGTAATAAACGTTAATGCCGTTGGGATCGGTGATGCGCAGGTGCAGCGAAGTGCCGTAGCTCACCGTGTTGGTGTTGCGGATCAGGAACACGCTGCCCGACTGTTTGGTCACCAGCACATCCACTGCGCCGTCCCAGTCGTAGTCCATTGCCGCCACGCCGCTGGTAGTGCCGCTCTGGCTGCCGCCGAGTACCGACTGCGTCCAGTTGCTGGCTCCGCCAACGTTGGTGTAAAGGTAGGATTGTCCGGTCTGGGCAATACGGGCGATATCCATCAGACCGTCGTGGTTCCAGTCCACCGCCAGGCTAAACTGGCTGGCGTAGGTCGTCGCCGTTGCCCCCACCGCCACCGGATTTCCCAGCACGCCGTTGGTGTTGAATAACAGGGAGCCGTAGTTAGCTCTTCCCTGGCTGGCGGGCAGGAAGAGATCCATATCGCCGTCGCCATCGAAATCCGCCCAGGTCATGGAGACAGACGTCGAGTTGCCGCCGCTGCCCGCCGTGCTGAGGAAGGTGTTGATGGTGTTTTGTCCCCAGACAAACGTGCCGTTGCCCTGGCTGATGAGCGAAGACAGCGTGTAATAGTTGTTCAGGTTGAAGGTGTGCTGAACCAGGTCAATCCTGCCGTCATTGTTAAGATCAACGCCAGAACCCTCGTTGAGTGAAAGATATCCCGTCACCGCCCCGCCCACCGTGGCGCTCCCGCCGTTGTTGGCAACGGTAGAGTTGCCTACCAGGGTGCCCGCGTTATTCCACAGGAAGGTATTAGAGTCTGGCCCCCCGGCGTCGCCAATCCAGAAATCGAGATAGCCGTCGCCCTCTTTATCAAACGCCACAATAGAGCCGTACCACGTCAGGGTGCCAACGGCGACCAGAATGGCACTGGAGAAGGTGCCATCGCCGTTATTGGTAAAGCCGTTGATATAGCCCGTGCCGTAATCATCACGGGTAATAAACAGATCGCCCGTACCGTTACGGTCGTAATCGGCAATGGAACTGGTGGCGTAATTGTTGCCGCTCTGATACAGCGTCAGGGCGGTCTTCGACCAGGTAAGCGGGTCGGTAGATTGCATCACCTGTTGGTTGGCCAGCACCGTCCACATCCCGTGCGTGTCGAGGCCGTAGGTCAGCCCCCAGGCAGTCGTTTTATTGGCGGTCGTCCAGGCTGGCGTGTAATCAATTGCCGCGTTGACCGTCACCGTGCCATTGCTGACGTTAGCGGTGTTGCCGTTGCCCGCCGAGCTTTTCACCTGCGCGGTGACGTTATAGGCGGTAGCGGACGCCGCCAGCACATCGGTATCCGGCAATTGCACATACCAGGTGTTGTGCGCCGGATCGACCACCACCGCGCCGCCCGGCTGCGAGGTGTAGGTTTTACCGTTGATCACCACTTCAACATACTGCCCACTGGCAAGTGCGGCAGTGATTACGCCACTGATAATCGGCGTAGTGTCGCGCGTGGTTTGATTGGTGATTTGCGCAAGCGTCGTCGGAATAGAGGTATCAACCGTCAGAACAAAATCACTAGAGGAGGTGATATTCCCCGCCAGATCCACCACTCGCGCGCTGTAGGTATAGGCACCGCTGACCAGCCCACTGTCGCTGTAGGTCCAGTTCAGTGCGCCGACCATCGTCACCGCGCCTAACAATAAGCCGTTGCGATAGAGGTAAACCACTTCTCCGCTGGCCAGCGGAGCGGAGAGCACGCCGTTTAACAGCGGCGTGGTGTCGTCGGTAGCCTGCGAACTGCTTAACGTCCCCTGCCGCTGCCCGACATCATCGGTATACGACACAATAGTTGGCGTGGCGGTGGGGTTAATCGTATCGACCACCACCGTTTTCGACACCACCGGGCCGGTATTTCCCGCCAGATCCAGTACCCGCACCTGATAAACATAGCTACCGTCGGTCAGCGTGCGGCTGTCGGTGTAAGTCCATTGCGTGCCGTTAGTGGTGAGCGTAGTCCAGGTCGCGCCGCCGTCGAGGCTAATCTGCGCCACTTCGCCGCTGGCAAGCCCCGCCCCCAGCGAACCGGTCAGTGTGAGCGTGGTATCGCTGGTGATAAAATCGGTGGCTGAACTCCCCGTGTCGGTGCTGATGCTGGCGATGGTCAACACCTGCGCCGGGTTAACGGTGTCGATTTGCGCCGTCTGGCTACCGGTTGCGCCTACGTTGCCTGCCAGATCGACCACCCGCACCTGCCAGGTGGTCGTGCCGTTAGTCAACGTGCGCCCATCCGCGTATGTCCAGTTCAGGCCGTCTGCCGCCAGCGTCACGTTCACCCAGGTTGCGCCGTTGTCGGTACTGATTTGCGCGAACTCATTAGCACCAAGCGCCGCGCCCAGCACGCCGCGCACGGTAAGCGTGGTATCGCTGGTAATAAAGTCGCTGCTGCTGGCGCCGGTGTCATCGCTGATACCGGTAATGGTGATGCTTTTCGCCGCTTCGGGACTGGTGGTATCGACCACCACGTTTTGCGTCGCGGTCTGCCCGACGTTCCCCGCCAGATCCACTACCCGCACCGTGTAGTTCCAGGTGCCGTCGGTCAGCGTGCGACCATCGGCATAGCTCCAGTTGGTGCCGATAACGGTTAACGTGGTCCAGGTAACGCCGCCATCGAGGCTGATTTGCGCCCGTTCATCGGCGGCAAGCGTCGCGCCGAGCGTGCCGCGCACGGTCAGCGTCGTGTCACGGGTAACAAAATCGCTGCTGCTTAAACCGGTGTCATCGCTAATGCCCGCAATGGCGATGGTTTTGCTCGCCAGCGGCGCGCTGGTGTCAACGGTGACAATCTGGCTGGCGGTCGCGCCGATATTTCCGGCGGTGTCGATAACCCGCACCTGATAGTTGTAGTTGCCATCGGTCAGCGTGCGCCCGTCAAGGTACGTCCAGGTCAAACCGCTTACGGAAAGATTCTGCCAGGTTGTACCGCCGTCGATGCTGATTTGCGCGAACTCACCGGCAGCCAGCGTCGCCCCCAGCGTGCCGCTCACCGCAAGCGTCGTGTCGCTGGTAACAAAATCGTTAGTGATCAGGCCCGTATCGGTAGTGATCGCGCTGATGGCGATGGTTTTCACTGCTGGATCTGGCGCGATGGTGTCGATCACCACATTCTGGCTGTCAGTCGCGCCGACGTTGCCCGCCGCATCAATCACCCGCACCTGATAGAGATAATTGCCATCAGTCAGCGTGCGGCTGTCGTTATAGCGCCAGGTCGTGCCAGTGACGGTGAGCGTGCTCCAGGTTGCGCCGCCGTCGATACTGATTTGCGCCGTCTCGTTACTGGCAAGCGCGGCGGTCAGCGAGCCATTGACCACCACCGGGCTGACGCTGGTGATAAAGTCGCTGGCGCTAATCCCGGTGTCGGTTTGCAGGGAATCGATATTAATACCCATCGCCGGGGCGCTGAGATCGACGGTAATACTGTGATTGCTGCTGCCGGTATTGCCAATGGCGTTGCTCACCGAGGCGTTAATCACGTAGGCGTTGCCGTCCGCCAGCGCGGTGACATCGGCGCTGCCGAGGGTGTAGCTCCAGCTACCGCCGGTCTGCACGGTGGTGGTGTAGGTTTTGCCGTTTAAGGTCAGGGTCAGCGTCTGCCCGACCGGCGCGGTGGTGGTGCCACTGATTACCAGCGACGAGCCGTGTTCCGCCGCATTCACCACATCATCGCCCGCGAAGGTGTTGATGGTGACGGTGGGGACGTCACCGTTCAGAGTAACGCCACGGCTGGCGCTGCCGGGGTTTCCAGCCTGATCGCTGACCGTCGCGCTAATGGTGTAGCTACCGTCGCTTAATCCGGCAAACTGCTGCGCCGGAATAAATACCGACCAGCTTCCACCGCTGGCGACCGTTGCGGTCCAGCTCTGACCGTTAAAGATGACGGTTACCGTCTGACCGACTTCGGCGGTGGTGGTGCCGCTGATGGTCTGCCCGGCAAGCTGCTCGGCGTTGTTAATAATATCGTCGCCCGCTACCGTGGCGATGGTCACCGTCGGCGCAGCGGTGTCAACGGTCAGGGTGTGCGTGGTTTGACCGGGGTTGCCCGCGCGATCGTTCACGCTGGCGGTGATGGTCTGCGCGCCCTGCCCGAGCGTTGCCAGATCCGCCGCAGGTACGTTCAGCGCCCAGGTGCCATTGGCGGCAACCGTGGCGGTATAGGTTTTGCCGCCAAAGGTCACGGTGACCGTCTGCCCGACTTCCGCGCTGGTCGAGCCGTTAAGGGTTAACGGCTGCTGTTGTTCGGCAGCATTGAGTCGGTCGTCCGTCGAAACGGTGTTGATGCTGATAACCGGCGCGGTGAGATCCACCGCCACACTGCGCGAGGCCGTGGCGCTGTTTCCGGCGCTGTCCTGGGCGGAGGCGCTAACCGTATAGCTGGTGCCATCAGCAAGTGCCGCAACGTCTGCCGCTGGCACATTTACGCTCCAGCTCCCGTTGCTTTGAATGGTGGCGCTGTAACCTTTACCGTTAAGCAACACGGTCACCACTGTGCCTGTCGCAAAATTGGTGCCGGTGCCGCTCAGGGTCAGCGCACTGCCTGCTTCGGCGGCGTTAATGAGGTTATCGCCGCTGATGGTGCTGACCGAAAGTGACACTGCCGCCGTGTTCACCTGCACGTTGTGCGTCTGCGTGCTGCTGTTGCCTGCGCTGTCGGTGATGGTGGCGCTGATGGTCACCGTGCCGTCCGCAAGGCCAGAAATCACGCTGGCAGGCACGCCGACGCTCCAGTTGCCGCTGGCATCGGTGCTGGTGACATACTGCTGCCCGGCGATGGTCACCACCAGGCGGTCACCCGCGACCGCGCCCGTGGCGGTGCCGCTGATAATCTGCGCCTGTGCGTGTTCAACGTTGTTAATCACATCATCGCCCGCCACGGTGTTAAAGCTGATCACCGGCGCGGTGGTATCGACGGTTACGCCTTTGCTGGCGCTGCCGGAGTTACCCGCCAGATCGCTGACCGTAGCGGTGAGCGTGTAACTGTTATTAGCAAGCGTGGTTAAAGCACTGGCAGGCAGCGTTAAGCTCCAGCTCCCGTCTGCCTGCACCGTGGTCTGGTAGTTACTGCCGTTAAGCGTGACGGTCAGCGTTTGCCCCGTTTCCGCCGTGCTGGTGCCGGATACCGTTACGCCCGCCGCCGCTTCGCTGGCATTGATGATGTTATCGCTGGCAATGGTGTTGATGGTCACCGTTGGCGCGGCACTATCGACGCTGTATTCGTGCGTGGCCGTGGCGCTGTTGCCGTTGACGTTAGTCACCCGCACCTGGGCGCTGGCATCGCCATCACGCAGAACCGCCATATCCGCCGCCGGAACGGTGGTGCTCCAGCTACCGTTAGCCGCCACCGTGGCGCTGTAGGTTTTACCGCCAAAGGTAATGAAGACCGTTTGCCCCGCTTCGACGCTGGACGTGCTGCCGGAAAGCGTTAACGCCGCACCTTTTTCGGCGGCGTTAATCACATCATCGCTGGTAATGGCGTTAATGCTGATGGCGACGGCAGTGAGATCAACGGTCAGCGGATGGGTAATGCTGGTTTGCGTTCCGGCACTGTTCGCGCCGCTAACGGTAATATTCAGCGTTCCCGCAGGCCAGTTACTGACATCTGCCGCCGGAACGCCGACGCTCCAGTTGCCATTCGCCAGCACTGTGGCGGCGTAAGTTTGGTTATTAATCACCACCGTCAGCGCCGTGCCTGCCGCAAAGCCGGAGCTGCTGCCGGTGATCACCTGCGCCTGAGCGTGTTCGATGATATTGACCACATCATCGCCTGCAACGGTATCGACTCGCAGACCTGGCAGACTGGCGTTGATGGTGATATCGCGCGTGCCGCTGCCGGTGTTGCCAACGCCGTTGGTCACCGAGGCGTTAACGGTTAACTCACCGTTACCCAGCGCCTGCCAGTCGGCGGCTGGTACGCTCACGTTCCAGCTTAAATCTGGCTGGACGGTGGCGCTGTAAGTTTTACCGCCCAGCGCAACGGTGACAGTGCTACCCGCCGCCGCACCGGTTACCTGACCGCTGATGGTTTGCGCGCTGCCTGCTTCGGCGGCATTGATAATGTCGTCCGTAGCCACCGGATTAATAGTCACACCCGGCAGCGCGGTGTTGACCTGTACGTTATGGCTGGCGGTGCTGCTGTTACCCTGAGCGTTGGTGACGCTCGCCGTCACGCTGTAGGTGGCTTCGCCCAGCGCACTGACCGCCGAGGCAGGAACGGTGACGCTCCAGTTGCCGGAGGCATCGGTGGTGGTGCTGTAGTTTTGTCCGTTCAGGGTGACGGTGATCGCCGTGCCCGCAGGCTGATCGCTGGTGCCGGAAAGCGCCAGATTCGATCCTTTTTCCGTCGCGTTGATCACATCATCGCCCGCGATGGTGTTAATGCCAATCGCTGGTGCGGTGAGGCTTACCGTCACGGTGCGGCTGGCGTCGTCGCTGTTGCCTGCCCGATCGCTGACGCTGGCGGTGATGGTCTGCGCACCGCTACCCAGCGCCGTCACATCCGCCGCCGGAACACCGACGCTCCAGTTGCCGGAGGCATCCAGGGTGGTGGTGTAGGTTTTGCCGTTGAGCACAACGCTCACCACATCGCCCGCTTCCCCGCCGGTGCTGGTGCCGGAGATCACCAGTGCCTGCGCATGTTCGGCGTCGTTGATGATGTCATCGCCCGCCACGGTGTTAATGGTGAGAACCGGCGCGGTGGTGTCTATCGCCAGATTATGTCTGGCGCTGCCAGGGTTGCCCGCTTTGTCGTTGACCGTGGCGCTGACGGTGTAATTGCTTGCGGTCAGCGCGCCGAGTGATGACGCAGGGACGCTAACGCTCCAGCTACCGTCAGCCTGTACGTTGCCGGTGTAGGTTACGCCGTTAAGGGTGACGCTCACCGTCTGCCCGGTTTCGGCGGTGCTGGTGCCGCTGATAGTGAGCGGGCTTCCGGCCTCTGCGGCGTTAAGAATATCGTCGCTGGCGATGGTGTTAATGGTGAGCGTCGGCGCACTGGCATCGACGCTGTACGCATGGGTCGCCGAAGCGTTATTGCCGCTCGCACTACTGATACTGGCCTGCACGTTCGCCGCGCCGTCTGGCAGGGTTGCCAGATCCGCCGCCGGAACAGTTACGCTCCAGCTTCCGTTGGCGGCGACGCTTGCGGTGTAGGTTTTACCGCCAAAAGTAACGGTAACGGTTTGCCCGCTTTCAATCCCGCTGGTGCTGCCGGAAAGGGTCAGGTCGGTGCCTTTTTCGGCGGCATTAATTACGTCGTCGCTGGCAACGGTGTTGATGCTGATAGCCACCGCCGTTAAATCAACGGTAAATGGATGGCTGACGCTTACCGGGTTTCCGGCGCTGCTTTGCCCTGTTACCTCAATGTTTAACTGCCCCGCAGGCCAGGCGCTGACGTTTGCCGCCGGAATACCGACGCTCCAGCTACCGTCTGCCTGTACCGTGGCGGAATAAGCCACGCTGTTAATGGTGACTGTCAGCATGGCGCCTGTATTCAAACCGCTGCTGCCGCCGGTGATCACCAGCGCCTGCCCGTGTTCGATGCTGTTGACGATATCATCGCCCGCGACGGTATCCACCCGCAGACCTGGCAGGTTGGCGTCAATAGTGATGTCGCGCGTGCCGCTACCCGTGTTGCCACTGGCGTTAGTGACGGAGGCGTTAATGGTTAAATCGCCATTGCCCAGCGCCTGGAGATCGGCTGCCGAAACGCTGACGCTCCAGCTTAAATCGGGCTGAACTTGCGCTGTGTAAGTATTGCCGCCCAGCGTCACAGTGACCGTATCGCCTGCGGCGGCGCGGGTAACCTGTCCGCTGATGGTTTGATCGGCCCCGGCTTCGGCGGCGTTGATAATATCGTCACCCGCCACAGTATTGATGGTGACGCCCGGCAGGCCGCTGTCGACCAGTAAATTCGCCTGGCCGCTGGCGGTGTTGCCTGCTGCACTGGTGGCGCTGGCGCTGACGGTATAGTTGGCCTGGCCTAGAGCCGCCAGATCGCTGACCGGAACGGTTAAGGTCCAGTTGCCCGCCGCGTCGGTGGTGGCGCTGTAGTTATGACCGTTGAGCGTGACGGTAACCTGTGCGCCTGTCGCCAGCCCCGAACTGCCGCCGCTGATGGTCAACGGTTGGCCTTTTTCATCGGCATTCAGCACGTTATCGCCGCTGATGGCGTTAAAGGTAATGGTCGGCAGCCCGGTATTAACCGTCACCTGATGCGTGGCGCTGCCGCTGTTACCACCGGCATCGGTGACGCTGGCGTTGATGGTGACCGTGCCGTTCGCCAGTGCCGAGACAACGCTCGCCGGTACGCCGACGCTCCAGTTACCGCTGGCATCCAGCACGGTGGTGAAGGTGTTTGTGCCAATAGTCACCGTGACGGTACTACCGGTTGCCGCGCCAGTGGCGGAACCGCTGATAATCTGCGCCTGGGCGTGTTCCGTCGCGTTGATCACATCATCGCCCGCCACCGTGTTGATGGTGACGAGCGGAACGGAAGTATCCACCGTCAGGTTGTGATTAACCGAGGCCGGGTTTCCGGCTTTGTCGCTCACCGCCGCGCTGACGGTGTAGTTACTGGCGGTCAGGGCGCTTAAGTCGGCTGGCGGCACGCTGACGCTCCAGCTACCGTCCGTTTGTACCGTGCCGGTATAGTTTGCGCCATTGAGCGTGACGGTGACCGTCTGCCCCGCTGCTGCCGGTGATGGTCAGCGCCGTTCCGGCTTCGGTGGCGTTAAGAATGTCGTCGCCCGCAATGGTGTTAATGGACACCGTTGGCGCGCTGGCATCGACGCTGTAAACGTGGGTGGTGGTGGCGCTGTTGCCGTTAACGTTGCTGACGCTGGCCTGTGCGCTGGCATCGCCATCACGCAGGGTTGCCATATCCGCCGCCGGAACCGTGGTGCTCCAGGAACCATCTGCCGCGACGATTGCAGTGTAGTTTTTGCCGCCAAAGGTGACGGTGACCGTTTGCCCTGATGCCACGCCGGACGTGCTGCCGGAGAGCGTTAACGCCGCGCCTTTTTCGGCGGCGTTGATCACATCATCGGCGGTAATGGTGTTAATGCTGATAGCGATCGCCGTGAGATCGACGGTGACCGGGTGCGTGACGCTCACCGGATTTCCGGCTGTGGTGCTACCGCTCGCCGTAATCGTGACCGTCCCCGCAGGCCAGGCGCTGACATCCACCGCCGGAACGCCGACGCTCCATGAACCATCGGCTAAAACCGTTGCGCTATAGTTCTGGCTATTAATCGAAACCGTGAGTACCGCACCCGCTGCCAGACCAGAACTGCTGCCGGTTACCACCAGTGCCTGCCCGTGCTCGATGATATTCACCACATCATCGCCAGCGACGGTATCGACCCGAAGACCAGGGAGATTAGCGTCAATCACGATTTCGCGCGTACCGCTGCCAGTATTGCCCACGCTGTTTGTGACTGACGCAGAAATCGTTAGCTCGCCGTTACCCAACGCCTGTAGCGCGGCTGCCGGAACATTAATACTCCAGCTTAAATTGGCCTGCACTGTCGCCGTGTAAGTCTCTCCACCCAGCGTGACGGTCACCGTGTCGCCCGCCGCTGCGCCTGTAACCTGACCGCTGATAGTTTGATCTGCCCCGGCTTCGGCAGCGTTAATAATATCGTCCGTCGCCACAACGTTAATGGTGACGCCCGGCAGCGCGGTATTAACCTGCACGTTATGGCTGGCGGAACCACTGTTGCCATCAGCATCGGTTGCGGCGGCGGTCACGGTATAAGTCGCTTCACCAAGCGTACCAACCGCAGACGCCGGAACGGTCACGCTCCAGTTACCGGAAGCATCGGCAGTGGTGGTGTAATTTTGCCCGTTGAGCGTAACGGTTACCTGCGTGCCCGCAGGCTGGTTGCTGCTGCCGGAAATCGCCAGATCCGCGCCTTTCTCCGTGGCGTTGATAATGTCATCGACGGCGATGGTGTTGATACCGAGCACCGGCGCGCCGAGCGCCACGTTGACAATGTGCGAAGTCGTGCCGCTGTTGCCTGCGGAGTCGGTAACCGTGGCGGTAATGGTCACATCGCCCTGCGCCAGTGCGGAAATCACGCTGGCAGGCACGCCGATGCTCCAGTTGCCGTTGGCGTCCAGCACGGTGGTGTAGGTGGTCGTGCCAATGGTAACGGAAACCGTATTACCGGTAGTCGCACCCGTTGCCGAGCCGCTGATAATCTGCGCCTGGCTGTGTTCAGTGGCATTGATGATGTCATCGCCCGCTACCGCGTTGATAGTCACGACCGGGGCAAGCAGATCCACCGCCAGATTATGCGTTGCCGAGGCCGGATTTCCGGCTTTGTCGCTGACCGCCGCGTTGACGGTATACGGGCTGGCGGTGAGGTTCGCTAAATCGCCAGTCGGTACGCTGACGCTCCAGCTCCCGTCTGCCTGCACGTTGCCGCTGTAATTGACGCCGTTTAGCGTCACGGTCACCGTCTGCCCAGCTTCCGCCGTGCTGGTGCCGCTGATGGTCAGCGCCGTTCCGGCTTCAGCGGCATTAAGAATATCGTCCGTGGCGATGGTGTTGATAGTAACGGAGGGCGCGGTGGCATCGACGCTGTAAGCATGTGTTGTCTGGGCGATGTTGCCTGCTACGTTGCTGACGCTGGCTTGTACGTTTGCTGCGCCGTCTGGCAAGGCTGCGAGATCGGCGGCTGGAACTGTCAGCCCCCAAGTGCCGCCCGTCGCAACCGTGGTGGTGTAGCTTTTGCCACCGAAGATAACGGTAATGGTCTGCCCCGCTTCCACGCCGGAGGTGGTGCCGGAGAGCTGCAAATCGCTGCCTTTTTCGGCGGCGTTAATCACATCGTCAGTAGAAAGAGTGTTGATGGTAATCGCCACGGCAGCGAGATCGACCGTGACCGGATGAGTAATGCTGGTTGTGGTTCCGGCGGTGTTGGTGCCTGTAACCGTAATATCGACCGTCCCCGCAGGCCAGTTCCCCACATCCGTCGCCGGAACGCCCACGCTCCAGGTGCCGTCTGCCAGTACCGTTGCGCCGTAGGTGACGCTGTTGATGACTACCGTCAACGCCGCGCCCACCGCCAGTCCGGTACTGCTGCCGGTTACCACCAGTGCCTGACCGTGTTCGATAATATTGACCACATCATCGCCTGCTACGGTATCGACGCGCAAACCTGGCAGGTTGGCGTCTATCACGATGTCGTGCGTTGTGGTGCCGGTATTGCCTGTAGTGTTGGTGACCGAGGCGCTGATGGTCAGCTCACCGTTACCCAACGCCTGCAAATCTGCCGCAGGCACGCTGACGCTCCAGCTTAAATCTGGCTGCACGGTTGCGATGTACTGGTTGCCGCCAAGCGTGACCGTCACCGTATTCCCCGCCTGTGCCGTTCCCGTTACCTGACCGCTAATGGTCTGGTTAACGGCGATTTCAGCGGCGTTGATAATGTCATCGCCCGCCACGGTATCAATGATCACCCCTGGCAGGAGCGATTCGACATTCACTGTATGGGTAGTACTGCCGCTGTTGCCCGCGCTGTCGGTGGCGCTGGCGCTAATCGAATAAACCGCCTCGCCCAGGGCGCCGACCGCCGAAGCTGGCACGGTAACGCTCCAGTTGCCAGAACCGTCGGTGGTGGCGCTGTACGCCAGGCCGTTCAACATCACGGTGACCGTGGTGCCGGTCGCCAGACCGCTGGAGCCGCCGCTGATGGTCAGATCCTGAGTTTTCTCGGTATTGTTAATGATGTCATCGCCGGAGACGGTGTTGATGGTCAACGTCGGGCCGCTGAGATCAACGGTCACATCGTGAGTCGTGCTGTCGCTGTTGCCCGCGCGATCGCTCAGGCTGGCGGTGATGGTCTGGCTGCCGGTTGCCAGCGCCGTGACATCCGCCGCCGGAATACCCACGCTCCAGTTACCGGAGGCGTCCAGCGTGGTGGTGTAGTTTTTACCGTTCAGGTTAACCGTAACCACATCGCCCGCTGCCGCGCCCGTACTGGTTCCGCTCACCACCAGCGCCTGCCCGTGTTCGATGGCGTTGATGATGTCATCGCCCGCAACGATGTTAATGGTGAGATCCGGCGCGGTAACGTCCACCGCCAGCGCATGGTCGGCGCTGGCCGGGTTACCCGCTTTGTCGCTTACCGTGGCGGTCACGGTATAGCTGCTGGCGGTTAATCCGCTTAAATCCGATGCCGGAACATTCACGCTCCAGGTGCCATCCGCGAGAACGGTGGTCTGGTACGTGTTGTTATTGAGCGTGACGGTCAGCGTCTGTCCGGCCTGTGCCGTGGTGGTACCGCTGATGGTGATCCCCGCGCCTGCTTCGCTTACGTTAAGGATATCGTCGCTGGCGATGGTGTTAATGGTCACAAGCGGTGCGGTGGCATCGACGCTGTACGCGCGATCGGCCTGGGCGCTGTTGCCGTTAATGTTGCTGACGCTCGCCTGCACGTTGCCCGCACCGTCCGGCAGCGCAGCGAGATCGGCAGGTAGCACGTTCACCGTCCAGCTACCGTTGGCTTCCACGGTAGTGGTGTAATTTTTGCCGCCAAAGGTCACGGTCACCGTCTGCCCGGCTTCGACACCGCTGGTGCTGCCGCTTACGACCAGCGTTTCACCTTTTTCGACGGCGTTGATCACATCATCGCCGGAAAGGGTGTTAATGGTGATGGCGACCGCCGCCAGATCGACGGTGACCGGATGGGTAATGGTGGAGGTTGTTCCGGCGCTGTTGGTGCCGCTTACCGTAATATCCACCGTACCCGCAGGCCAGTTGCTGACGTCTGCCGCCGGAATACCGAGGCTCCACGTGCCGTCGGCTAATACCGTCGCGCCATAAGTAACGTTGTTAATCTCGACCGTTAACGCCGTTCCCGCCGTTAGCCCGGTGCTGCTACCGGTGATCACCAGCGCCTGATTGTGCTCAATGCTGTTTATGACGTCATCGCCCGCCACCGTATCAACCCGCAGGCCAGGCAGATTAGCGTCGATAGTGATGTCTCGCGAACCGCTGCCGGTATTGCCGACGACGTTGGTCACCGAGGCGTGTACGGTGAGAGAACCGTTGCCCAGCGCCTGAATATCCGCCGCCGGAACGCTGACACTCCAACTTAAATTAGCCTGCACCGTGGCGGTGTAGGTGTTGCCGCCCAACGTAACGGTGACCGTATCTCCCTGCGCTGCGCCCATGACCTGCCCGCTGATGGTTTGCGCGTTGCCGGATTCAGCAGCGTTAATAATATCGTCGGTCGCCACCGCGTTAATGGTGACAGCAGGTAAGGCGCTGTTGACCAGCACATTATGGCTGGCGGAATTGCTGTTGCCTGCCGTGTCGGTGACATTTGCGGTTACCGTGTAGTTGGCTTCACCCAGCGCGCTAACCGCCGAGGCTGGCACCGTGGCGCTCCAGTTACCGGAAGCATCTGTGGTGGCGGTGTAATTTTTCCCGTTCAGCGTCACCGTAACCGTAGTGCCAGCAGGCTGATTACTGGTGCCGGTAATTTGCAGATCCGCGCCTTTTTCCGTGGCGTTAATCACGTCATCGCTGGCGATAGTGTTGATACCAATGGTTGGCGAGGTGAGATTCACAGTGATCGTGTGGCTGGCGTCGTCGCTGTTGCCTGCCGCGTCGGTAATGGTCGCGGTGATGGTTTGCGCGCCGCTGCCAAGCGCGGTGACATCTGCCGCCGGAACGCCGACGCTCCAGTTGCCGGAAGCATCCAGCGAGGTGGTGTAGGTTTTACTGTTTAGCGTGACGGTGATGACATCGCCTGCTTCCCCGCCGGTGCTGGAACCAGAGATTACCAGTGCCTGCCCGTGTTCGGCGGCGTTAATGATGTCATCGCCGGAGACGGTGTTGATGGTTAGCACTGGCACGCTGAGATCCACCGCCAGCCCGTGGGTGGCGGTCGCCGGGTTACCCGCCTTGTCGTTGACTGAGGCGCTGACCGTATACTGGTTGGCGGTCAGATTGCTGAGATCCGCCGTCGGCACGCTGACGCTCCAGCTACCGTCCGCCTGAACGGTGCCACTGTAAGTCACGCCATTAAGCGTGACGGTTACCGTCTGCCCCGCTTCGGCGGTACTGCTGCCGCTGATGGTTAGCGGATTGCCCGCTTCGGCGGCGTTCAGAATATCGTCGGTGGCGATGGTATTAATGGCAAGCGTCGGTGCTGTAGCATCGACGCTGTAGGCGTGGGTTGCCGAAGCCGTGTTGCCGTTAATAGTGCTGACGCTCGCCTGTACCGTGGCGTCGCCGTCGCGTAATGCGGCGAGATCGGCGGCAGGCACGCTGGTTGTCCAGCTACCATCGCCCGCTACGGTGGCGGTATAGCTTTTTCCGCCAAAGGTGACGGTGACCGTTTGCCCCGCTTCCACACCAGAGGTGCTGCCGGAAAGGGTTAAATCTGCCCCTTTTTCGGCGGCGTTAATCACATCATCACCAGAAACGGTGTTAATGGAGATCGCCACCGCCGCCAGATCGACGGTGACCGGATGAGTGATAGTGACCGGGTTTCCTGCGCTACTGGCGCCTGAAACCGTAATATTCACCGTACCCGCAGGCCAGTTGCCCACATCTGCCGCCGGAACACCAACGCTCCATGTGCCATCGGCTAATACTGTCGCAGCGTAAGTGACCGTGTTAATCACCACCGTCAGCGCCGCGCCCGCCGCCAGCCCGCTACTGCTACCGGTTATCACCAGCGCCTGAGCGTGCTCGATGCTGTTAACCACATCATCGCCCGCCACGGTATCGACGCGCAGCCCCGGAAGATTAGCGTCTATCGCGATCTCGCGCGTGCCGCTGCCGGTGTTGCCAACGCCGTTGGTCACCGAGGCGTTAACCGTGAGAGAGCCATTACCGATGGCCTGAATATCCGTCGCCGGAACGTCCACGCTCCAGCTTAAATTGCCCTGCACGGTGGCGGTGTAGGTTTTCCCGCCAAGCGTTACGGTAACCGTATCGCCCGCCGCCGCGCCCGTCACCTGGCCGCTGATGGTCTGCGCCACGCCCGATTCGGCGGCGTTAATAATATCGTCGCTCGCCACCGGATTAATGGTGACACCAGGTAGCGCGGTATTCACCTGTACGTTATGGCTGGCGGAATTGCTGTTACCTGCGCTGTCGGTGACGTTCGCCGTCACCGTGTAGCTGGCTTCGCCCAGCGCACCGACTGCGGAGGCTGGCACCGTGGTGCTCCAGTTGCCTGTGGCATCTGTCGTTGCGGTGTAATTTTGCCCGTTTAGCGTCACCGTAATTGTGGTGCCTGCGGGCTGGTTACTGGTGCCGCTGATTTGCAGATCCGCGCCTTTTTCCGTGGCGTTAATCACGTCATCGGTGGCGATGCTGTTAATGCCAATGGTCGGCGCGGTAAGGTTAACGGTGACCGTGTGCGTCTCACTATCGTTGTTGCCTGCCGCATCAGTCACCGTGGCGGTAACAGTTTGCGGGCCGCTACCAAGCGCGGTGACATCCGCCGCCGGAACGCCGACGCTCCAGTTGCCGGAGGCATCCAGCGTCGTGGTATAGGTTTTACTGTTTAGCGTGACGGTAACAACATCCCCCGCGTCCCCGCCGGTGCTGGAACCGGAGATCACCAGCGCCTGCCCGTGCTCGGTGGCGTTAATAATGTCATCGCCCGCAATGGTGTTGATGGTCAGCACCGGAACAGTGAGATCGACCGCCAGATTATGCGTGGTGCTCGCCGGGTTGCCCGCTTTGTCATTGACCGTCGCGGTCAGGGTGTGGCTGCCATCCGTCAATGCCTCAAGATCTGCCGCCGGAATGTTAATGCTCCAGCTGCCATCGGCCTGTACCGTTGCCTGATACGTCTGCACGGTCGGGCTGTTAAGCGTTATCGTAACAATCTGCCCCGCTTCGGCGGTGGTGCTGCCGCTCACCGTCACGCCCGCATCGGCTTCGCTGGCGTTGACGATATTGTCGCTGGCAACGGTATTGATAATGATGGTTGGCGCGCTGCTGTCGACGCTGTAGTTATGCACCGCCGAGGCGCTATTGCCGTTGATATTGCTGACGCTGGCCTGCGCGGAGGCACTGCCCTCGGGTAATGCCGCTAAATCGGCGGCAGGAACGGTGGTTGTCCAGCTACCATCGCCTGCAACCGTGGCTGTGTAATTTTTACCGCCAAAAGTGACGGTGACCGTTTGTCCGGCTTCTACGTTAGTGGTGGTGCCGGAAAGGGTTAAATCAGCGCCTTTTTCTGCGGCGTTAATCACATCGTCCGTGGCGATGGTATTGATGGCGATCGCTGCCGGAGTGAGATCCACCGTTACCGGATGCGTAATGCTCACCGGATTTCCGGCGCTACTTTCCCCGGACACGGCAACCGTCACCGTCCCCGCAGGCCAGGCGCTAACCTGCGCCGCCGTCACGCCCACGCTCCAGCTACCATCGGCCTGCACCGCAGTGGTGTAGTTGACGTTGTTAATCGTGACGGTAAGCGGCGTGCCTTCAGCCAGCCCCGAGCTGCTGCCGGTAATCACCAGCGCCTGCCCGTGCTCGATGATATTGACCACATCATCACCCGCTACCGTATCGACCCGCAGGCCAGGCAGATTGGCGTCGATGGTGATATCCCGCGTGCCGCTACCGGTGTTGCCGTTTTCATTGGTGACCGAGGCATTAACCGTTAAATCACCATTACCCAGCGCCTGAATATCTGCTGCCGGAACGCTCACGCTCCAGCTTAAACCAGCCTGGACGGCAGTCGTGTAGGTATTGCCGCCCAACGTAATAGTTACCGTGTCGCCAACGGCTGCGCCAGTCACCTGTCCGCTGATGGTTTGCGCTGCGCCTGCTTCTGCGGCGTTAATAATATCGTCGCTCGCCACCGGGTTAATGGTCACGCCGGGCAGTGCGCTATCGACCAGCACGTTATGGCTGGCGGTGGCGCTGTTGCCGATACTGCTGGTCACCGCTGCCGTTACCGTGTAGTTGGCCTGGCCCAGTGCGGTTACCGCCGATGCCGGAACCGTGACGCTCCAGTTGCCGGAGGCGTCGGTCGTCGCCGTATAATTTTGCCCGTTCAGCGTTACGGTGATGGCGGTATTAGCAGGTTGATCGCTGGTGCCGGTAATCTGGACATCGGCTCCTTTTTCGCTGGCGTTAATCACATCATCGCCCGCAATGCTGTTAACACCAATCACCGGCGCGGCAGTGTTGACCGTGACAGTGAGTGACTGGCTGCCGGTGTTTCCGGCGCGGTCGGTGACTGAAACGTTGATCGGATAACTGCCGTCCACCAGTCCGCTGACGACGGAAGCCGGAACGCCCAGACTCCAGTTGCCAGAAGCATCCACCACCGTGGTGTAATCCACATTATTGAGGGTCACGGTGACGATATCGCCAGCCTGCGCGCCGGTAACCGTGCCGCTGATGATTTGCGCCTGGGTGTGTTCCGGCGTATTGATGACGTTATCGCTTGCCACCGGATTAATGGTCACCACCGGCGGCGTGGCATCGACCAGCGCCACGCGTGAAACGCTGCTCGGATTACCGGCGACATCGTTTACGCTGGCGGTGACCGTAGCGTTGCCGTCAGCCAGTGCGTCAACGTTGGCGGCGGGAACGGTCACGCTCCAGGTTCCGTCTGGCTGCACGATGCCCTGATACGTCTGCCCGTTGAGCGTCACCGTCACCGTCTGCCCCGGCTGGGCGTCGGTGGTGCCGGTGATGGGCAGATCCTGCCCGCTTTCGGCGGCGTTAATGACGTTATCGGCGGTCAGCGGATCGATGCTTAAGGCCGGAGCCTGGCTGTCGACGGTAATGGTGCGGGAGGTGTTGCCGGTATTGCCGCTGAGATCCGTCACAGAAGCGGTAATCGCCACCGCGCCGTCGGGCAGATTTCCCATCGCGGCGGCAGGTACCGTCAGACTCCAGGAGCCATCGGCCTGCACAGTAGTGGTAAAACTCTGTCCGGCGAGGGTTACTGTAACCGTTTGTCCTGGCTCAGCTTGTTGAGTGCTGCCGGTGAGGGTCAGTGGCGCATTTTTTTCTGCACCACTGATAATGTCATCGCCGGAAACTGTGTTAATGGTGATCAATGGAGACACGCCCACCAGAGTGATTGCACGTGATGCCGTGCCAGTATTTCCGGCGGCATCTGTCACGGTGACGAAAATCGTATTGGCTCCGCGATCCAGCGTGCGGGTTACCGCCGGATCCAGCGCCACATTCCAGCTACCGTCTGCCAGCACGACGCCCGTCAGGACATGAGCGCCCAATTTCACAGTCACCGTATCGCCAGGAGAAGCACCGCTGACGTTTCCGGAAATGATCTGCGCAACGGCCTGTTCGGCATTATTAAGAATATCGTCGCCCGCCACGGTGTTGACGTTGATCGTCGGCGCGCTGGTATCTACCGCGAAATTCGCGCTGTTGCTGGTGGTATTTCCTGCCCGGTCGCTGACGCTGGCATTTACGGCGTAGTTACCATCTGCCAGCGCCTGCACTTCTGCGGCAGGCAGCGCCACCTGCCATGTGCCATCGCTACCGACGGTTGCTGTATGGCTTTTACCATTTACTGTCAGTGTAACGATTTGCCCGGCTTCAGCATTCGAAGTACCGCTCAGTACCAGCGCGGCGTTATGTTCTGCGGCGCTGACAATGTTGTCCTGGGCGATGGTGTTGATAGCAAGCGTCGGCGGCTGGGTATCGACGGTTAACAGTTGCGCGCTGGTGACCGTATTGCCCGTAGCATCTTTCCCGCTGACCAGCACTGCCTGATTCCCTTCGCCTAACGCCTGGGCGTCAGCGGTCGGCACCTGCACGCTCCACGCGCCGTTAGCACCTACGCTGGTCGTGTAGGTTTTGCCGTTTAGCGTGACGCTGAGTTCTGTTCCCTGCGGCAAGTTGCTCGTCGTGCCTGAAAGCGTAAATCCGGCGGCCTGTTCGCTGGCGTTAATAATGTTATCGCCTGCGGTGGTGGCGACCTGCACGCTGGCCTGGCTGTCGTCGATGGTTAACGTTATCGAACCAGCGTCAGTGATGGTGCTGCCGACAATTTGCACCACTGACCAGGTATGTTCACCTGCGCTTTGCGTGGGTAAAGAGACGCTCCAGTGCCCGTTGCTGTCTACCTGAGTACTGGCAATAGTATTGCCGTTACTGTCTTTGATCTGGATGGTCGCACCCGCCTGCCCGCTACCGCTAAAGGTTGGCGTGGTGTCATCGGTGATGTCATTGGTGGCGAGAATACCGCGCTGATCGCCCTGATTATCGGTGACTAAAAATGATGGGGTTGCATTGCCTGGCTCGGCGGGTGGCGGAGGATTGTTAACCACTTCAGTTTTTGAATCGTCATCACCACCGCTTGCCAGTAAAGCGCCAAGCGCACCGCCACCTACCGCCGCCCCCGCTAACCATCCCCACGGGAAGGTGCTGGTCTGAGCAACGGTATCAAGAAATGGTGCAATACTTTCAATAGCGGTGGTCTGAGCGGTCAGTTCTACGGGGGCTAACCCCCCCGCTGCGGCATCGGCAAAGGTTACGTGGGTTAGCTGTTGTCCATCGGCAAAGACCAGTTCAGATTGTTCACTGGTATTTGTCGCTTGCAGGAAATAGCCGTTGCAACGGATAACCGTGCCATCCTGCATATAGATCAGCAGGTCATTTCCTTCGCGAACGTAACGCGCAACGGCAGATGCCTGAGCATGAACCTGCACCACAGAGGGCTCATAAATAACAACCGTAACGTCGCCAGGATTAATCAGCGTTTGTTTGACGGATGTTTTACGCGAAATAACATCAATAATCAGGCTCATAATGGCATTCCTGATAAATGGCGCACATCCTTAGCGAGTCCATTTATCTAAATAAGACAAAGGTAATAACTCAACAACGATGCCTACCTGATATTAATAATGGCAGGATTATTTTAAGTCGGGTAAGTCGTTGTATAAGCCCTGTTTAATTCCCGCTAATGGAATAAGGTTATTAACCGCAGCGGCATAATTTACTGCGGCAACCCAGCCATCATAATTGGCATTTATTTCAGCCGATTGCGCCTGAAAGACATCTTGCTCGACGGTTAATAGATCATTCAGACTGCGTTTACCTAATTTATATTCATTTTGGTACACATCTCGCGTTTTGTGTGCGCTTTCGGATTGCGCTAAACCGGCTTCTTCGCGCCCCCGTGCGCCAGTCCAGTTGGCATACGCCACCGATGCCCGTTGTAATACATCCAGTTTTGCCTGTTCGACCTGCGAGGCGGAGATTTTTTGTTGCCCTTCGGCCTGTTGTACCTGGGCTGAAACCGCGCCGCCCTGATACAACGGCGCGTTAACGTTCAGCTGTAACTGGTCGTCCCAGTACGAGCGGTCGCTGGTCTGGTAGCGCGTTTTGCCCCCCTGAATACTGAGCGTCGGCCAGTATTGTGCTTTGGTTTTTTCCACTCCGTACTGTGCCGACTGGCGTAAATTTTCTGCCGCCAGCACCAGCGGAATGGACTGGTAATCAATATTTTTTAGCGATACCGGCTGCTCGGCTAATTCCGCAGGTGGCGCGGCTATCGCCTCCGGCTGTACGCCAGTCAGCACCGCCAGTTGCGCTTTGGCGCTCGCCATTTGCGCCTGATATTGCTCCAGCGTCGAGCGCATTCCGGCAATGCGTGTCTGAGCCTGCAATTCATCAGAAGATGAATTCAGGCCGGCGTTGGCGCGCAGTGCCGCCATGTTGTAGACATTTTCCAGCGAGTGAATATTGCGTTGAGCCGCATCGCACAAAGCCTGATAACGGCTAACTTCCATATAGGTGGTCGCCGTTTTTTCTGCGACATCGGTTAAGGTCGCCATAAGCTTAAAGCGGTAGCTGTCGCGGGCGGCGGTTTGCAGTTTGATATCGTTACTGGTTTTGCCGAAGTCATACACCAACTGCGTCAGGGTTATGCCATACGAAACGTTGTTATCAAGCCTGCCGCTGGAGTCCGTTTGTCGGGACGGCCCCGCGTTACCGGTTAAGCCAACGTGCGGATACCAGGCACTTTTGGCTTCATCGATTTGCGCTTCGCCAATACCTATCTGCGCCGCCTGTTGGGTGACGTCGGGGTTTCGCGCAAATGCGCGTAATATACTTTCCTGTAAGGATAAACTGGCAACCGACGTAACCGCAGGGGCGGTAGCCCATTGTGGTAATGGCGCTGCAAGCGCGTTTTCTCCCATCACAATAAAACTTATTAAAAATATCAGGCATTTATTTTTACGGTTTTTTAATTGTAATCGCGCCATAGATAAGTCACTTCCTTCCAGGTCATTATTTTAACTGGTTTTTATAACCAGCCTCATTTTATTTAAGAAGGGTAATAACTTGTGCATCTCTTTCGTTTTATTCCCCCTATTAAAAGAAATGCAGCTAAAAATCTTATACGTTATTTATTAAGAATACACTACGAGTTTCAGATTACCATCATCCGCATTGAGAATAATCTATAGGAAGAAGTGATAAGAATCACAGTTTTATCCTGTATATACCATTTTTTTGTGACTTATTTATTAAAGGTATAAGACGGAGGATTTGATTAAGAAAAAATAAAGGCGCAGCGCAGAAAGCACTGCGCGCAGGTAGATTTTATATGGTTTTATTCCGTTTCATTACCATTGCCACAATAAGGCTTAGTAATAGTGCGCCAATAATCCACATTAGTGCGCTGCTGCCCTGGGACCATAAACTGTAAATAAAACCGATGATTACCAACAGCATGACCAGCATACCGACAATGAGAATTGGCAACGAGGCGTGAATATCATGACGCAGACGGATCGCCACCACAAACACCGCAAGGTAGCAGATCAAAAAGGTGGCGCTGGCAACGCTGGCCAGGGAACCTAAATTAAGCGCCGCCGTCATCAGCATGATCAACACCACGATGATGATGTTACCCCACGTACTCTGCCGCCACAGGGATCTATTCATTATCTTTGGCAACTCGCGCTCGCTGCCCATGTTGTCCATGATATTAAACACCGCAAACAGGTTTGCGTTGATGGCTGATGCCGTCGCCAGCAAGGCACCTATCACCACTATCACATAACCCACATGCCCGAGCAGTGGAGAAGCAGCCTGCGCTACGGCGGTATCAGCATATTTTTCTAACTCTAATGCCGAAACATCACTAAGCAGCACCAGTGCCAGGGAAATATAGAGCAGCGTGGTAACGCCTATCGCCAGCAAAAATGCTCGCGGCATAATGACCGCCGGATCTTTCACTTTATCCGCCGCGTTCGCCATCATGCCAAAGCCCGCATAGGCGAGGAAAGTAATCCCGATGCAGGAGAAGAACGCGCCAGAGCTGGGGGGCGCAGAGACGGAAATATGCGCCGGTTGCAGCGACCAGACGCCCGCAATAATCAGCAACAGCAGGATCATCATTTTGATGCCGACAAGGATCACTTCCAGCCGCCCTACCGCATGGTTGCTTAAAGAGTTGAACAGCGTCATCAGGGCAATGATCGCCAGCGCGTAGAGCAAAATAAGATGCTCATCCTGGCTGCCCTCATGCAAAAACTGCACGGCATAAGCACCAAAGGCACGGGCAACCATCGCGATGCTCACCGCCAGCGTCATCAGGTACAGCAACGAGAGCGCCAGCGAAAAAACACCGTTGCCTAATCCCCGGCGAAAAAAGTCAATAATCCCGCCATTGCTGGGATAACTTGCGCCAAGGCGCGCATAGGCATATCCGGAAAACATCGCCACAA
The DNA here is from genome assembly GCF_013368915.2 of Escherichia sp. 93.1518. Classification (NCBI taxonomy): domain Bacteria; kingdom Pseudomonadati; phylum Pseudomonadota; class Gammaproteobacteria; order Enterobacterales; family Enterobacteriaceae; genus Escherichia; species Escherichia sp. 93.1518. Next base: position 89,869 of record NZ_JABWMT020000003.1, read on the forward strand.
TGCCGCCAAAAGCAAAAGCGACCCAGGTCGAGGCTTCCATTAGCAACGCCGCCTGCCCCAGCAGGGCAAAGATCCCCGCCCCTACCATCGCCCCGATACCTATGGAAACCACATTCCATAGTCCCAGAGGTTTGTCACCGTTATTACCTTCCGTGTTCATCATGATCAGCCCTTAAACACGTTATAGCCGAGTTGTTTAGCGACCGATGCCACCATTTTTTGTCCACGAACACTGTTGCCTTCTTCATCCAACGGTGGCGAGAACGCGGCAATCCCCATCACGCCAGGCACTACCGCCAGAATGCCGCCACCGACGCCGCTTTTGCCGGGTAAGCCAACGCGATACGCCCAGTCACCAGAGCGACCATACAGCCCTTCCATCATCATTTCGGCCAGGATGTACGGCACATTTTCAGCCTGGAGAACGCGTTTTTGGCTTAGCGGATTAACACCGCCCGCCGCCAGTGTCGCGCCAAGCGTAGCCAGCTCAACGGTATTGATAAGCGTGGAGCACTGGCGGGTATACACATCACAGGCTTCCATCGCATCGCAATAGAGATATCCAGAGGAATACAGCAGCCAGGCAATCGCCCGGTTGTGGAAGTTGGTGGTCTGTTCCGACTGGTTTACTTCCTCAGAGAGCACCACCTGCTCACCAGCAAGTTGTTGTTGGATGTGTAAAATTCTCTGCCAGCGTTGTTCAGTATTATCGGCTTTGATCAGACTGGTAGTGGCGATAGCGCCTGCATTCACCAGCGGCGACAACGGCTTGCCACCATGAAGTTCTAAGGCAATGACTGAGTTAAAAGGCAATCCGGTCGGGTCAGCGCCAATTTTGTCCTGCACCGCCTGCGGGCCGACATCTTCCAGCGCGAGGGCTAAAGTACAGACTTTCGAGATGGACTCCAGCGCAAAGCGGTAATCGCTATCACCCGCGCGATAGATATTGCCATCACAAGTCACAATAGCTACCCCCGCCAGTTGGCTGGGGACATTCGCCAGAAAGGGAATGTAATCGGCATTTTGCCCGCCGTTAAGTGAGTGAAATTGGGTATATGCCTGATCCACTGCCTGCTGTAAATTTTTTGCATCTGACATCTGTTGTTAACTCCTTTTTATAGATGCGGGAGGCTATTCCTCATCCCGATGCCAATTTTCAGGCATCCTGATTTAACTTAGCACCCGCAACTTAACCAAAGGAAAACAAAGAGATAAATGTCTAATCCTGATGCAAATTGAGCCAATTTTTTAATCTCTACCGCGTTTTCATTGCGCGACGAAATAATTTCTTGACCTTCCCCTTGCTGGAAGGTTTACCCTTTATCACAGTCAGTCAAAACTGTCTTAAAGGAGTACGTTATGTCACAAACTATCGACCTGACCCTGGACGGCCTGTCCTGCGGTCACTGTGTTAAACGCGTGAAAGAAAGTCTCGAACAGCGCCCGGACGTTGAGCAGGCAGATGTGTCAATTACGGAAGCGCACGTCACCGGTACTGCCAGCGCGGAACAGCTTATCGAAACCATCAAGCAAGCGGGTTATGACGCATCTGTAAGCCACCCAAAGGCTAAACCGCTGGCGGAGTCATCAATCCCGTCGGAAGCACTGACAGCGGTTTCTGAGGAGCTTCCGGCAGCAACCGCCGATGACGACGATAGCCAGCAGTTGCTGTTGAGCGGCATGAGCTGCGCCAGCTGTGTCACCCGCGTACAAAATGCGCTGCAAAGCGTACCGGGCGTCACCCAGGCACGGGTAAACCTGGCGGAGCGCACTGCGCTGGTGATGGGCAGTGCCTCCGCACAAGATTTAGTGCAGGCGGTGGAAAAAGCAGGCTACGGCGCGGAAGCGATTGAAGATGACGTTAAGCGCCGTGAGCGCCAGCAGGAAACTGCCGTCGCAACCATGAAACGCTTCCGCTGGCAGGCGATTGTCGCCCTGGCGGTGGGTATCCCGGTAATGGTCTGGGGGATGATCGGCGATAACATGATGGTCACCGCCGACAACCGCAGCCTGTGGCTGGTAATCGGTCTGATAACGCTGGCGGTAATGGTTTTCGCGGGCGGGCATTTTTACCGCAGTGCATGGAAAAGCCTGCTCAACGGTGCGGCGACGATGGATACGCTGGTGGCGCTGGGTACTGGCGTGGCGTGGCTCTATTCGATGAGCGTTAACCTGTGGCCGCAGTGGTTCCCGATGGAAGCGCGGCATCTTTATTACGAAGCCAGCGCGATGATTATCGGTCTGATCAACCTCGGTCATATGCTGGAAGCGCGTGCACGCCAGCGTTCATCGAAGGCGCTGGAGAAATTACTCGATTTAACCCCACCGACGGCGAGACTGGTCACTGACGAAGGTGAAAAGAGTGTGCCGCTGGCAGACGTTCAGCCAGGTATGTTGCTGCGCCTGACAACCGGTGACCGTGTGCCGGTGGATGGCGAAATCACTCAGGGCGAAGCGTGGCTGGATGAGGCGATGCTGACGGGCGAACCTATTCCACAGCAAAAAGGCGAAGGCGACAGCGTTCATGCCGGGACGGTGGTGCAGGACGGTAGTGTGCTGTTTCGCGCCAGCGCAGTCGGCAGCCATACCACGCTGTCGCGGATCATTCGCATGGTGCGCCAGGCTCAGAGCAGTAAACCGGAAATCGGCCAGCTGGCGGATAAAATCTCTGCCGTATTTGTACCGGTGGTAGTGGTAATTGCGTTGATCAGTGCAGCAATCTGGTATTTCTTTGGGCCAGCACCGCAAATTGTTTATACCCTGGTGATTGCCACTACGGTGCTGATTATTGCCTGTCCGTGTGCGCTGGGGCTGGCAACGCCGATGTCGATTATTTCCGGCGTCGGGCGGGCGGCTGAGTTTGGTGTGCTGGTGCGTGACGCCGACGCATTGCAACGCGCCAGTACGCTCGACACCGTGGTGTTCGATAAAACCGGGACGCTGACGGAAGGTAAACCGCAGGTTGTCGCCGTGAAAACGTTTGCTGATGTTGATGAAGCGCAGGCGTTGCGTCTGGCGGCGGCGCTGGAGCAAGGTTCCAGCCATCCGCTGGCACGGGCGATCCTCGATAAAGCAGGCAATATCACGCTGCCACAGGTCAATGGCTTCCGCACATTGCGCGGACTAGGGGTAAGTGGCGAAGTGGAAGGCCATTCACTGCTGCTGGGGAATCAGGCGCTGTTAAATGACCAGCAAGTCGATACGAAAGCGATTGAAGCTGATATTTCAGCCCAGGCATCACAAGGCGCAACGCCGGTGTTACTGGCCGTTGATGGCAAAGCGGTGGCTCTGTTGGCGGTACGCGATCCATTGCGTAGCGATAGCGTGGCGGCGCTGCAACGCCTGCATAAAGCAGGATATCGTCTGGTAATGTTAACCGGCGATAACCCAACCACCGCCAATGCGATCGCCAAAGAAGCAGGGATTGATGAAGTGATTGCGGGTGTATTGCCGGATGGTAAAGCCGAAGCGATTAAACGTCTGCAAAGCGAGGGACGCCAGGTAGCGATGGTGGGCGACGGCATTAACGACGCGCCGGCGCTGGCCCAGGCGGATGTCGGTATTGCGATGGGTGGCGGCAGTGATGTTGCCATTGAAACAGCGGCGATTACCCTGATGCGCCATAGCCTGATGGGGGTTGCAGACGCACTCGCCATCTCCCGCGCGACGCTGCGCAATATGAAGCAAAACCTGCTTGGCGCGTTTATCTACAACAGTATCGGTATTCCGGTCGCCGCAGGTATTTTGTGGCCGTTCACCGGAACGCTGCTTAACCCGGTAGTTGCCGGGGCGGCAATGGCGCTCTCGTCGATTACGGTGGTGAGTAACGCCAACCGGTTGCTGCGGTTTAAACCGAAGGAATAAGTATGTCATTGCGGATGCGCTGCTTTAGGGTGGCGCATTTGGCATCGACGCAGACTGCCGGATGCGGCGTGAACGCCTTATCCAGCCTACGGTTCGGGCACAGGTTTGTAGGCATGATAAGACGCGCCAGCGTCGCATCAGGCAATGGTACTCAGTTGCCGGATGACGCACTGTGCACAAGTGCAACAATCAACTCCATTTGCGCCATCCCTCCCCGCGCGCTAGCATGATATTTCACAAAGGGAGGTCGTATGGATCTGTTGTACCGGGTAAAAACACTTTGGGCCGCGCTGCGCGGTAATCATTACACCTGGCCTGCCATCGATATATCTCTCACCGGCAATCGCCATTTTCATCTGATTGGCAGTATTCATATGGGTAGCCACGATATGGCTCCTCTACCCGCCCGTTTGCTTAAAAAGCTCAAACAAGCCGATGCGCTGATTGTCGAGGCGGATGTTTCCACCAGCGATACGCCTTTTGCTAATTTACCTGCCTGCGAGGCGCTGGAAGAGCGCATCAGCGAAGAACAATGGCAAAATCTGCAGCACATCAGCCAGGAGATGGGCATTTCTCCGTCGCTCTTTTCTAGCCAACCGCTGTGGCAAATCGCGATGGTTCTTCAGGCGACGCAGGCGCAAAAACTGGGGCTGAGGGCAGAATATGGTATCGATTACCAGCTATTGCAGGCGGCGAAACAACAACATAAAACCGTGATTGAACTGGAAGGGGCAGAAAACCAGATTGCCATGTTGCTCCAGCTCCCCGACAAAGGACTGGCGCTGCTGGACGATACACTGACCCACTGGCATACCAACGCACGGCTACTACAACAAATGATGAGCTGGTGGCTGAATGCGCCGCCGCAAAATAATGAAATAACACTGCCCAATACGTTCAGCCAGTCGCTGTACGACGTGCTGATGCATCGGCGAAATCTTGCCTGGCGGGATAAATTACGCGCTATGCCACCGGGGCGCTATGTGGTCGCGGTCGGAGCGTTACATCTGTATGGAGAAGGGAATTTGCCACAAATGTTGCGCTAAAAAAATGGCCAATATCGCTATTGGCCCGTCAAAGAGGAATTTCATATTTTTATTATTATGCCGTCACTTTAAGCGACGGTGTAACTCGATTGTCGCTCAATCTCACCATCCTGCCAATACTATTAGGCAAGATGACTCTTTTTTTTGAGCCGCCATCAGGCGTATGCTTTCTCCGTTTTTTGTTTGAGGCAGGAAAATTACGATGACACCCGCAGTTAAATTACTCGAAAAAAACAAGATTTCATTCCAGATTCATACCTACGATCACGATCCGGCTGAAACCAACTTTGGCGATGAAGTGGTCAAAAAATTAGGGTTGAATGCGGATCAGGTGTACAAAACGCTGCTGGTCGCAGTGAACGGCGATATGAAACATCTGGCGGTGGCCGTTACGCCGGTCGCCGGTCAATTAGATCTTAAAAAGGTGGCAAAGGCGCTGGGTGCCAAAAAGGTGGAAATGGCCGATCCGATGGTCGCGCAGCGTTCGACGGGATATCTGGTTGGGGGAATTAGCCCACTGGGGCAGAAAAAACGTCTGCCGACGATTATTGATGCCCCCGCGCAAGAATTTGCCACTATTTATGTTTCCGGCGGCAAGCGCGGACTGGATATTGAACTTGCGGCAGGCGATCTGGCGAAGATCCTCAATGCCAAATTTGCCGATATCGCCCGCCGCGATTAAGCATTGTGCCGGATGCGAACATCCGGCACTTTCAGATTACTGCCAGCTTACCTCACCTTTCGGCTCATACGCACTCGCATCCAGCGGCGAGTTTTTCTGGATATAGTCTTTCAGCACTTCGGCATCAATAAAGCCGGTATTCACATAGCCCGGTTTGTTATCAAGGCGCGGATAACCATCACCGCCGGTGGCATTGAAGTTTAATGTCGCCATACGGTAAGTTTTTGCCGGATCGACCGGTTCGCCTTTGATTTTCAGGTCGTTCAGTTTGCCGTCTTTCGCCACAAAGCTGACGTTGGCAAATTGCGGATAGGCACCGGAATCTGGTTTCATTTGTGCGACGGCGGTGAGGTAATCAATCACCTCTTTACCGGTCATGTCGGCATACACCACCACATTGCCGAACGGCTGCACTTTCAGCACGTTTTTATAACTGATGTTACCCGCGTCGATGGAGTCACGAATCCCGCCTCCGCTCATCACCGCAAAGTCGGCTCCGGTGCGATCCATTTGTGCTGCCAGAATCAACCTTCCCATATTGGTCTGTACGAAACGAACTTTGCTGCGGTCGCCTTCAAGGCGGTCACTAACCTCACCAATTTTCACTTCCAGTTGCGCTTTGCCTTTGTTCTGGAACGGGGATAACAGCGAGATCATTTGCTGGTTTTCAGCGATTTCCGGGGTGTACAGCACGCGTTCGCTTTTTCCGTCTTCCCATGTCACTTTTTTCTTCAGGTTCACCGGAATCAACTGGTAATTGACCATTTTCATTTCGCCATTGCGAAACTCAAAATCGGCTCGTCCCACGTATTTGCCCCACTCATGCGCCTGCACAATCCAGATGCCGTTTTGTTGATCCGGTTTGCATGGCGTACCCGGCACGTAATCGACCTGTTTTTTGTTTTCTGCCGCCATACAGACCGGATCTTGCGAGTGACCACCGACGATCATCGCCAACGATCCGGCAGGCAGGCTGCGCGCCATCTCTACATCGCCCGGTGCGTTTGAACCGTGTTCGCCATTGTCGTAATGCCCCATATGCGTGGCTGCAATAATAATGTCTGGCTTTTCTGTCTGTTGCAGCTCCTGAATCACCAGCTTCGCTTCATCGGCGGGCTTACGAAATTCGATATCAGTGAAGTATTCCGGGTTACCAATTTTCGCCGTGTCATCGGTCGTCAGACCAATTACCGCGATTTTCAGATCCTGACGCTTAAACAACGCCCAGGGTTTAAACAGGCGCTCGCCGGTACTTTTTTGATAGATATTGGCGGAGAGTAACGGGAACTTTGCCCATTTTTCCTGCTGGCGTAATACGGTGAGCGGGTTATCAAATTCATGATTACCGATCGCCATCGCGTCATACCCCACCAGATTCATGCCGCGAAAATCCGGTTCGGCGTCCTGTAAATCTGATTCCGGTACACCAGTGTTAATGTCACCACCTGAAAGTAACAGCACGCTACCGCCTTCAGCCGCGACTTCTTTACGGATACCATCCACCAGCGTTTTTTGCGCCGCCAGACCATATTCGCCATATTCATTACGCCAGAAATGACCGTGGTGGTCGTTGGTATGAAGTACCGTAATTTTGTAGGTTTTATCCTGCTCATAAGCCTGGGCGGTTTCACTCGCCAGTGTAAATGCGGCTAATAATGCTAATGCCACACCCCGCTGCAAAAACTTCATATTTCTCTCTCCCTGACCAGATATCAACGTGTTGAAAATTAGTATGACGCGACATAATAGACAAGTCTGTGTTCGGTGATGGTAAATCTACATACAAAAATGGAAATTCTGTATTAAGCATTGAGACTTCCTTCAGACAGCGCATACAGGTATGTTAGTCGGGTAATAATCACAAATAAGATAATTCTTTACATCGCAACTCTGAAAAAGTGACTTTCCTATGGCAATGAGTGAACAAACCCAGCCTGCGGCGGGCGCGGCTGCATCGACCACTAAGGCTCGTACATCATTTGGTATTTTAGGCGCAATCAGCCTCTCGCATCTGCTGAACGACATGATCCAATCGCTAATTCTGGCGATTTATCCGCTGCTTCAGTCAGAGTTTTCCCTGACGTTTATGCAGATTGGGATGATTACCCTCACCTTTCAGCTCGCTTCTTCGCTGCTGCAACCGGTAGTCGGCTACTGGACAGATAAATACCCAATGCCGTGGTCATTACCGATTGGCATGTGCTTTACCATGAGCGGCCTGATACTGCTGGCGCTGGCGGGTAGTTTTGGTACGGTTCTGCTGGCGGCGGCGCTGGTCGGTACGGGTTCGTCGGTCTTTCACCCGGAATCTTCCCGCGTGGCGCGTATGGCGTCTGGTGGACGTCATGGCCTGGCGCAATCTATCTTCCAGGTGGGCGGTAACTTTGGCAGTTCGTTGGGGCCATTGCTGGCGGCGGTCATCATTGCCCCTTACGGCAAAGGCAACGTTGCATGGTTTGTGCTGGCGGCGTTGCTGGCTATCGTGGTTCTGGCGCAAATCAGCCGTTGGTACTCTGCACAGCATCGGATGAGTAAAGGCAAACCGAAAGCAATAATAATCAATCCACTGCCGCGTAATAAGGTCGTGCTGGCTGTTTGCGTGCTGTTAGTGCTGATTTTCTCGAAATATTTCTATATGGCGAGCATCAGCAGCTATTACACCTTTTATCTGATGCAAAAATTCGGATTATCCATCCAGAATGCCCAGCTTCATCTGTTTGCCTTCCTGTTTGCCGTCGCGGCGGGTACGGTGATTGGCGGGCCTGTCGGGGATAAAATCGGTCGAAAATATGTAATTTGGGGCTCTATCCTCGGCGTTGCGCCGTTTACCTTGATTTTACCCTACGCCAGCCTGTACTGGACGGGGGTTTTAACGGTAATTATTGGATTTATCCTCGCCTCGGCGTTTTCTGCCATTCTGGTCTACGCTCAGGAGCTACTTCCGGGGCGTATAGGCATGGTTTCTGGACTGTTTTTCGGTTTCGCTTTCGGTATGGGGGGGCTGGGTGCTGCGGTTCTGGGGCTTATCGCCGACCATACCAGTATCGAGTTAGTTTATAAAATCTGTGCTTTCCTTCCACTTCTTGGTATGTTGACCATATTCTTGCCTGATAACCGGCATAAATCCTGATTTCCAGGCAGCCAAAGGTAAACTTTGGCTGCCTCATTTTACAGTAGCCATAAGCCTTTCCTCTTCCTGCACCTTATCACTTTTCCGATCCGTGCCTTTTTTGCGGTTAATTCCATTTTTCTGCAAAATTCAACAATTATTCATAAACATCAACAATGAAATTGTCATAAACTATTACCTGTAATTTTGGTTTTCCCAGCCAAAAATGGACAACAACCACCAGGAACAGGAGACGGAATGCATCACGCCACCCCGCTTATCACCACCATTGTTGGCGGCCTTGTGCTCGCTTTTATCCTCGGCATGATTGCTAATAAACTGCGTATTTCTCCTCTGGTGGGATATCTGTTAGCGGGCGTGCTGGCAGGACCTTTTACTCCAGGGTTTGTTGCCGACACCAAACTGGCACCAGAGCTGGCGGAGCTGGGCGTTATTCTGCTGATGTTCGGCGTCGGTTTGCATTTTTCGCTCAAGGATTTGATGGCGGTAAAGTCCATCGCCATTCCCGGCGCGATCGCCCAGATAGCGGTAGCGACGTTGCTGGGTATGGCTCTTTCTGCCGTGATCGGCTGGTCGTTAATGACTGGCATCGTGTTCGGTTTGTGTCTTTCTACCGCCAGTACCGTGGTACTGCTGCGTGCGCTTGAAGAACGGCAATTAATAGACAGCCAGCGCGGGCAAATCGCCATCGGCTGGTTGATTGTGGAAGATTTGGTGATGGTTCTGACGCTGGTGTTGCTGCCCGCAGTGGCTGGAATGCTGGAACAGGGCGACGTGGGCTTTGCGACGCTGGCGGTTGATATGGGAATCACCATCGGCAAGGTGGTGGCATTTATCGCCATTATGATGTTAGTGGGTCGCCGTCTGGTGCCGTGGATTATGGCGCGAAGCGCAGCAACCGGTTCGCGAGAACTGTTTACCCTGTCGGTGCTGGCGCTGGCATTAGGCATTGCTTTTGGTGCGGTAGAACTGTTTGACGTCTCCTTTGCACTCGGCGCATTCTTCGCCGGGATGGTGCTAAATGAATCCGAACTTAGCCACCGCGCGGCGCATGATACGCTGCCATTGCGCGATGCGTTTGCGGTGCTGTTTTTCGTCTCCGTTGGGATGCTATTTGATCCGTTAATTCTGATTCAGCAACCGCTGGCAGTGCTGGCAACGCTGGCGATTATTCTGTTTGGTAAATCAGTTGCGGCACTGTTCCTCGTTCGGTTGTTTGGTCACTCCCAGCGCACGGCGTTAACTATCGCCTCCAGCCTCGCGCAAATTGGTGAGTTCGCGTTTATCCTGGCGGGGCTGGGGATGGCATTAAATTTACTGCCGCAGGCCGGGCAAAACCTGGTACTGGCAGGCGCGATCCTGTCTATTATGCTCAACCCGGTACTGTTCGCGCTGCTGGAAAAATATCTGGCAAAGACCGAAACGCTGGAAGAACAGACGCTGGAAGAGGCTATCGAAGAAGAGAAGCAGATCCCGGTGGATATTTGCAACCATGCGCTACTGGTTGGCTACGGTCGTGTAGGCAGTCTGCTGGGCGAGAAATTACTCGCCTCTGATATTCCGTTAGTGGTGATTGAAACATCACGAACCCGCGTCGATGAACTGCGTGAGCGTGGCGTTCGCGCGGTACTGGGCAACGCGGCGAATGAAGAGATTATGCACCTGGCGCATCTGGAGTGCGCAAAATGGCTGATTCTGACCATTCCTAACGGTTACGAAGCTGGCGAGATTGTGGCCTCTGCTCGCGCCAAAAACCCGGATATTGAGATTATCGCCCGCGCCCATTATGACGATGAGGTGGCGTATATCACCGAACGTGGCGCGAATCAGGTGGTGATGGGTGAACGTGAAATCGCCCGTACTATGCTGGAACTGCTGGAAACACCACCGGCTGGCGAGGTGGTGACGGGGTAATACATTAATGTCGCCATTGCCGGATGCGATGCTGACGCATCTTATCCGGCCTACGCGTGCCATCTTCCGTAGGTTGGATAAGGCGTTTATGCCGCATCCGACTGTCATTGGTTCGATGGCTTAACGATCCCAGTAAGACTCTTCCAGGCTGTCTTCTCGCTCCGGCAGACCGCGCGTTAAGCGTGGTGAATGCTGGTTCAGTACCTGATAGCTCACACGGTTAGCATATTTACACACCTGTGCTAACGACGAATAAGTCAGCCAGGTGAATTTATGCTTGCTGGAATTTGGCACGTTAGTGCGGTGATAGCTATTGGCGGTAATGTCATGCAACAACGCGGCCAGCGCACCGTCTCCGGCACCATTGGTGTTCATGATTTTTTCTGGTCCGCCCATGTACGGCGCAATGTGCGAATAGACACGCAGCGGATTCTGGCAATCTTTATGACGCATAGCGCGGCTAAACTCATACTGGTTAAATTCCGCGATAGCGCCCGGCAACAGCGGATGCTGGGTTTTGCGTTTCGCTTCGTCTTCCGTAAAGCCCGCCATATACAAGCCGATGGGCCCGGCGGTGCACAGCACCAGATCAACCCAGTCCAGCGCCTTATCAGATGCCAGCAGCGGATCGCTCTCTCCAGTCAATGCTTCGGCTTCTTCTTCGTTCATCGCGAGGATGGAGACGTGCTCTTTGAGGAATTGCTGCCACCATTGCGGATTCTCGGCGATGACAAATTTAGTACCCAGCGTTAGCACCACCGGTACGTTGTATTTCTTCGCGTACTCAATGGCTTTCATGGTCGCTTCCGGCATCGGTTCACCCGGCTTGCAACGCACCAGATAGGACGTTAATACCAGCGCCGACGCTCCGGCGATAACATCTTCCGGAATGCTTTCTGCCCGTAATTGGTTCATATGACCTGGACTGATAGCAAAGGTACGTTCGCCAGACTCGCCAATCAGCGTAAAGCAACGACCAATCGGGCCATCCACGCCCTGCAGATAGTTAAGATCGGTACGGCTGGATGTATTGCACAAGTAACGATAGGCGTAGCTGCCAATTTCAATATTGCTGCACATCACGCCCAGCAGCACCGAACGGTCGTCTGCCAGTACAGAATAGTTGTGCATGGTATTGCCAATAGTGCCACCTGCGAACTGATGAGTAATCAGGTTTTTCTGTTTCAGCTCCTGATAAAGTGCTTCAGCAACATCATCTTCAATGACCAGTGAATGCCCGGCGCTTAATCCATAACGTTCAATAAAATCGTCTTCCACTTTGGCTTCAATATCCACCAGCGTCTGGTCGATACCGACCACCCAGGCTGCGCTGGTTTCGTTTTCTGGTTGGATTTGCTGCAACAGCGGATCGCGTGCATTTACGGGGAAGTAATGTTTGGATTTACGTTTGCCGGGAAATTTCATGGTTGTTTTTACGGGTGGTTAACTGAGCGGCGAATGTTAACACAATCATGCCTGAACGCGCGAGACGCAGGCTGTTTCAATATCAGCCGGCGGGATCGCATTTTCATGAGAGATGTTCTTTACAATGACGCAATTTGAAAGGAGTTTTTGCATGAAGCCGGAAAACAAACTACCCGTGCTGGAGCTAATCTCTGCCGAAATGAAGGCGGTTGTTAATACTCTTCAGCCCGATTTACCGCCCTGGCCCGCAACGGGAACGATTGCCGAACAACGCCAGCATTACACGCTTGAGCGCCGATTCTGGAATGCTGGCGCTCCAGAAATGGAAACCAGAGCTTACGCGGTTCCGACAAAATATGGTCAGGTAGAAGTACGGCAATTTTGTCCGAACCCGGATAGCCCGGCGACGCTGTTTTATCTGCATGGCGGCGGTTTTATTCTCGGCAATCTCGATACCCACGATCGCATTATGCGCCTGCTGGCAAAGTACACCCAGTGTACGGTGATTGGTATTGATTACACCCTTTCGCCTGAAGCGCGTTTTCCGCAAGCGATAGAGGAAGTCGTGGCTGCCTGTTGTTACTTCCACCAGCAGGCGGGCGATTATCAGATCAATATGTCACGCATTGGTTTTGCCGGTGATTCCGCTGGCGCCATGCTGGCGCTCGCCAGTGCTTTATGGTTGCGTGATAAGCAGATCGATTGCGGCAAAGTTGTGGGCGTTTTGCTGTGGTATGGGCTTTACGGATTACGCGATTCCGTGACTCGCCGTCTGTTGGGCGGTGACTGGGATGGCTTAACGCAACAGGATTTGCAGATGTACGAAGAGGCGTATTTAAGCAACGAAGCAGACCACGAGTCGCCGTATTACTGCCTGTTTAATAACGATCTCACTCGCGATGTGCCCCCCTGCTATATCGCCGGTGCAGAATTCGATCCGCTGCTGGATGACAGTCACCTGCTTTACCAGACGTTAGCGGCGCATCAGCAGCCCTGTGAGTTCAGACTCTACCCAGGAACGCTGCACGCCTTTTTGCATTATTCACGGATGATGAAAACCGCCGATGATGCTCTTCGCGACGGCGCTCAATTCTTTACCGCTCAGCTTTAGCGATACGCTGCAACAAGATTAGCCATCATTTCGATATGTTCCGGCGTGGCATTAAGCGCCGGAATATATTCGTATTTTTTACCGCCTGCACCGAGGAAGACTTCACGGTTTTGCTCGGCAATCTCTTCCAGTGTTTCCAGACAATCCGCAGCAAAGCCCGGACACATCACCTGAATATGGCCGACACCTTTTTCTCCCAGCATTTTCAGCGTTTCGTCGGTATAAGGCATCAACCAGGGTTCCCGACCAAAGCGCGACTGAAAGGTCATCATCACTTTTTCCGGTGCCATTCCCAGCGCAGAAGCCAGCTCGCGGGTCGTTGTGCGACAACGTTGCGGATAATCATCGCCTTCATCCGCATAACGCTGGGGAATACCGTGATAAGAGAGTAAAAGTAAATCTGGTTCGCCATGTTTGGCAAAAGAAGCACGAACACTGTTCGCCAGTGCATTAATGTAATCGTGGTTATCGGCATAATCGCGAATAAACGATATCCCCGGAATGCTACGTTTGCGCGCCAGAATACGTGCCAGTTCATCCCATACCGCACCGACCGTTGAACAGGAGTATTGCGGGTAGAGCGGCAGCACCACGATATGATCAACATGTTCAGCCAGTAGTTCATCTACGGCGCTTTCCAGCGATGGCGTGCCGTAGCTCATTCCCAGCGCCACGGGCGTATCCGGTAAACGTTGTGCCAGCGCCTGTTGTTGCTGGCGGCTGTAAACCATCAGTGGCGAGCCACCTTCCATCCAGACAGAGGCATACAGCTTCGCCACACGCGGCGAGCGCAGAGGCAAAATCACGCCGCGCAGCAATGGCCACCACAACAGCCGTGAAGTATCGACTACGCGTCTGTCGCTTAAAAATTGTTTCAGGTAGCGTTTTACCGCTTCAGGAGTGGGGGCATCGGGCGTACCCAGGTTTGCCAGCAGGATACCGGTTTTAGTTTGACGCATTACCGCCTCTTATCGATTCAACTTGTTGATAATTGTAGCGGAAAAGTGAGGAAGAAGAACTAATTGCTGTGAGAGGTATTGCCTGAGGAGGATGAGCAGACCTGCCCGAAAGCAGATCTGCTGCAACTTGATTAGCCGAGGATTTTTTCCAGAGCCGCGCGAACTTCAGCAACCGGTTTGGTGCCATCGACTTTTGCGTATTTGGTGTTGCCCGCTTCCGCTTCTTTAGAGTAGTAGCCGATCAGCGGTGCAGTCATCTGATGGTATTCAACCAGACGTTTACGCACGGTTTCTTCCTGATCGTCTTTACGGGTAGTCAGTTCTTCACCGGTAACGTCGTCTTTGCCTTCGACTTTCGGCGGATTGAATTTAACGTGATAAACACGACCAGACGGCGCGTGAACGCGGCGGCCTACGATACGGTCAACAATCAGTTCGTCCGGTACGTCAAACTCCAGAACGTAGTCAACGTTGATGCCCGCTTCTTTCATCGCGTCTGCCTGCGGAATGGTACGCGGGAAGCCGTCAAGCAGGAAACCGTTACGGCAGTCTTCCTGAGCAATGCGCTCTTTAACCAGCGCGATCACCAGTTCGTCGGTGACCAGTTTGCCAGCATCCATAATGTCTTTTGCTTGTTTACCCAGCTCGGAGCCAGACTTGACCGCAGCACGCAGCATATCGCCAGTGGAGATTTGCGGAATACCATATTTCTCCATGATGAACTGAGCCTGAGTCCCTTTCCCCGCGCCCGGAGCGCCAAGCAGAATGATACGCATTGCGAAAATCCCCTTAAAATGTGTCGAATTTTTTGAAAAAGCGATAAACGATACCACCATCAGGCGATTGCCTCAAGAAAGGCACCTGGGGCTGAAACGGTTAAGGGGGAGATAATTTGCGGAAAGTGCAGATAATGAAAAGAAAAATGCCGGATGACACGAAGGTCATCCGGCACCACATTCAGCTGTATGCCGGATAAAATTCATCCGGCATTACATCAGGAAACCAGCAGCTGGTTCATACGACGAATAAACAGGTTCGGATCTTCCAGCGTGCCGCGTTCTGCCAGCAGCGCCTGATCCAGCAGCAGTTCTACCCACTCGCTGAACTTCGCTTCATCTTCAGTATCTGCCGCACGTTTCACCAGTACGTGATCCGGGTTCAGTTCGAAGATGTATTTCACTTCTGGCACTTTCTGGCCCGCCGCAGCGAACAGTTTCGCCATCTGGGTGCTCATTTCGTCCGCATCAGTAGACACAATCGCTGGCGTATCGGTCAGACGGTGAGTCAGACGGACATCTTTCACACGCTCGCCGAGCAGGGCTTTCACACGGTCGATAAACGGAGTCAGTGCTTTCTCCGCTTCTTTCGCGCTCTCATCAACTTCGTCAGCCAGTTTTTCCAGCGACTCGTCAACTTTGGACACAGACTGGAACGGTTTACCGTCGAACTCAGTCAGATAGTTCATCATCCACTCATCGATGCGGTCGGAAAGCAGCAGAACTTCGATGCCTTTCTTACGCAGCAGTTCCAGGTGCGGGCTGCTCTTCGCTGCCGCGTAGCTGTCTGCGGTGATGTAGTAGATTTTCTCCTGCCCTTCTTTCATGCGGGAAACGTAGTCTTCCAGAGACACGGTTTGCGCAGAAGAGTCGGTATGAGTAGAAGCAAAACGCAGCAGTTTGGCGATCGCTTCCTGGTTAGCGAAATCTTCCGCCGGACCTTCTTTCAGTACCAGGCCAAACTGTTGCCAGAAGGTCTGGTATTTTTCCGCGTCGTCTTTCGCCAGTTTTTCCAGCATTTGCAGTACACGCTTGGTCAGCGCATTGCGCAGGTTACGCGTTACTGTGCTGTCCTGGAGGATTTCACGGGAAACGTTCAGCGGCAGATCGCTGGAGTCAATCAGACCACGCACGAAGCGCAGATAGTTCGGCATGAACTGTTCTGCGTCGTCCATGATGAACACACGCTGGACGTACAGTTTCAGGCCGTGTTTATGATCGCGGTTCCACATATCCCACGGAGCCTGGGACGGGATGTACAGCAGGCTGGTGTACTCTTGCTTACCTTCAACTCGGTTATGGCTCCAGGTCAGCGGATCGTTAAAGTCGTGGGCGATGTGTTTGTAGAACTCTTTGTATTCTTCATCGGTGATTTCCGACTTGTTGCGAGTCCACAGCGCCTGCGCTTTGTTGATTTTCTCCCAGGAAATAACGGTTTCGCCGTCTTTCTCTTCGCGTTTTTCGATCTCTACCGGCAGCGCGATATGGTCGGAGTATTTGCTGATGATGGAACGCACGCGCCAGTCATCGAGGAATTCATCCTCGCCTTCGCGCAGATGCAGGGTAATTTCAGTACCGCGATCTTCTTTGGTGATATCGGCAACGGTGTATTCACCTTCGCCCGCCGATTCCCAGAATACGCCGTTTTCTGGTTTTTCACCTGCCGCACGGGTGCGCACGGTCACTTTATCGGCCACGATAAACGCAGAGTAGAAACCAACACCAAACTGACCGATCAGCTGGCTGTCTTTCGCCTGGTCAGAACCCAGGGATTCGAGGAACGATTTGGTGCCGGATTTAGCGATAGTCCCCAGATGGTCGATCACTTCGTCGCGGGTCATCCCCACGCCGTTGTCGGAAATAGTCAGCGTGCGCTTGTCTTTGTCGAAAGAGACACGAACGCGCAGTTCGCCGTCACCTTCGTACAGATCCGGGTTAGAGAGCGCGCGGAAACGCAGCTTGTCCGCCGCATCGGAGGCGTTAGAGATAAGCTCACGCAGGAAGATTTCTTTATTGGAATAGAGAGAATGGATCATCAGATGCAGAAGCTGCTTCACTTCTGACTGAAAACCACGAGTTTCTTGTCCTTTCATGTAGGTCTACCTCAATAATGCCATTTTAAGGTTAAAAACAGGATGAGGGAGAGATGGGGACAAGGAGGAATAATTTCAAGCGAGAGCAGGTGATCCTGCTCTCGTTTGCTTAAAAACGAATCTTATGACGCCCGGCAAGTGAGTGCGACAGCGTGGTGCCGTCGACCATTTCCAGTTCGCCGCCAACCGGTACGCCGTGGGCAATACGGCTGGCTTCCACGTCATATTGCGCGCAAAGCTCGGCAATGTAGTTAGCGGTAGCTTCACCTTCAACCGTGGGGTTGGTGGCGAGGATCACTTCAGTGATTTTTTCCTCTGCCAGACGCTGTTCCAGACGATCAAGCCCGATATCATCCGGTCCGATGCCATCCAGCGGTGACAGGTGCCCCATCAACACAAAATAACGACCGGAAAACTGCCCGGTCTGCTCAATGGCGTAGATGTCCGCCGGACTCTCCACCACGCAGATTTGACCGTTTTCCTGACGACGCGGGTTTGAACAGATGTTACAGACTTCCTGCTCAGTGAAGGTGCGGCAATCGGCGCAGTGACCGATTTCCGACATCGCCCGGGTGAGCGCCTGCGCCAGACGCATCCCGCCGCTACGATCGCGCTGAAGCAGCGTGAACGCCATACGCTGCGCCGACTTCGGGCCAACGCCCGGCAGACAGCGCAGTGCTTCCATAAGCTGTGTTAACAGCGGGCTGGTTTGCATCAGAACGGCATCTTAAAGCCAGGCGGCAGCTGCATTCCGGAGGAAACAGAGGCCATTTTTTCTTTCTGAGTTTCTTCGATACGACGTGCTGCATCGTTGAATGCCGCAGCCACCAGGTCTTCCAGCATCTCTTTGTCGTCTTCCAGCAGGCTTGGGTCGATCTCAACGCGACGGCAGTTGTGTGCGCCGTTGATGGTCACTTTAACCAGACCTGCGCCGGATTCGCCGGTCACTTCCAGCTTCGCGATTTCTTCCTGCATCTGCTGCATTTTTTCTTGCATCTGCTGGGCCTGCTTCATCAGGTTGCCCAGACCGCCTTTACCAAACATAGGTTTCTCTCTCAATCACGTTAAGGATGACGATCGTAAGCTGTGCTTACGATCAAATGGGGCGGATACTTTCTTCATCCAGCTCCGCATCGAAGAATCGACGCAGGGTCTGAATATTATTATCCGCAATAATGGACTCGCGCGCCTGCGCAAGTTTTTCTTCGTATATCGCCTGACGCCACTCCAGCGGCGTACGCACCGCTGGATTATCATCTTCAACGATAGTCAGTTCAACCGTTGAGCCATTTAACGTACTCAACGCTTCAGCCAGTTTTTGTTGTGCACCGCTGTTATTCAAATGACGCTGAGAGGAGCGCAAATGCAGACACACCGTGTTGCCGTTCTCCTCTTTCCAGGCATTTAACGCCACCTGTTCGACCAGTTTTGGTAGCGAAAGTTGGCTCACCTGTGCTGCCCACGGATCGCGCTCAATGGCTTCTGCCGCCAGCTTCGCCGCCAGCTCTGGCGTTTTTTCATGTTCCAGCGCCTTTTTCAGCGCCTTTGGCGTGGCGACCACTTCTTTTTGTTGCATCACTGGGGTGGTAGCCTTCCAGCGATACGCTTCTTTTTTGGCTGGCGCTTTTTCCAGCGCCGATGGTGCCGGACGCGACTGAACGCGATCGGTGACCGAAGCCAGTCTTTCCAGCGCAGCGTTATTCACCGGCCGCGCGCGGGTAGCGGCTGCCGGTTCACTCTTTTTTGCTTTGGTTGCTCCCTGTGCGCGCTGTAGTTGCTGGCGCGCCGCCAGCACCTGGCTGGTGGTTTCTGAGAGCGGAACGGTCGGTGCCTGCTGCGGCGCTGATTGCGGCTGTGGCGGCACCTGCATTGGTGTCATTACCGCCGTCGGCGCGACTGGCGCAAAGGACTGGCGCGGCACTTCCGGTTCGGGTAGCGGCATACGCGGATGGAACGCCAGCGCGCGCAATAGCGTCATTTCAACGCCCATGCGTCTGTCTGGCGCATACGGTAATTCTTTGCGACCAATCAATAGCGTCTGGTAGTAAAGCTGAATATCTGTTGGCGGTATGGTGCGTGCCAGTTCACGCATCCGCAGCTCAATGGCGGCCATATCATTGCCAAGCGCAGCAGGCGAAAGCTGTACCATAGCAATGCGGTGCAGCAGGCCGAGCATTTCCACCAGCAACGCTTCCCACTCGATACCACGGGCAGCGGCTTCGTTAATCAGCGCCATTACGCGCTCGCCGTCGGCTTCCACCATCGCTTCTACCAGCGACAGCGCCTGATCGTCGTCGAGCGTACCGAGCATCGAACTGACCGCCTGGGTAGAAACCTGACCATCACCGCTGGCAATCGCCTGGTCAGTCAGACTTAACGCGTCTCGCAGGCTGCCTTCAGCGGCGCGCGCCAGCAGTTGCAGCGCCCGAGGCTCGTGGGCGATATGTTCTTCGTTGAGAATGTGCTCAAGCTGATGACGAATTTGCTCGACATCCAGCGCCTTGAGATGAAATTGCAGGCAGCGCGACAAAATCGTCACCGGCAGTTTCTGCGGATCGGTGGTTGCCAGCAGAAACTTCACATGCTCTGGTGGCTCTTCAAGGGTTTTTAACAGTGCGTTGAAGCTGTGGCGCGACAGCATATGCACTTCGTCGATCAGATAGACTTTAAAGCGACCGCGCGCTGGCGCGTACTGAACGTTATCCAGCAGGTCGCGGGTATCTTCGACTTTGGTGCGCGAGGCGGCATCGATCTCAATCAGATCAACAAAGCGCCCCTGTTCGATTTCGCGGCAGTTATCGCATACGCCGCACGGTGTCGCGGTAATACCTGTTTCGCAGTTTAGCCCCTTCGCCAGCAGTCGGGCGATAGAGGTTTTTCCGACGCCACGAGTGCCGGAAAAAAGATAAGCATGATGAATACGCCCTAACGACAAGCCGTTCGCCAGTGCGGTCAGCACATGTTCCTGGCCGACGACGTCAGCAAAGGTTTGTGGGCGCCATTTTCGGGCTAAGACCTGATAACTCATTGGCAGGCTCTGAAACGCTGGAAGGTGGATTCACGAAGGGGTAATGCTAACACAGCCCCGTCAGAACGGCGAGGCTGAATGTACATCTTGTGCTGCCCATGGCGCGGGCTGTCGAAAATTAGTGGCCCGGGAACGGGACAAGGCTATAACAGGTAATGCCTTGATTTTCGAGACGCTGTTCACCGCCGAGGTCGAACAGATTAATGATGAATGCAGCGTCAGTGACTTCACCGCCCAGACGACGGATCAATTTCACTGTTGCCTCAATGGTGCCCCCAGTTGCCAGCAAATCGTCGACTACCAATACTTTGTCACCAGGTTTAATGGCATCAACGTGGATTTCCAGCTTATCGGTGCCGTATTCCAGTTCGTAAGTTTCGCTGATGGTTTCGCGCGGCAGTTTGCCCGGTTTACGTACCGGTACAAAACCTACGCCCAGACCCAATGCTACCGGAGCACCAAACAAGAAGCCACGTGCTTCGGTGCCGACAACTTTGGTAATACCCGCATTTTTGTAACGCTCAACCAGCAGGTCGATGCTGAGAGCGTAAGCTTTCGGGTCTTCCAGTAAGCTGGTGACATCACGGAACAGAATGCCGGGTTTTGGGTAGTCCTGAATGCTTTTGATGCTATTTTTGAGATACTCAAGCTGCTGTGCAGTCGCGGTCATAAGTGTATGCCTGCTTGTTACGGTGGTACTCACGGCGCGTTTTAAACGTATCAAAAGTAACTTTTGTTTAACCTTTGACCGCCTGCGCCTGTGCTCGAAAACGCCAGAATGTACTGGCTGTGGGCGATAATTGCAACAGCGATTGTTGTGCTTCAGTGCTTTTCTTGCTTTTCATCAATCACTGGGATTCGCCACATAAAAATCAGCAAACAAGTGAGGATCACCAGCAACAAAATGCGTACCCACGTCATATGCACAAACCACAGTGAAATAGCAAAAGTCACGAGTATCAATAAAATCGCCCGTGGTTTTGCGCCACGCGGCATTGCATGGTATTTCTGCCAGAAGCGTAAATAGCTACCAAACCATGAGCGATACAGCAGCCAGGCGTGAAAACGCGGGGAAGAGCGGGCAAAACACCAGGCAGCCAACAGGATAAACGGCGTAGTCGGTAATACCGGTAATACCACCCCCAGCGTACCCAACACTACCGCCAGCCAGCCAATGATGATTAAAATGATTCGTTGCATATTGAGTGTTGTCAGCTTACAGAGTGGCTACTTTAGCATAACAATTATCATTTTCATTGAGGTCTTATCGTGAAAACGACCCTGCTGCTGGAAAAACTGGAAGGTCAGCTCGCCACGCTGCGCCAGCGTTGTGTCCCGGTGGCGCAGTTCAGCACGTTAAGCGCCCGTTTCGACAGGCATCTTTTTCAGACTCGCGCGACAACGTTACAGGCTTGTCTCGATGAGGCGGGCGATAACATGGCTGCGCTTCGTCACGCAGTCGAACAGCAGCAGCTGCCGCAAGTAGCCTGGCTGGCAGAACACCTGGTCGCCCAACTGGAAGCGATTGCCCGTGAAGCGGCATCCTGGTCACTGCGCGAGTGGGACAGCGCGCCGCCAAAAATTGCCCGCTGGCAACGAAAAAGGATTCAACATCAGGATTTTGAACGGCGATTACGTGAGATGGTAGCGGAACGTAAAGCCCGTCTGGCACAGGCAACCGATTTAGTAGAGCAGCAAACGCTGCATCGTGAAGTAGAAGCCTACGAAGCGCGTCTGGCGCGGTGTCGCCATGCGCTGGAAAAAATCGAAAACAGGTTAGCGCGTTTAACTCGCTAGCAATGGAGAAAGTATGTCACTGGAAAATGCCCCTGACGATGTCAAACTGGCCGTCGATTTAATTGTGCTGCTGGAAGAAAATCAGATCCCAGCCAGTACCGTGCTGCGCGCGCTGGATATTGTAAAACGTGATTATGAAAAGAAATTACAGAACGATGATGAGGCTCAAAGCGAAAAATAAATGGGGCGGCTAAATGCCGCCCCTTTCGTTATTACCCTACCGCAGGCGTCGGATCGTCGCCTTTGTAGTCTCGTTTCACTTCCGTCACTTCATCGCCCTTCTCGTTATGCAGATGCACTTCAAGTTGGTTAAAGGCAATGTTGATGTCGTTTTCACGGCACAACTGATCGATAGTACGGTTCAGTTCATCGACAGTACGGCTACGGTCGCGCAGTTCACGAACGTACAGGCGCAGCTCGTGATCCAGCGTGCTGGCGCCAAACGCAGTAAAGAAGACTTCCGGCATCGGTTCGTGCATCACCCTTGGATGCTCAGTCGCTGCCTGAAGCAGGACTCTGCGTACTTTTTCCAGATCAGAACCGTAAGCCACACCCAGACGGATCACCAGACGAGTGGTGGTGTCGGTTAACGACCAGTTGATCAGACGCTCGGTTACGAACGCTTTGTTCGGGATGATCACTTCTTTGCGATCGAAGTCCGTAATAGTCGTTGCACGAATACGGATCTTACTGACCGTTCCGGAGAAAGTACCGATAGTTACCGTATCGCCAATGCGCACCGGACGTTCGAACAGGATGATCAAACCAGAAACGAAGTTACCGAAGATCTCTTGTAAACCAAAACCCAGACCTACAGATAATGCCGCAGCCAGCCACTGGAGTTTATCCCATGACACACCAAGCGACCCAAACACTGTCATCGCACCAACGGCAATGATGATGTAGTTAAGGATGGTGGTAATGGCGTACGACGCGCCCTGGCGCATGTTCAACCGCGAGAGCACCAGCACTTCCAGCAAACCAGGCAGGTTGCGGATCAGCGCCCAGGCAACCATCGATGCGATAATCGCAAACAACAGACTGCCCATAGTGACGCTTTTCACCACCGCAGCCCCGGCTTCAGTGCCGTTGTAATGCCACAGTGTGATGCTGTCGAGATAGCTGAACACGGTGATCAAATCGGACCAAATCGCCCAGAACATCAAACCAAACAGTGCAAACATCAGCAGCATGGTAATACGCAGCGTCTGCTGGTTAACCTGCTCCAGTGCAATGGTGGGTTCTTCCGGCGGTTCGGCGCCTTCAGCCCCCTCTTTCACCAGATTCTGCCGACGCGCCAGCGCACGGCGCCAGGCGATACGCCGTGCCGCCACGCTTAATCCGCGCAGTACGGTCTGGTACAGCAGGTTCCAGATGATCACCAGATAAACGGTTTCAATCCAACGCCCGGAGAGGCGCAGCGTGGTGTAGAAATAACCCGTGGCGGTCAGCACCATCAGCGCAATCGGGATAATCGACAACACGGTAATGGTGACCAGACGCATGGTGTGCGACTCTTTATCACGCCAGCTTTCGCGGCACATCGGCCACACCAGAAAGGCAATCAGCAGCAGGTTGAAGAAAATCATCGCCTGTCCCAGTACATCATCCATCAGATGCAGTGGGGAGAGTTCTGCCACCACAGACCAGAAATGGATCGGCAGCAACGCGAGGCTGATGCGGACAATTTGCCGACGCCAGTGGCTGGTCTGCTGTTCCGGCATACCAAAGTGACGAACAGCAACGCCATTTTTCTCCAGCACCTTCCAGCACAGACCAAATACCAGCCAAAAAATCGCCAGTTTTTTGCTGAACGACCACAGTAGTTCACTGATGTTGAGCTGCATGGTGAGCAGAATTAAACCGACGGCGAGAATAATCAGACACACCGGCAGCGCGCGGATCAGATCGATAAGGATCGCTTTTGGTGTGTTGAGCTGGCTGTCGTTACGCAGGGAACCTACGGCGGAAGCCAGCTTTTGTTGATACGCTTTCAGCCATCCCAGACGCCAGTGAATTAACCCGGCAATCAGCAGCAGCGGTAAACCTGCGAGGAAAGCGATAAAGACGGCAGGCCAGGCTTTTTCCCAGTTCACCGTAATTTTCATTGACTTGAATTCATCCTGCAGCGTTTGTGGGAACGCTTTAATCCAGTCCCAGTCCATCGGGCGGTTACTGTTCACCCAGAAAATCTGCTGGGTCAGGATGGATTTCAGGTTTTTCGATACGCTCATTAACTGTTGCTGGTTGATTTGCAGGTTAATGGCCATCATGAGTTGGTTGCCCAACTGTTTGTTAAGCTGATCCAGCAATTCGCGACGCATATCAACTACTTGCAACAATGCGTCACGAACTTCATCGTTGACTTCATTCGCATGACCCTCTTCCAGTTTGGCGACATAAGCATCGCTCTGGAAGAGTGCGTCACGCTGCTGGTTCACTTCGAACTGTTCGAGACGCAAATCCGCAATGCGGTTGGTCATATTTTCCAGTTCGTCCGCCGAGGGCAGCGTTTGTTGTTGCTGATAAAGAATACGTGACAGCAGCAGGCTGCCCTTCAGGACAGAAATCTGCTCTTTGATATTGCGTTCCGATTGCAGCGCCCGCTCCAGCCAGTTTTTGACTTTGATGTTTTGCTGCATCAACAAATTGCCGTTTTCAGTGGCGCTAATCAGACGCTGACTTAACTGCTGGTTAATTTCCAGCTCTTGTTTCACCAGCGGATTAGCCTGAATACGCGCAGCTTCGTCCGGCGTTACCGCTTCCTGCGCCGTTTTTTCAGTTAATGTCAGACGCTTGCTGTTCACCGCCTCCTGCAATAGTTGCAGTTCATGTTCCAGACGAGTGCTGTTCGCCGTCACGTAATCGCGTTGCTTTTGCAGGGTATCCTGTAAGACTGTGTTCCCTTCAAGGCTTTTACGTTGCTGGTCAATCTCGGCATTCAACAAAGCCTGCTGCGCCTGCATCAGCACTTTCTGGCTGGGACGTAAGGCTGTCTCACCGACTTCCGTGCCATCCAGGCGGCTGCGAATTTGTTGCAGCTGCTGTGAGGCGGTATACATCGCATTTTGCACGCGTTCAGGCTGCGTCTGTAAAGAAACTAACTGGCTGTTATAAGACGCCAGATCGTTTTGTGCGTTTTGCAAATCGTCCAGCGCCTGAGCAACGCGAGTTTCCAGTTGGCGCAACGAAAGCGTGCTCAGAATTTTGCGCGTTTCGTCGTCGTTGTCCACATCGCTAAGTGCGGTTAACGCTGCGGTCGCCTGGCGCATTTTTTCTGGCGCTTCAGCCACTTTTTGTCGTAGCTGAACCGTCTCTTCTTTTACTCGGTCGATTTTATCGAGAGTGGCTAATGTGTCTGTCAGATCCTGCTGAATCAGTTTGTCCTGAGCAGAAAGATCTTTTTGTTTATTAAGCGAGTCAAGTTGTGCCTGTAGATCCGCTTTCGTCGGTAGATCACCATTCGATGACGCCCGCGCAAAGGCCGTGTTCTGGCATAACAAGACCAAAACAAAAGCAATAAATGCTGAAAAAACAAAATGCCGTGATCGTTTGTAATACTGGAACATAGTCATGATGAATGAAGGTTTCTGAACCTGAAGAACGACCTGAAATAGTCAAGCGGCTAGAATAGCACGGCGTAGAGAGCCAGAATAGCAACAGCGAAAATGTCCAGGAAAAATCCTGGAGTCTGATTCAGGATTTTTCGTTGCTGGCCGGTGTACGAAGCGTAGGGCAAAGAAGATACATTTCCAGCAATATGGCAACGTAATCGCGGGCTTCTTTTTTGAGGTCAAAAGATTGCGGGGCAAAGAGCCAATTTTCCATTAAGCCGGAAATATAGCCGCGCATAATAATTGCTGCGCGACGCGTCATTAAATCTGCCGGCAACATTTTCGCTTCAATACAATGTCTTAACGTTTGTTCTATACGGTCATAACTTTCCAGACAGAGATTACGTTGTGCCTGTTGAACAACAGCCATTTCCCCGACAAATTCACATTTGTGGAAAATAATCTCCATCAATAATCGACGGCGTTCTTCTGTCACCGTCGATTCAAGAACATGAATTAGTATTTCTCTTAATACTGAGAGTGGATCGTCAGGGAATTTTGCCTGATACTCAAGCTCTAGTTCACCAATATTGGATTCTGACAGCTCCCAGATCTCACTGAACAAATCCGACTTATCTTTAAAATGCCAGTAGATTGCACCACGCGTAACGCCTGCTGCTTTTGCAATCTCTCCCAGTGAGGTGGATGATACCCCCTGCTGTGAGAAAAGACGTAAAGCCACATCGAGGATGTGTTGGCGCGTTTCTTGCGCTTCTTGTTTGGTTTTTCGTGCCATATGTTCGTGAATTTACAGGCGTTAGATTTACATACATTTATGAATGTATGTACCATAGCACGACGATAATATAAACGCAGCAATGGGTTTATCGACTTTTGACCATTGACCAATTTGAAATCGGACACTCGAGGTTTACATATGAACAAAAACAGAGGGTTTACGCCTCTGGCGATCGTTCTGATGCTCTCAGGCAGCTTAGCGCTTACAGGATGTGACGACAAACAGGCCCAACAAGGTGGCCAGCAGATGCCCGCTGTTGGGGTAGTAACAGTCAAAACTGAACCTCTGCAGATCACAACCGAGCTTCCGGGTCGCACCAGTGCCTACCGGATCGCAGAAGTTCGTCCTCAAGTTAGCGGGATTATCCTGAAGCGTAATTTCAAAGAAGGTAGCGACATCGAAGCAGGTGTCTCTCTCTATCAGATTGATCCTGCGACCTATCAGGCGGCGTACGACAGTGCAAAGGGCGATCTGGCTAAAGCGCAGGCAGCAGCCAATATCGCGCAATTGACTGTTAATCGTTACCAGAAGCTGCTGGGTACTCAGTACATCAGTAAGCAAGAGTACGATCAGGCGCTGGCTGATGCGCAACAGGCAAATGCGGCTGTCACTGCGGCGAAAGCGGCTGTTGAAACCGCGCGCATCAATCTGGCTTACACCAAAGTCACCTCTCCGATTACCGGTCGTATTGGTAAATCGAACGTGACGGAAGGCGCATTGGTGCAAAACGGTCAGGCAACTGCGCTGGCGACCGTGCAGCAACTGGATCCGATCTACGTTGATGTTACTCAGTCCAGTAACGATTTCCTGCGTCTGAAACAAGAACTCGCCAACGGCACACTGAAGCAAGAGAACGGTAAAGCCAAAGTGTCGCTGATCACCAGTGACGGCATTAAGTTCCCGCAGGACGGTACGCTGGAGTTCTCTGACGTTACCGTTGATCAGACCACCGGTTCTATCACTTTACGCGCTATCTTCCCGAACCCGGATCACACCCTGCTGCCGGGTATGTTCGTGCGCGCACGTCTGGAAGAAGGGCTTAATCCAACCGCCATTTTAGTTCCGCAACAAGGTGTAACTCGTACACCACGCGGCGAAGCTACCGTACTGGTCGTTGGCGCGGATGACAAAGTGGAAACTCGTCCGATCGTCGCAAGCCAGGCCATTGGCGATAAGTGGCTGGTGACTGAGGGGCTGAAAGCAGGCGAACGAGTAGTAGTAAGTGGGCTGCAGAAAGTGCGTCCTGGTGTCCAGGTGAAAGCACAAGAGATAACCGCTGATAACAACCAGCAAGACGCAAGCGGTGCTCAGCCTGAACAGTCCAAGTCTTAACTTAAACAGGAGCCGTTAAGACATGCCTAATTTCTTTATTGATCGCCCGATTTTTGCGTGGGTGATCGCCATCATCATCATGTTGGCAGGGGGGCTGGCGATCCTCAAACTGCCGGTGGCGCAATATCCTACGATTGCACCGCCGGCAGTAACGATCTCCGCTTCCTATCCTGGCGCTGATGCAAAAACAGTGCAGGATACTGTTACACAGGTTATCGAACAGAATATGAACGGTATCGATAACCTGATGTACATGTCCTCCAACAGTGACTCCACGGGTACTGTGCAGATCACCCTGACCTTTGAGTCTGGTACTGATGCGGATATTGCTCAGGTTCAGGTGCAGAACAAACTGCAACTGGCGATGCCATTACTGCCGCAGGAAGTACAGCAGCAAGGGGTGAGCGTTGAGAAATCTTCCAGTAGCTTCCTGATGGTTGTCGGCGTTATCAACACCGATGGCTCCATGACGCAGGAGGATATCTCTGACTATGTAGCGGCGAATATGAAAGATGCCATCAGCCGTACATCAGGCGTCGGTGACGTTCAGCTGTTCGGTTCACAGTATGCAATGCGTATCTGGATGAACCCGAATGAGCTGAACAAATACCAGTTAACGCCGGTTGATGTCATTACTGCTATCAAAGCACAGAACGCCCAGGTCGCAGCCGGTCAGCTCGGTGGTACGCCGCCGGTGAAAGGCCAGCAGCTTAATGCCTCTATTATTGCTCAGACGCGTCTGACCTCCACTGAAGAGTTCGGCAAAATTCTGCTGAAAGTGAATCAGGACGGTTCCCGCGTACTGCTGCGTGATGTGGCGAAAATTGAGCTGGGTGGTGAGAACTACGACATCATCGCGGAGTTTAACGGACAACCCGCTTCTGGTCTGGGTATCAAACTGGCGACCGGTGCGAACGCGCTGGATACGGCTGCGGCTATCCGTGCTGAACTGGCGAAGATGGAGCCGTTCTTCCCGTCGGGTCTGAAAATCGTTTACCCGTACGACACTACGCCGTTCGTGAAAATCTCCATTCACGAAGTGGTTAAAACGCTGGTTGAAGCGATCATCCTCGTGTTCCTGGTAATGTATCTGTTCTTGCAGAACTTCCGCGCGACGTTGATTCCAACCATTGCCGTTCCGGTGGTATTGCTGGGAACCTTTGCGGTCCTTGCAGCCTTTGGCTTCTCGATAAACACGCTAACGATGTTCGGGATGGTGCTCGCTATCGGCCTGTTGGTGGATGACGCCATCGTTGTCGTAGAAAACGTGGAACGTGTGATGGCGGAAGAAGGTTTGCCGCCGAAAGAAGCCACTCGTAAATCGATGGGGCAGATTCAGGGCGCGCTGGTTGGTATCGCGATGGTGCTCTCTGCGGTATTCGTACCGATGGCCTTCTTCGGCGGTTCGACTGGTGCAATCTATCGTCAGTTCTCCATTACCATTGTTTCGGCAATGGCACTGTCAGTACTGGTGGCGTTGATCCTGACTCCGGCGCTTTGTGCGACCATGCTAAAACCTATCGCTAAAGGCGATCACGGTGAAGGCAAAAAAGGCTTCTTTGGCTGGTTTAACCGCATGTTCGAGAAGAGCACGCACCACTACACCGACAGCGTAGGCGGTATTCTGCGCAGTACGGGGCGTTATCTGGTGCTGTATCTGATCATCGTGGTCGGCATGGCCTATCTGTTTGTGCGTCTGCCAAGCTCCTTCTTGCCGGATGAAGACCAGGGCGTATTTATGACCATGGTTCAGCTGCCTGCAGGCGCAACGCAGGAACGCACGCAGAAAGTGCTCAACGAAGTGACGAATTACTATCTGACCAAAGAAAAGAACAACGTTGAGTCGGTGTTCGCCGTTAACGGCTTCGGCTTTGCGGGACGTGGTCAGAACACGGGTATTGCGTTCGTTTCGTTGAAGGACTGGGCTGACCGTCCGGGTGATGAGAACAAAGTTGAAGCAATTACCACGCGTGCAACGCGCGCCTTCTCGCAGATTAAAGATGCGATGGTGTTCGCCTTTAACCTGCCTGCGATTGTGGAACTGGGTACGGCAACCGGTTTTGACTTTGAGTTGATTGACCAGGCCGGCCTCGGTCACGAAAAACTGACCCAGGCACGTAACCAGTTGCTGGGCGAAGCAGCGAAACATCCTGATCTGCTGACCAGCGTGCGTCCAAACGGTCTGGAAGACACGCCTCAGTTTAAGATTGATATCGACCAGGAAAAAGCTCAGGCGCTGGGTGTTTCTATCAACGACATTAACACCACTCTGGGTGCGGCATGGGGTGGCAGCTACGTGAACGACTTTATCGACCGTGGTCGTGTGAAGAAAGTTTACGTGATGTCAGAAGCGAAATACCGCATGTTGCCGGAAGATATCGGTAACTGGTATGTCCGTGCTGCTAATGGTCAGATGGTGCCATTCTCGGCGTTCTCCTCTTCCCGTTGGGAATACGGTTCGCCACGTCTGGAACGTTACAACGGTCTGCCATCCATGGAGATCTTAGGTCAGGCGGCACCAGGTAAGAGTACCGGTGAAGCGATGGCGTTGATGGAACAACTGGCGAGCAAACTGCCTACGGGGGTTGGCTACGACTGGACGGGGATGTCCTATCAGGAACGTCTCTCTGGCAACCAGGCGCCTTCGCTGTACGCAATTTCGTTGATTGTGGTGTTCCTGTGTCTGGCGGCGCTGTATGAGAGCTGGTCGATTCCGTTCTCCGTTATGCTGGTTGTTCCGCTGGGGGTTATCGGTGCGTTGCTGGCAGCCACCTTCCGTGGCTTAACCAATGACGTATACTTCCAGGTGGGCCTGCTTACCACCATTGGGTTGTCGGCGAAGAACGCGATACTTATCGTCGAATTCGCCAAAGACTTGATGGATAAAGAAGGTAAAGGTCTGATTGAAGCAACTCTGGACGCGGTGCGTATGCGTTTACGCCCAATCCTGATGACCTCACTGGCATTTATCCTCGGCGTTATGCCGCTGGTTATCAGCACTGGTGCTGGTTCCGGCGCACAAAACGCAGTAGGGACCGGCGTAATGGGCGGGATGGTGACGGCAACGGTACTGGCAATCTTCTTCGTTCCGGTGTTCTTTGTGGTGGTTCGCCGCCGCTTTAGTCGCAAGAATGAAGATATCGAACATAACCATACTGTCGATCATCATTGATAGATCTCGTAATCACTAAGGCCGCGCAAGCGGCCTTTTTAATACGTATAATCTTAAAATAACAATGTTTACAGCTAAGCTCGCAAACGGAAGTTAGTTTTAACGCTACATAAAATTCATAAAAAATGCTTATTGTTAGTTAATTTATATTAAGTGGTAGCAATAGGTATAATAACCCATAGACATCTAGAGGCTATTCTTAATTATTTGCGGCAATCCTTTATTTATTCATATCAATTACATCATAATCAGAGTAATCCTGGGTATTAGTGTGACAAACTCCCGTCTCATTTTATCACCCCCGATGCAAGGATCCTGATTACGTTATGAATAGCATCAAACAAACTGCTTTAGCCTTTACGTGGTTGATGCAGGGTGAAAAAGTAAGCCTTTTCCTCCTCCTCCCACTAATTGTAATTTTTCGTAATAATGCGATGAAAACCTTCATAGAGTGGATTATAGTTAATCTAACAACTGTGAGGGCAAGTCCAGGTCAGTAGGTTTTCCCACCCCGAAAGGTGTCCGTTAGTTCAACCACTAAGAAGGGGACGCGTTATGGATGAATACTCACCAAAAAGACATGATATTGCACAGCTTAAATTTCTCTGCGAAACCCTGTATAATGACTGTCTTGCAAACCTTGAAGAAAGCAATCATGGTTGGGTTAACGACCCTACCTCGGCTATCAATCTGCAGCTTAATGAACTCATTGAGCATATTGCGACCTTCGCACTTAATTACAAAATTAAGTATAATGAAGACAATAAGCTCATTGAGCAGATAGATGAATATCTGGACGACACCTTTATGTTGTTCAGTAGTTATGGTATTAATATGCAGGATCTCCAGAAATGGCGGAAGTCAGGTAACCGACTGTTCCGTTGTTTTGTGAACGCCACTAAAGAGAATCCTGCGAGTTTATCTTGTTCTAATTATTACAACCATGGGTAGAAGTATGTCCGATAAGCCTTTAACGAAAACCGATTATTTGATGCGTTTGCGTCGTTGTCAGACAATTGACACGCTGGAACGTGTTATCGAGAAAAATAAATACGAATTATCAGATAATGAACTGGCGGTATTTTACTCAGCCGCAGATCACCGTCTTGCAGAATTGACCATGAATAAGCTTTACGACAAAATCCCTTCCTCGGTGTGGAAATTTATTCGATAATTAAACAGTATAACCCCTGAACTATAACCATCTGTTTATTAGACATATTTTATTTTTACTATGACGACATGCCGCGTGTGACCTCCGTCACACAGAGGTAACGGGAACGTTCTCATCACTGACATTTCGTATTACTGTGTTGCCCCATTTCCAGCAACCGGGTCGTCAGTAATGAGCACAGAAAAAGAAAAGATGATTGCTGGTGAGTTGTATCGCTCGGCAGATGAGACTTTATCTCGCGATCGCCTGCGCGCTCGTCAGCTTATTCACCAATACAATCATTCCTTGCCGGAAGATCAATCATTACGCCAACAAATCCTCACCGATTTACTCGGTCAGGTTGCGGATGCGTATATTGAGCCCTCCTTTCGCTGCGACTATGGCTATAACATTTTTCTCGGTAAAGGGTTTTACGCGAACTTCGATTGCGTGATGCTTGATGTCTGCCCTATTCGTATAGGCGATAATTGTATGCTGGCGCCTGGCGTCCATATTTATACCGCGACCCATCCTGTCGATCCCGTAGCACGTAATAGCGGTGCTGAACTAGGGAAACCGGTGACTATCGGTAACAACGTCTGGATTGGTGGTCGTGCCATCATTAACCCGGGGGTTACTATTGGCGATAACGTCGTAGTGGCATCAGGAGCCGTCGTCACCAAAGATGTCCCTGATAATGTTGTCGTAGGCGGTAACCCGGCCAGAATCATTAAAAAACTGTAACTACAATTTGCAACTGTTATGCAAAATTGTAGTTAATCTGTTACTTTTCTCATATCATTCCCACGTTAAAATAGGGTGTTCCCTGGAGAGTTGCAGATACCACGAAGGCAAAAGATGACCGAAATACAACGCCTGCTGACCGAAACGATAGAGTCTCTGAATACGCGCGAAAAACGCGACAACAAGCCCCGCTTTAGTATCAGTTTTATCCGCAAACATCCGGGGCTGTTTATTGGCATGTATGTTGCCTTTTTTGCCACGCTGGCAGTGATGTTGCAGTCCGAAACCCTGTCAGGTTCAGTCTGGCTCCTGGTAGTGTTATTCATCCTGCTCAACGGTTTCTTCTTTTTTGATGTCTACCCACGCTACCGCTACGAAGATATCGACGTACTGGATTTTCGCGTTTGCTATAACGGCGAATGGTATAACACGCGCTTTGTCCCTGCTGCGCTGGTTGAAACCATACTGAACTCGCCGCGTGTCGCGAATATCCACAAAGAACAGTTGCAAAAAATGATCGCCCGTAAAGGTGAGCTGTCTTTTTACGATATTTTCACCCTGGCTCGCGCCGAATCAACATCTTAAGTCAGGATTTCACACCAGGCGTAAGCTCTGCGCCTGGTCAATTGACAATGATCGTTGCCACCCATCATTTCATGAAATACTGACCTTACCCACTTATCTCCTGCCAGCCTTTTTTCACAATCAGATATACTTTCCCTACACTGTGTTAATAAGGACATGCTGGTGAGAACACGACATCTGGTCGGCCTGATTTCGGGAGTACTGATTCTTTCAGTACTGCTGCCTGTCGGCTTAAGCATCTGGCTGGCCCATCAGCAGGTAGAAGCGTCGTTTGTTGAAGAGCTGAATACCTATTCCTCCCGCGTCGCTATTCGGGCCAATAAAGTGGCGACGCAAGGAAAAGATGCACTACAAGAGCTGGAAAGATGGCAAGGCGGAGCCTGTAGTGAAGAGCATCTCATGGAAATGCGCCGGGTTTCATACAGCTATCGCTATATTCAGGAAGTGGTTTATATCGATAACAACGTTCCCCAATGCTCTTCTCTGGAACATGAAAGCCCACCGGATACCTTCCCGGAGCCGGGGAAGATTTCAAAAGATGGTTATCGGGTCTGGTTAACCTCACACAATGACTTAGGTATTACCCGTTACATGGTTGCTATGGGAACCGCACATTATGTAGTGATGATCGACCCCGCTTCCTTTATCGACGTGATTCCTTATAGCTCATGGCAAATTGATGCCGCCATTATTGGCAATGCCCATAATATTGTCATAACCAGCAGCGACGAAATTGCCCGGGGTATTATTACCCAACTGCAAAAAACCCCCGGTGAGCATATCGAAAATAATGGGATCATTTACGATATTCTGCCCTTCCCGGAGATGAATATTTCCATCATCACCTGGGCTTCAACGAAAATGTTGCAAAAAGGCTGGCATCGGCAGGTCTTTATCTGGTTGCCTGTAGGGTTGTTAATTGGCCTGCTGGCAGCAATGTTTGTGTTGCGCATTTTGCGCCGTATCCAGTCTCCGCATCATCGCCTGCAGGATGCCATCGAAAATCGTGATATTTGCGTGCACTACCAGCCGATTGTCTCCTTAGCCAATGGCAAAATTGTCGGAGCTGAAGCACTGGCGCGCTGGCCGCAGACAGACGGTAGTTGGTTGTCGCCAGATAGTTTTATTCCGCTGGCACAGCAAACGGGTCTTTCTGAGCCACTGACGCTGCTGATTATAAGAAACGTGTTTGAAGATATGGGCGACTGGCTGCGACAGCACCCGGAACAACATATTTCCATCAATCTTGAATCCACCGTGCTCGCCTCGGAAAAAATTCCACAACTGCTGCGAGACATGATCAATCACTACCAGGTTAACCCCAAACAGATCGCTCTTGAACTCACTGAACGTGAGTTTGCCGATCCGAAAACCAGCGCCCCGATAATTTCTCGCTACCGGGAGGCGGGCCATGAAATTTATCTCGATGATTTTGGTACGGGGTATTCAAGTTTAAGTTATTTACAGGATCTGGATGTCGACATTCTGAAGATCGATAAATCTTTCGTTGATGCGCTGGAATATAAAAACGTCACACCACATATCATCGAAATGGCAAAAACGTTGAAACTGAAAATGGTGGCAGAAGGGATCGAAACGGATAAACAGGAAGAGTGGCTACGTCAGCATGGCGTGCATTACGGTCAGGGTTGGCTGTACAGCAAAGCGTTGCCAAAAGAAGATTTCATACGCTGGGCAGAATACCATCTGTAAATTTTGGGGGCTGGCGGCACGCCGCACAGCCCGTCACGCTACTCGTCGATGATTGACTCAAACCCACCGTAAATCATCCGTTTGCCATCAAACGGCATTGATTCGCCGAACTCTTTCATTCGTGGGTCAGACATCATTTTTTGATTGGCAGCGTCGCGGACCTCTTTTGAAGGATATTCAATCCAGCTAAACACCACTTCCTCATTCTCTTCCGCTTTCACTGCCATGCGAAAATCGGTCACTTTGCCGTCTGGCACATCGCTGGCCCAACATTCAACAATGCGAAGCGCGCCAAACTCTTTAAACAGTGGCGCGGCCTTTGCGGCCATTTCTCGATAGGCATCTTTATTTTCGGCAGGAACAGCAACCACAAAACCATCAACATACTTCATCAGAAATACCTCCGAAGCGTACTGCGCAGCCAGACAATTCTTGCGGCGTCAGTCGTGGTTAAAGTTTAGCCATATTAGGATTTTTTGACGAAACGGCGGGAGCAGAAATGGGTGGGGGCCCTGCCAGCTACATCCCGGCACACGCGTCATCTGCCTTGGCTGCTTCCTTCCGGACCTGACCTGGTAAACAGAGTAGCGTTGCGGGAGAACCAACAGAGCCCCCATTGAGAGCGTTGAGAACCAACGCGCAGGCGCATTATCACTGCTGCCCCTGCTAATTGCAACCCATTGCGTGCCGGATGCTGGTTTCTTGCGCAATGCGGCTTCACTCTGGCGTTTTTCCAGATTATGCTGAAAAATTACCTCAGGAAGAAAAGATGGAAAAAGAAGATTCATTTCCCCAACGCGTCTGGCAAATCGTCGCCGCTATTCCCAAAGGCTACGTCACCACTTACGGCGATGTCGCGAAACTAGCGGGATCACCCCGCGCCGCACGCCAGGTCGGTGGAGTGTTAAAGCGTCTACCCGAAGGCAGCACCCTCCCCTGGCATCGGGTGGTTAATCGCCACGGCACAATTTCGTTAACCGGCCCGGATTTGCAGCGTCAACGGCAGGCATTACTGGCAGAAGGTGTAATAGTGTCGGGAAGCGGACAAATCGACTTGCTGCGTTATCGCTGGAACTACTAACCCTCTCCGGGCGGAGAGGGTTAACTTCGCTTAATATTGCGTAGGGGCCGGAACTGCCGAAGACGGATTCACCTGAGTTGGTGAAGTCGAAGGTACAGTAGTCGTTGCGCCACCGCTGGCCTGAACCGGCACGGCGGTTTGCTGAACCGGCACTAATGTCAGGTCAGCTTTGGTTCCGCCCTGATTGATCACCGGTTGAACGGTATCGGTGATAAACACCAGTTTGTCGTTCACGGTAACCGCCGCACTCAACAGGATACGCGCATTCGGCTGAACGTCTGCCGGGTTAAATGGCAGAACAAAACTGAACGGTGACTGTTTACCTTCGGTACGTACTGCTTTCTGCGCCAGAACTTTAGAAGGCGCATCCGCTAACGACGCGTCAGAAAGTGTCACGGTCAGCACGGCATCAGGCGGCAGTGCGACTTTCTGACGGATCCAGACCGTACCGGAAACATTCGGTTGTTGTATAGCAGGTTGCTGTGTCGCTGCAATAGACGTATTTGCAGCCGGTGCTGGCGTCTGGATATCCGCGCTTTTATCCGCGCAAGCCGCCAACGCAATCGCAACCGCTAAACCACTGGCCATGTGCACGAGTTTCATTCACTTCTCCTTATTATCAATGCACCAGCGGGCTAACTTTCCTCGCCGGAAGAGTGGTTAACAAAATAGTAACGTCAATAAGTGTGGCACATGTCACGTATTAACGCCTGCATTTAGCCCGTAATTCAGACCATTGCACCCATCGGACCAGTACCAAAATTGCGTTATACTCAACTCACTTTGGCTTGCTGCGGCAGCTTTGTTACTGGAGAGTTATATGAGTCAGGCGCTAAAAAATTTACTGACATTGTTAAATCTGGAAAAAATTGAGGAAGGACTCTTTCGCGGCCAGAGTGAAGATTTAGGTTTACGCCAGGTCTTTGGTGGCCAGGTTGTGGGTCAGGCCTTGTATGCTGCAAAAGAAACTGTCCCTGAAGAGCGTCTGGTACATTCGTTTCACAGCTACTTTCTTCGCCCAGGCGATAGTAAAAAGCCGATTATTTATGATGTTGAAACGCTGCGTGACGGTAACAGCTTCAGCGCCCGTCGGGTTGCTGCTATTCAAAACGGTAAACCGATTTTTTATATGACGGCCTCTTTCCAGGCACCAGAGACCGGATTCGAGCACCAAAAAGCAATGCCGCCCGCACCAGCACCTGATGGTCTGCCTTCAGAAACGCAAATCGCCCAATCGCTGGCGCACCTGCTGCCGCCAGTGTTGAAAGATAAATTCATCTGCGATCGTCCGCTGGAAGTCCGTCCGGTGGAATTTCATAACCCGCTGAAAGGTCACGTCGCAGAACCTCATCGTCAGGTATGGATCCGCGCAAATGGTAGCGTGCCAGATGATCTGCGCGTTCATCAGTACTTACTCGGTTACGCTTCTGATCTTAACTTCCTGCCTGTTGCCCTGCAGCCGCACGGCATCGGTTTTCTCGAGCCGGGGATCCAGATTGCCACCATCGACCATTCGATGTGGTTCCATCGTCCGTTTAATCTGAACGAATGGCTGTTGTATAGCGTGGAGAGCACATCTGCTTCCAGCGCACGCGGCTTTGTGCGCGGAGAGTTTTATACCCAGGACGGCGTGCTGGTTGCCTCGACCGTTCAGGAAGGGGTAATGCGTAATCACAATTAAAAAAACAGCCGGAGGTGAAAACCGTCCGGCTATTTTTTGCAGTGCTTGTTACGCGTTATAAGCATTTTCGCCGTGACTGTTAACGTCCAGTCCTTCGCGCTCCTGCTCTTCTGGTACACGCAGGCCAACTGTCAAATCCGCCAGTTTGTAGCCGATAAACGCCACCACACCAGACCAGACAATCGTAATGGCGATGCTTTCCAGCTGTACCAGCAGCTGATGCCCCATCGTCACACCTTCGGCGAAGCCCACACCACCCAGCGAACTGGCGGCAAAAATCCCGGTCATGATACAGCCGACGATGCCACAAACGCCGTGTACCCCAAAGACATCGCAAGGATCATCGACCCGCAGCAGGCGTTTGAGCATGGTAACGCCCCACAAGCCCGCCAAACCGGCTACCACGCCGATAATCAACGCGCCGCCAACACCAATGTAGCCACAGGCAGGCGTCACGCCAACCAGACCGGCAATCGCGCCAGAACACGCCCCCAGCAGTGAAGGCTTACCGCGCAGCGCCCATTCACCGAAGATCCAGCCAAGAATTGCCGCCGCCGTTGCGACCACAGTATTCACAAATGCCAGTGCCGCGATTTCATTCGCCGTGCCCGCTGACCCGGCGTTAAAGCCAAACCAACCGATATAGAGAATGGCAGTACCGGTAAAGACCATTGGCAGGTTGTGCGGTTTAAACGCCTCTTTGCCGAAGCCCACGCGTTTGCCTATCAGATACGCGCCCACCAGACCGGCAATTGCGGCGTTAATGTGCACCACCGTGCCACCCGCGAAATCCAGCGCACCGTGAGAAGCCAGCAAACCACCGCCCCACACCATATGCGCAATCGGAATGTAGGAAAGCGTCAGCCACACCACCACGAAAATTAACACCGCAGAGAAACGAATCCGTTCCGCCAGCGCCCCAACGATCAAGCCGACGGTAATGCAGGCAAACGATCCCTGAAACGCCACGTGGATATACTGATAAATACTGCCCATCACCGCCGTCAGTTCGATGTTTTTCAGCATCAGCCAGTTAATGTTACCAAAGAAGTTGTTACCCTCACCAAACGCCAGCGAGTAGCCGTAAACCACCCAGAGAATACAGACCAGTGCAAACGTCACCGTCACCTGCGTTAGCATCGACAGCACGTTTTTGCCGCGAATCAACCCACCGTAAAACAGGGCAATCCCCGGAATAGTCATAAACAGCACCAGCGCAGTACAAATCATCATAAACGCATTGTCGGCTTTATCGGCCACCGCAGGTGCAGCCATTACCAGTCCCGGCAGCATCGCCAGTGAAGCAAGCCCAGTTTTTATCGTCGCTATTTTCATTTTTCGTTCCTGTTGCTGTGTGCCAGAGATTACAGCGCCGCTTCGTCGGCTTCGCCGGTACGAATACGAATGACGCGTTGCAATTCAGCGACAAAGATTTTGCCGTCGCCAATTTTTCCGGTGTAAGCCGCCTTACTGACGATATCGATCACTTCATCGAGTTGGTCATCAGCAATCGCCACATCAATTTTTACTTTTGGCAGGAAGTTGACGCTGTATTCCGCCCCCCGGTACAGCTCGGCATGTCCTTTCTGACGCCCGAAACCTTTCACTTCGGTGACGGTCAGGCCCTGAATACCAATGGAAGATAACGCTTCACGAACGTCTTCCAGCTTGAATGGTTTGATTATCACGGTCACCAGCTTCATAGATCCCCTCCGGTCAGAATTCGGTAATGGTTCTGCTACACGAAGAAGGTATTGCAAGCGGTGTGCCAGAAATGAAAAACGAAGGGATAGTTGGCAGGAAGGTGGATAGAAAGGGAATACTGACAAACTGGCTTAATGGCCAACCTAAGCGCGCTTTTCTCACTCGCCCTTTCAGGGAGAGGGCCGGGGTGAGGGTAATTAATCGCACAGGCGCTGGCCTGATCCCCCTCACCCTAACCTTCTCCCTGAGGGGCGAGGGGACAGCCCGAATCCTTTTGAAGCTTTGTCATCTATAGAACCGCACTATAACAGTGCACAGTGCGTTACATTTTTGCACCATTGGTGAATTTTTGCGCTAATCAGGCGCTCAATGATTCCTCTTCACGTACGCTGGCAGCCAGCTCCTCGCCCACCTGTTGCAATTGATACAT
The DNA here is from genome assembly GCF_013368915.2 of Escherichia sp. 93.1518. Classification (NCBI taxonomy): domain Bacteria; kingdom Pseudomonadati; phylum Pseudomonadota; class Gammaproteobacteria; order Enterobacterales; family Enterobacteriaceae; genus Escherichia; species Escherichia sp. 93.1518. The sequence goes on from NZ_JABWMT020000003.1 coordinate 129,642, forward strand.
CTGCCAGTAGCGCCCCTGGGCTGCCAGCAGTTGCTGGTGCGTCCCCTGTTCCACCGCCTGACCACGATGGAGCACCAGAATGGTGTCGGCATCGACAATGGTCGATAAGCGGTGAGCAATCACCACCAGCGTGGTATGTTCACGCACCGCCGCCAGTGCGTGCTGGATCGCCTGTTCAGTACCGGAATCGATACTGGCGGTTGCCTCATCAAGGATCAGGATTTGCGGCGTCTCCACCAGCACGCGCGCCAGCGCCAGCAGTTGCTTCTGCCCGACGGAAAGGTTATTCCCCTGCTCGCCCAGCGGCGTATAAATACCGTCGCTCATGCTGCGCGCCAGATCCGCCAGTTGCACGGTTTCCAGTGCCTGCCAGACGCGCGCTTCGGAGATATCGCGCCCCAGCGTCACGTTGGCGAGGAAAGTATCCGCCAGCACCACCGGATCTTGCTGCACCATCGCCACACCCTGGCGTAATGCGCTGTGACTTAGCGAATTTAATGGACGACCGTCGAGACGAATCTCACCTTCCGTTAGCGGGTAATAGCCCATCAATAAACTGGCGAGGGTACTTTTACCGCTGCCGGTATGCCCCACCAGCGCCACAAAGTTACGCGAAGGCACAGAGAGATTAATGTTCTTCAGTACCAGATTGTCATCGCGATAAGCAAATGACACGTTATCGACTTCGATGGTGCCACTCTGTAACGGGCGATCATCATTGCCATATTGCTGACGCGGCCCATCCATCAGTTCGAACACGCGTTCACCCGCCACCACAGCCTGTTGCAGCATCGCCTGTTGCGTGGTCAGTTCGATTAAGGGTTCGTTAAGCCGCCCAAGATAGCTGATAAACGCATACAGCACGCCCACTTCAATGGTGCCGCTGGCGGAGAAGCCAAACAGCATTAACAAGCCACAAAGAATGAGCGATGAAAACAGACTCAGCAGCGGACGCAGCAGAAAACCGTCGAGGCGCAGGGTTTGCATCCTCGCCATATAGTGTGAACGACTGGCCTCCCCCATACGTTCGCCAAATCGCGCCTGCTGACGGAACTGCTGGATAACGCTCATGCCATTGATGATTTCGTTAAAGCCGTCGTTGATATCCGCCAGATAGGCGCGCACACGGCGGACAATCGGCGTACTGTAACGCTGGTATATCACCATCACCACCAGCACCACCGGGAAAATCATTATCGCCACCAGTGCCATTCTCCAGTCGAGGCTGAACATCGCCACCAGCATCGCACCCACCAGTGCGGCGCTGCGCAGGACAGTTGCCACTACGGTAACGTAGAGGTCGCGGATCACTTCAGTGTCATTAGTGACGCGGGAAATCACCTGACCGACCGGCTGGGTATCAAACTCGCTTAATGGCTGGCGTAGCGCAGCATCCATCACATCCGTTCGCAACTGTTGTACCACGCCAACCGCCGCCCGATTAAACAACAGCGACTGTGCGTAGTGCAGTCCAGCGGCAAACAGTTGCAGCCCAACATACGCCGCCGCCAGACCGGCAACCACTTTCAACGGCAGATTATTTTTTGCCACCATATTATCGATGAAATAGCTGATGAGTAGCGGTCCACTGACTTCTGCCGCCGCCGCAATCCACATCATCAGAACCGCAATCCCCAGCGGTTTACGCCACGGCGAACCATACGCTAACAGGCGCTTGAGAGTCGGCCACAGTTGGCTAAAACTACGCATCGGCGGCCTCCTCGCGAATTTCCGGAGCGTCGTCGAGCGCCGCCTCCAGTTGTTGATAGCGATACATATCGCGATACCAGCCGCTTTGTTGCGCCAGCGCATCATGATTGCCACGCTGGGCGATGTGTCCGTGTTGCATCACAATTATTTCACTGGCTTCTGTCAGTGCAGAAAGTCGATGGGCGCTGATAATCACCGTTCTCCCCTGCCCCCACTGACGCAGGTTATGCAGGATCTGATGCTCTGTGCGTCCGTCCACCGCCGAAAGCGCATCATCCAGAATAAGGATTTCCGCGTTGACTAATAACGCACGAGCAATGGAGATACGCTGCTTTTGCCCACCGGAAAGCATCACGCCGCGCTCGCCCACTTCAGTGTCGTAACCTTGCGGTAGACGCAAAATATCGTCATGTACGCTGGCTAACCGCGCTACGTGTTCAATCTCTTGCTGGGTGGCATTCGGGCAACCCAGCGCGATGTTATTCGCCACGGTGTCGGAAAAAAGGAACGGCGTCTGGCTGACCACCGCCAGGCGGCTACGCCAGCTATCGAGTTGAAGCTGCGTCAGGGGAATATCATGAAAGCGAATATCCCCCTCGCTGACGTCGAAATGACGCTGAATGAGTGACAGCAGGGTACTTTTGCCAGAACCGGTCGGCCCGCAAATACCCAGCATCTGACCGGGTTTGAGTGCGAAACTGACATTCTCCAGCGCAGGATGATCAGTTTGTGGATAAGTAAACTGGCGAATATTTATATCCAGTTCGCCACGCCCTTGCGGCACTGGTTCGCTACCATCATTCACCACCGGCGCTTCAGCCAGCATCGTCCGAATACGGCTATATGCCGCGCTGCCGCGTTCCACAATGTTAAACATCCAGGCCAGCGCCAGCATCGGCCAAATCATTAACCCCAGATACATCATAAAACTGGTGAGCTGCCCCAGCGTTAAGCTGCCCTGCACCACCATCCAGCTTCCCCCGCCAATCGCCAGCAAATTCGCCATGCCAATCGCGATATAGATAGTCGGATCAAAACGGGCATCAATACGCGCCACACGCATGTTTTTCTTGCCAGTGTCTTCAGCATCTGCGGCAAATAGCGCCGACTGGCGATCTTCCAGACCAAAGGCTTTGATCATGCGGATACTGGTGAGGCTCTCCTGGGTGCGATCGTTGAGACTGGAAAATGCCGCCTGCGCCAGCTTAAAGCGTTCATGCAAAGCATCGCCGTTGCGCTTAATCATGATTGCCATCACTGGCATCGGTAATAGTGCGAATAAGGTCAACTGCCAGCTAATTTGCGTTGACATCATAATCAACACTGCGCAGCCCATCACCAGTGAATCCACCAGCGTCAGCACCCCTTCCCCAGCAGCAAACACGACCCGATCGACGTCATTGGTCGCACGAGCCATGAGGTCGCCCGTGCGATGACGCAGGTAAAATTCTGGATGCTGGCGACTTAGCTGGCGGTAATAATCTTCACGCAGTTCAACAGCCAGTTGATAAGACGCGCCAAACAGCAGTACGCGCCAGACGTAACGCAGGAGATAAACCACGACTGCAATCAGCACCATGGTGGCGATCCACATCAGGATCTGCCCGGTAGTAAAGTGTTGTTCCGTCACTCCATCGACAACAATACCGACCACTTTCGGCGGAACCAGTTGCAGCATCGCGATAATAACAAGCAAGGCCACAGCCCCGAGATAGCGACGCCATTCCCGACGGAAATACCAGCTTAGTTGAGCAAATAATCGCACGCGTTGTGTCCTGACCTGATTCTGGATATTTATTCGATGGGTAAAGAAGTGGTGTATTTAATCTGTTCCATCGCGAAGCTGGAAGTGACGTCCGACAGCCCTGGAACGCTGTTTACCAGACGCTTATAAAACTCGTCATAGCGTTTCATATCGGCAACCTGAACACGCATCAGATAATCATATTCCCCGGCCATGCGCCAGAACCCCAGCACTTCTGGCATTTCCGTTACCACCGTGACAAAGCGGCAATACCATTCGCTGCTGTGATGTTGCGTTTTAATCAGCACAAAAGCAGTCAGCCCAAGGCCAATTTTTTCCGGATCCAGCAGGGCGACTTTGCCGATAAGGATACCGTCATCCTCCAGCCGTTTCAGACGCTTCCAGCAAGGCGTGGTCGTCAGATTAACGGCTTCTGCCAGTGCCTGCAAAGAGAGGGTGCAATCCTGCTGTAGTAAGGCCAGCAGCTTACGGTCAATTTTATCTAACATAGCCAATCCACAGAGAATTATTTTCTCTTTTAATTCTATTTTAAAGGCGAAATACCGACAATTTATTCTGTGCGGTTTAAACGACACTGCACAAAATGACAAATTCAAAGTAAAAAAACCGGGCTATTGCCCGGCGCTGGAAGAGATCTCGTTATTCGGGGGAATAAGGTAGATGTGGATTGTCCAGCCAGTGCGTCAAATAGTGAGAGACCGCCTGATTTCGGCAATGTCCAATCACTGGTAAATGAGGGAGTTCCGCGCGCAGTTGTGGCATCGCATTGCCCATAATAAAACCGCTACCGACGCTGCCTAACATTTCGCGATCGTTCATCGCATCACCAAAGGCCATGCAGTCGCGCAGTGAAAAACCTAAATGTTGGGTCAGCACCGCCAACGCCGCGCCTTTATTACACCCCACCGGCAGCACTTCCAGGCAATTAATTGCCGAAAAACACAAATGTGCGCGCTCGCCTAATGCTTCGTTTAGTTGGGTATGCAAGCGCATAAGATCGTCGTGATCGCCACAGAAACAGATCTTGGTGACGCTGTCGAGCGGCATTTTTTTGACATCGATAATCTGATAACGGAAACCGCTATACACAAATGCCTGCAACAATGCTGGGATCTCTTGCCCGGTAAACCAGCCATTGTCATTGAAGATATGCATACTGGCCTGGGTATCCCATTTCTGGTAGAGCACTAATTCCGCCACGTCCGCAGGCAAATCATCACGATGTAAAAGTTCGCCTTCCAGAGAGTGCACGCGCGTACCGTTGCCGGTAATTAAATACGCATCCAGCGATAGCACCCCGATAATATGCTGCATCTCCAGCGCATGGCGACCTGTAGCAAAAGTGAGGGTAATATCACGTTCACGCAGACGCGCCAGAGTCGAGAGGGTTTTCTCACCTAAATGGTGATCAGGCATCAATAAAGTGCCGTCCATATCAAATGCTGCCAGACGAGCCATTTCTTTCTCCACTCTGTGACACGGTTAATGGTGATTGAGTATCACCTGATATATACGGAAGTAATAGTGAATAGTTAAATAATATTGTTCCGGGTTTATATGCGACTGCTTAACCGTCTTAACCAGTATCAACGTCTGTGGCAACCTTCTGCCGGAGAGCCGCAATCCGTCACCGTCAGCGAACTGGCCGAACGCTGTTTTTGCAGCGAACGCCATGTGCGTACACTATTACGTCAGGCTCAGGAGTCGGGATGGCTGGAGTGGCAGGCGCAGTCAGGACGAGGAAAGCGCGGGCAACTGCGTTTTCTGGTGACACCGGGATCCCTGCGTAATGCGATGATGGAACAGGCACTGGAAACGGGAAAGCAGCAAGATGTGCTGGAGCTGGCGCAACTGGCCCCAGGAGAGCTGCGCACTCTGTTACAGCCGTTTATGGGTGGACAATGGCAAAACGATACGCCGACGTTGCGTATTCCCTATTATCGCCCGCTCGAACCGCTACAACCGGGCTTTTTACCCGGTCGTGCCGAGCAGCATCTCGCCGGGCAGATATTTTCCGGCCTGACCCGCTTCGATAATAATACCCAGCGCCCGATTGGCGATTTAGCGCATCACTGGGAAACCTCTGCTGACGGGTTACGCTGGGACTTTTATCTTCGTTCAACCCTACACTGGCATAACGGCGATGCAGTAAAAGCCTCACACTTACACCAGCGATTATTGATGCTGTTACAACTGCCAGCACTGGATCAATTATTTATTAGCGTGAAGCGTATTGAGGTCACCCATCCGCAGTGTCTGACCTTCTTTTTACATCGCCCCGATTACTGGCTTGCTCACCGGCTGGCGAGCTATTGCAGCCATCTGGCGCATCCGCAATTCCCACTGATCGGCACGGGTCCTTTTCGCTTAACAAAATTCACAGCGGAACTGGTGCGACTCGAAAGCCATGATTATTACCATTTACGTCATCCGCTGCTTAAAGCGGTTGAGTACTGGATAACCCCACCACTTTTTGAAAAAGATTTGGGAACCAGTTGTCAGCATCCAGTACAAATAACCATCGGTAAACCTGAAGAGTTGCCACGGGTCAGCCAGGTCAGTAGCGGCATCAGTTTAGGTTTTTGCTATTTAACGTTGCGCAAAAGTCCCCGACTGTCCCTCTGGCAGGCGCGAAAAGTGATCTCCATTATCCATCAATCCGGTTTACTACAAACGTTAGAAGTCGGAGAAAATCTGATCACTGCCAGTAATGCATTGCTGCCTGGCTGGGCTATTCCACAATGGGATGTACCGGATGAGGTCAAACTACCAGAAACATTAACGCTGGCTTATCACCTGCCAGTGGAACTTCATGCAATGGCAGAACAATTACGAACGACGCTGGCAGCAGAAGGTTGCGAATTAACGACTGTTTTTCATAACGCGAAAAACTGGGACGACACTACCCCACTGGCACAGGCAGATTTGATGATGGGCGACAGGTTAATTGGCGAAGCGCCGGAATATACCCTGGAGCAATGGCTGCGTTGCGATCCACTCTGGTCATATGTTTTCGACGCTCCAGCATATGCACATCTGCAATCGACACTGGATACCGTGCAGTTGATGGCTGATGAAGAAAAGCGGAATAACGCGCTGAAAACCGTGTTTAGCCAGTTAATGGTAGAAGCAACGCTGACGCCGCTGTTCAATTATCACTATCGCATTAGCGCCCCGCCTGGAGTAAATGGTGTGCGACTGACACCGTGCGGCTGGTTTGAATTTACCGAAGCCTGGCTTCCCGCGCCGTCGCAATGAAGCACTGGTCGGGGTTAACCGCAGGCGTTACCATAACGTTTTTATCGATTTAGCAGGATTATCTATGAAACGTGCCGTCGTTGTGTTTAGTGGAGGTCAGGATTCAACCACCTGTCTGGTACAGGCATTGCAGCAATATGATGAAGTCCATTGCGTGACGTTCGATTACGGTCAGCGCCATCGCGCAGAGATTGACGTGGCACGCGAACTGGCATTGAAACTGGGTGCACGCGCGCATAAGGTGCTGGATGTGACGCTACTCAACGAGCTGGCGGTCAGCAGCCTGACGCGTGACAGCATTCCGGTGCCTGATTATGAACCTGAAGCCGATGGTATCCCGAATACGTTTGTCCCTGGGCGTAATATTTTGTTCCTGACGCTGGCGGCGATATATGCGTATCAGGTTAAAGCAGAAGCAGTGATCACCGGCGTCTGCGAAACGGATTTCTCCGGCTACCCGGATTGTCGTGATGAGTTTGTGAAAGCACTGAACCATGCCGTCAGTCTGGGTATGGCGAAAGATATTCGTTTTGAAACGCCGCTAATGTGGATTGATAAAGCGGAAACCTGGGCGCTGGCGGATTATTACGGCAAGCTGGATTTAGTACGTAACGAAACGCTAACCTGCTATAACGGCATTAAAGGCGACGGTTGCGGTCATTGTGCAGCGTGTAATTTACGCGCCAACGGTTTGAATCATTATCTGGCTGATAAGCCGGCGGTGATGGCAGCGATGAAGCAGAAAACCGGATTGCAGTAATTATTCGGGGTCTCGCCGGATGCGGCTTGAGCATCCGGCACAACAAAATTTTTACTGAACCATCTGCTCCAGTTTTTCGCGCAGTTCCCCTTCCAGAGCTAATGCTTTCTGCGTTTTGAGATCGATACAAACAAACGTGATAAGCGCATCTGCTACCACCTGCCCTTCCGGCTCAAGAGTAATGACCTGACTTAAGATTCCGCTTTTACCGTTTAATTGCTGCAACTGACTGGTAATGGTTAACAGGTCGCTTAATACCGCCGGGCGACGATAGTTAATATTGATATTGACCACGACGAAAGCGATGTTATGGGCGGTCATCCACTGAAAGCTGTCGCTATTTTCCAGCCCATCCCAGCGGGCTTCTTCGAGAAACTCAAGGTAGCGGGCGTTGTTAACGTGCTGGTAGACGTCGAGATGATATCCACGAACTTTGATTTGTGTTTGCATAGCGCAATAACCTTACGTTGTTGTTATAAGAACTGTTATAAGTACAGAGGTCATAACTGGTATGACCTCTTCAGTCTGGCAAAAAATTGCCACTATGCAAATTAATTACAGGGTTAATACCGCCAGATTACGTTCCACCAGCGAATTGCCCATTCCCGGCACCTGTTTTAGATCCTCCACCGTTTTAAACGGGCCGTACTCTTCGCGATAACTGACAATTGCCTGCGCTTTCTTCAGGCCAACGCCATTCATCGCGCGGGCTAACTCTTCCGCGCTGGCATTATTAATGCTGACCCTGGTGCCTTCTTCGTCACTGGCTTTTGCCGGTACTGCCGCTTTGCTTTGTGCTGCAGGGGCTTCCGCTGCCGGTTTCGCCGCAGGAGCTGCTGCCAGCGCACTATGAGACATTCCGGCACAGGCCAGGGACAGGGTAATGAACAATGCTTTAATTCCGTGTTTCATACTGTTTTCTCCTTGTTTGTTAACAGTGGAATCACCTTAACGGCAGTGAAAACAGTAAACAAATGGCAATGTTCAGAAATGGAAAAGGCCGCGAAAGCGACCTTTTCTTGTTACAGCTGCAAAGCATTTTTTTGCGAGGCGGCTTCAGGATTATTGCTGTTCCAGCGCATCGCCAATTTTGATTTTCGCCTCTTTACGCAGGTTACTCATCAGAGCTTCAAAGACGATTTGTGCGTTGTTCTGGGTGATACCCTGCACCATCGCTTTTTTCTGATCTTCCGGCATAGAACCTTGTTTCACTTCGTCCAGCGCCAGCAGAACGACATTGCCTTGCATATCGATCGCCATACCGTAGCTCGGTTTGTCTTTCGCTGGCAGTGGCAGTGCAAACGCGGCCTGGCTAATCGGGTCACGGCCGGAACGGCTTAAGGTTTTCGGCTCGCCAAATTTCAGACCAGCTGCCTGCATAGCTTCCGCACCTTTGCCCGCTTTCAAATCAACCAGCAGTTTTTCAGCATCCACTTTCGCCTGTTGCTCAGCTTTGTTGTGCTGAACCAGTGCCTTAACTTGTTCCTGAACATCTGCCAGCGGTTTCACTGCTTCCGGTTTGTGCTCGCTGATGCGCAGTACGAATGCGCGATCGCCGTCTACAGTGATGATGTCAGAGTTGATGCCCGGCGCGCCGTTTTCACCTACCAGACCGCCGTTAAAGATAGCGTCTGCCACCGGCTTGAAGTTTAACTCTTCCGGCAGGTTATCTTTGCTGAACCAGCCAGTCTGAGTGGCTTTAACGCCCGCAGCCTGCTCTGCACCAGCCAGAGATTCGGTGTCGTTGCTTGCCGCATCGCTCACTTTCTGCTGCAGCGCGTAGTACGCATCGAGGGCTTTTTCGTGTTTCACTTTCGCCGCAATGTCGTCACGTACTTCGTCTAACGATTTCACTTTCGCTGGCTGAATGTCGTCCAGACGTACAATCAGGAAACCGACCGAAGATTTGATGACACCAGACAGTTGGCCTTTTTCTTTCAGACCGGCATTTTTCAGTTCGTCCGGGATAGTGGCATCTTCTAACCACCCCATATCGCCGCCGTTACGGGCAGAGATAATATCGGCAGATTTTTCTTTTGCTAACGCAGCAAAATCACCGCCTTTATTCAGCTCCTCAAGTACTGCTTTCGCTTCATCTTCAGTTTTAGTCTGGATGATGCTGTAGCGGGTACGCTGTGGCTGGGTGAATTGATCCTGATGCTGATCGTAGTAGCTCTGGATATCCGCATCGCTAACCGGTTGCTGCATCGTGGCGGCATCCAGCTTGATGTAGCTCACGCGGAACTGTTCCGGAGTCATGAAATTGTTTTTGTTTTGCTCGTAGTAGCTGGTGATTTCTGGTTCGGTCACAGCTTGTTTAGCTGCCAGCGCGTTAACGTCGATAGTCGCTTCACGCACTACACGTTGTTGAGCTACCAGTGCCGCCAGTTCGTCGGTTTCACCTTTCAACATAAAGTCGGTGCCGGCAACGCCAGCAATCAGCTGTTGGGTGGTGAGCTGGTTACGCAGCGCCTGCGCGTATTGATCGGCACTCATTCCCATTCGGTTAAGGATATCGTTGTAGCGGCTGTTATCGAACTTGCCGTCAACCTGGAAAGCCGGAGTTGCGAAAATCGCCTGTTTAACCTGCTCATCGCTGATACCCAGTTTTAGTTCACGAGCGTACTGATCCAGCAGCGCCTCGTCGATCAGACGATTCAGCACCTGTTGACGCAGGGTTTTCATATAGCCTTCGTTCGCCGCCAGCTCAGAGTATTGATCGCCCAACTGTTGCTGCATACGATTACGCTCGCTGTTGAAGGCGTTCTCGAACTGCCCACGGCTGATTTCCTGGTCATTCACTTTTGCGGCGTAGTTATTGCCTGCGCCAATCAGGTAACCACTCACGCCGGTCAATATGAACGACACGATAATGATACCGAAAATAATCTTGAGCACGAGACTGTTTGCAGCCGTGCGTAAGCTGTCCATCATGGTGTAACAACACTCCGCTGTAGATGACTGTGTACCTCACGCAACATATCGCTGCGCGCAAAGGCCTATTGTGACAAGAAACGGGGGCAATTGTCAGCCCACAATGCGCAGAAAGTCACGGAATACAAATAAAAAAGGCACATCAGTAGATGCGCCCTTGAACTTCGTCACATCCCCAATGGGGACAACACTTAGTTTACCGCGTCTTTCAGTGCTTTACCTGCACGGAAGCTCGGTACTTTAGCTGCAGCGATAGTGATCTCTTTACCGGTCTGCGGGTTGCGACCAGTACGGGCGGCACGCTCTTTAACGGCAAAAGTACCAAAACCTACCAGTGCTACATCATCCCCTTCTTTCAGGGATTCAGTTACGGAAGCAATAATAGCATCTAACGCACGGCCAGCCGCAGCTTTAGAGATATCAGCCCCTGCAGCAATCTTGTCAATCAATTGAGATTTATTCACTCTTCTCTTCCTCTTTATAATTTATCTCGCACTTGAATCCTTCAAGGTGCGAACGCGCAGCAGTTATATCAGGCCAGCCATCCCCTTACAACACCCCTTAATAAGGGCAAGCCTAATCCGCCCTCTAACTTAACGAGACAAAAAAAGGCTGGCAAGTCCGAATTGGCCCGCCAGCCCTTTTTTTATTAGTGCAATTTGCGCAAGGTCACTATTTTGCAGTCACAACCTGCATACCAGACGGTTCATTTTGCAGCGCCAGAGTCAGAACTTCCTCAATGCGCTTCACAGGATGAATGTCCAGATCGGCAATCACGTTGTCCGGAATCTCTTCCAGATCGCGTTTATTTTCGAACGGAATTAACACTGTTTTAATCCCGCCGCGATGCGCAGCCAGCAGTTTTTCTTTCAAACCACCGATTGGCAACACCTGACCACGCAGAGTAATCTCGCCAGTCATCGCCACATCGGCGCGAACCGGGTTACCGGTCAGGCAAGAAACCAGCGCAGTGCACATGGCAATACCGGCACTCGGACCATCTTTCGGCGTCGCACCTTCCGGTACGTGAACGTGGATGTCGCGTTTTTCGTAAAAATCAGGGTTGATCCCCAGTTTTTCCGCACGCGCACGAACCACCGTTAACGCCGCCTGAATGGACTCCTGCATTACTTCACCAAGCGATCCGGTATAGGTCAGTTTACCTTTGCCCGGGACGCACGCGGTTTCAATGGTCAACAAGTCGCCGCCCACTTCCGTCCACGCCAGACCCGTTACCTGACCGACACGGTTTTCGTTATCTGCGCGACCATAGTCGAAACGCTGAACACCGAGGTAGTCATGCAGGTTATCGCCGTTAATTTCGATATGTTTTAGAGACTTATCGAGCAGTAACTGCTTAACCGCTTTACGGCACAGTTTGGAGATTTCACGCTCCAGACCACGCACGCCCGCCTCACGGGTGTAGTAACGAATAATGCCGATAATGGCGCTATCGTCGACGGTCAGCTCACCTTTTTTCAGTGCATTACGTTCAATCTGCTTCGGCAGCAGGTGACGTTTGGCGATGTTCAGTTTTTCATCTTCGGTATAACCGGAGAGGCGAATCACTTCCATACGATCCAGCAGCGGTGCCGGAATGTTCATGGAATTCGACGTCGCGACAAACATCACGTCGCTAAGGTCGTAATCCACTTCCAGGTAGTGGTCGCTGAACGCGACGTTCTGCTCTGGATCCAGCACTTCAAGCAGTGCGGAGGCCGGATCGCCACGCATGTCAGAAGACATTTTGTCGATCTCATCGAGCAGGAACAGCGGGTTTTTAACGCCCACTTTCGCCATTTTCTGGATCAATTTACCCGGCATAGAACCGATGTAAGTACGGCGGTGACCACGGATTTCCGCTTCATCACGCACGCCGCCCAGCGCCATACGGACATATTTACGTCCGGTAGCTTTGGCGATGGACTGCCCCAGAGAAGTTTTACCTACCCCCGGCGGCCCAACCAGGCAAAGGATCGGCCCCTTGATTTTGTTTACACGGCTTTGAACCGCAAGATACTCAAGGATGCGATCTTTCACGCGCTCCAGACCATAATGGTCGGTATCAAGGATTTCCTGCGCCTGACGCAGGTCTTTTTTGACCTTGCTACGCGCATTCCACGGCACCTGCACCATCCAGTCGATATAGCCACGCACCACGGTCGCTTCTGCCGACATCGGAGACATCATTTTCAGCTTCTGCAGTTCTGCTTCCGCTTTCTCTTTTGCCTCTTTCGGCATTTTCGCCGCGTCGATTTTGCGCTTCAGGGCTTCGTTTTCGTCCGGCGCATCGTCCATTTCACCGAGTTCTTTCTGAATAGCTTTCATTTGCTCGTTCAGATAGTACTCACGCTGGGATTTCTCCATCTGCTTTTTAACGCGGTTGCGAATGCGTTTCTCAACCTGCAGCAGATCGATTTCCGATTCCATCATCGCCATCAGATATTCCAGACGTTCGTTAACGTCGGACATCTCAAGAACGGACTGTTTGTCAGCCAGTTTCAGCGGCATATGCGCGGCAATGGTATCCGCCAGGCGCGCCGGATCGTCAATGCTGTTCAGCGACGTCAGCACTTCTGGTGGGATTTTTTTGTTCAGTTTGATGTAGCCTTCGAACTGGCTGATTGCGGTACGCACCAGCACTTCCTGTTCCCGCTCATCAATGGTAGGCGACTCCAGATACTCCGCCTTCGCAGAAAAGTGTTCGCCATTGTCAGAGAGCGCAGAAATACGCGCGCGCTGTAACCCCTCGACCAGCACTTTGACGGTGCCGTCAGGCAGTTTCAGCATCTGCAATATAGAGGCCACGGTCCCGACGGTGAAAAGATCGTTTACACCCGGCTCATCCGTTGAGGCTTCTTTCTGCGCGACCAGCATAATTTTTTTATCATGGTCCATCGCCGCTTCCAGACAACGGATAGATTTTTCCCGCCCGACAAATAAGGGGATGACCATGTGCGGATAAACCACCACATCGCGCAGCGGCAATACGGGGATTTCAATGCGTTCAGAACGCTCAGGATTCATAGAGCTCTCTCTTAGTTTAATTTCCGCCAGGTAATCAGATGACACGACTGTGCTTCACGCCATCTATTAACATGTACGTCAGTATATGGGGATGTTTCCCCCACATTCAACGTCGAGAATAGAGGAAAAATTAAAGGGGAGATAAAATCCCCCCTTTTTGGTTAACTAATTGTATGGGAATGGTTAATCATTCACCAGATGCCTGCTGAGCTTCCGGCTTGCCATAAATCAGCAACGGTTTGCTTTGGCCATCAATTACCGACTCGTCGATAACCACTTTTTCGACATCTTCCATGGACGGCAGATCGTACATGGTATCGAGCAGCGCAGCTTCTACGATGGAACGCAGACCACGGGCACCGGTTTTACGCGCCATCGCTTTCTTAGCAATAGCATCCAGCGCCTCGTCACGGAATTCCAGATCCACGCCTTCCAGATTAAACAGCGCCTGATACTGCTTGGTCAGGGCGTTTTTCGGCTCTTTGAGGATCTGAATCAGGGCTTCTTCGCTCAGTTCATTCAGCGTTGCGACAACTGGCAGACGACCGATGAACTCAGGGATCAGACCAAACTTGATCAGATCTTCCGGTTCAACCTGCGCCAGCAGCTCGCCTTCGCTTGCTTTGTCGGATTTCGCTTTTACCGTCGCGCCAAAACCAATGCCGGAGCCGGTTTCTACACGATGGGAAATGACTTTATCCAGACCAGCGAACGCACCACCACAGATAAACAGGATCTTAGAGGTATCAACCTGCAAGAATTCCTGCTGCGGGTGTTTACGCCCGCCCTGCGGTGGAACGGCGGCAACCGTACCTTCGATCAGTTTCAACAGTGCCTGCTGTACGCCTTCACCGGAAACGTCTCGGGTAATAGAAGGATTGTCCGACTTACGAGAAATTTTGTCGATTTCATCGATGTAGACAATCCCGCGCTGCGCTTTCTGTACGTCATAGTCGCACTTCTGCAACAGCTTCTGAATGATATTTTCAACGTCTTCGCCCACATAACCGGCTTCGGTCAGCGTGGTCGCGTCGGCCATGGTGAACGGAACGTCCAGCAGGCGCGCCAGCGTTTCTGCCAGCAGCGTTTTACCAGAACCGGTCGGACCGATCAGCAGAATGTTACTTTTGCCCAACTCGACACCATTGCTGGTATCGCCGTTGCGCAGACGTTTGTAGTGGTTGTATACCGCGACCGCCAGCACTTTTTTCGCCTGTTCCTGACCGATAACGTAATCGTCCAGGTGGTTGCGAATTTCATGCGGCGTCGGTAGCGCACTGCGTTCACGATGCGGTGCAACTTCTTTAATCTCTTCGCGAATGATGTCATTACATAAATCAACACATTCGTCGCAGATATACACGGATGGACCGGCAATCAGCTTGCGCACTTCATGCTGGCTTTTGCCGCAAAAAGAGCAATACAGCAATTTGCCTGAGCCATCTTTGCGTTTATCTGTCATGGGTCAAAACCTCTTCTTTGTTCTTTGTGCCGCACACGACGACGCAAATGCCATTCTCAGGCGCAAGCCGCTTACAGCGTTGTGCCGCCCTGAATAAGTATAGCGGCACAGTTGCGCCTCTGGCATCAATTACGATGGGTCAGAATCGAATCGACCAGACCGTATTCCACCGCTTCAGGGGCGGAAAGGAAGCGATCGCGCTCGGTATCACGTTCAATCTGTTCTAATGATTGACCCGTATGAAGCGCCATAAGTTCATTCATGCGCCCTTTAACTTTCAGAATTTCACGGGCATGAATTTCGATATCGGTCGCCTGGCCCTGATAGCCGCCCAACGGCTGGTGAATCATCACGCGCGAATTCGGCAGGCAGAAACGTTTACCTTTTGCCCCTGCGGTCAACAAGAAAGCGCCCATCGAGGCCGCCTGGCCCATACAGATGGTGCTGACATCAGGCTTGATAAACTGCATGGTGTCATAGATAGACATCCCGGCAGTGATCACCCCGCCTGGGGAGTTAATGTACAGATAGATATCTTTTTCTGGATTTTCTGCTTCCAGGAACAGCATCTGCGCCACAATCAGGTTAGCCATGTGGTCTTCAACCTGGCCAGTCAGAAAAATGACGCGTTCCTTAAGTAGACGAGAATAGATATCAAAAGAGCGCTCACCGCGTGAGGTCTGTTCAATGACCATCGGCACCAGCGCCATATGGGGTGCAAAGTTATCTCGTTCGCCGCTGTATGACATTTCCGTCTCCTGGATAAAATTGAAAAAACCTGCTGTACCGATTGTAACCTTATGGACGGATTATCAGCTAGTCCCTGTGTTATGGGTACGGCATCATCCTATTTCAAGCATAACAATCTTTTGTTGTTACGCTAACACCGAAAGAGGGTTTTCGCACGGTTCCATGCAAAATTCATGACAAAAAAAAAGCCCACCACCTGGCGGTGACGGGCCTTTGTGCGAATTTAGCGCGTTATGCTGCTTAAATTACGCCTGCTGGTTCATCAGCTCGTTGAAAGTGGTTTCTTTTTCAGTCACTTTCGCTTTCGCCAGTACAGCTTCAACAGCCTGTTCTTCCAGAGCAACATTGCGCATGTTGTCCATCAGTTCTTTGTTTTTGCTGTAGAATTCGATAACTTCTTTCGGATCTTCGTATGCAGAAGCCATCTCTTCGATCAGGCCTTTCACACGCTCTTCGTCAGCTTTCAGCTCGTTGGTGCGGATAACTTCACCCAGCAGCAGGCCAACAACTACGCGGCGTTTAGCCTGTTCTTCGAACAGTTCACGCGGCAGTTCCAGAGCTTGTTTCTCGTTGCCACCGAAACGCTGTGCAGCCTGACGACGCAGAACGTCGATTTCGCTGTCGATCAGCGCAGCCGGTACGTCGATGTCGTTAGCTTTTACCAGACCTTCGATCGCCTGAGACTTAACGCGGTTACGGATGGCGCTCTTCAGCTCGCGTTCCATGTTTTTACGCACTTCAGCGCGCAGACCTTCTACGGAACCATCTTCAACACCGAAACGTTTGATGAATTCAGCAGTCAGTTCCGGCAGTTCACGCTCTTCAACTTTCTTCAGGTTGATAGCGAATTTCGCTGCTTTACCTTTCAGGTTTTCTGCGTGGTACTCTTCCGGGAAGGTTACGTCGATAGTGAACTCTTCGCCCGCTTTGTGGCCTTTAATACCGTCTTCAAAGCCCGGAATCATACGACCCTGGCCCATCGCCAGTACGAAATCAGACGCTTTACCGCCTTCGAACTCTTCGCCGTCTACAGAACCAGTGAAGTCGATGGTCACACGGTCTTCTGCTTCGACAGCGCCGTCTTTTTCTTTCCAGGTCGCCTGCTGTTTACGCAGAGTATCTAACATGCCGTCAACGTCAGCGTCGGTCACTTCAACGATCGGTTTTTCAACTTCGATCGCTTCCAGACCCTGCAGTTCAACTTCCGGATAAACTTCAAACTCTACAGAGTAGGTGAAGTCTTCACCCAGCTTGTATTCGCCCGGAACGTAAGTCGGTGCGCCAGCCGGATTGATTTTTTCTTTAATGATGGCGTCAATGAAGTTACGGCTCATCAGGTCACCCAGAACGTCCTGGCGTACAGACGCGCCATAACGCTGAGCAACGATATTCATTGGCACTTTGCCTTTGCGGAAGCCGTCAATACGTACTTTTTTCGCAACGTTGACCAGCTCGCTTTTAACAGCGGTCTCGATGCTGTCAGCAGCGATAGTAATCGTTACACGGCGGCCAAGGCCTTGAGTGGTTTCAACTGAAACTTGCATCTTGTTACCTCAAAAAATCACAGTGCTCGGTCAACTCTTACCCCGCAAGCACAGGTTGTTGGCTTCGCGGAACCGGGATGTTCTTATAATCAATCACATTCCCTGTTACCAGAATCATCCCGAAAGCATTCAAATAGGACGCGGCATTATAGCGGCATCACTTTTATGAGTCGAGAACGGTTATTGCGCGCTGCCGCGTATTTTTTCACAATTCCCAGGTAATTTTCGTCTGAATGCTGGGCAAAAAGCGCAAAATCCAGACAAAACAAAACGGCCCGCAGGCCGTTTTTCATAAAATCTTTAACAACATACTGGAAAAACGCTAACTGTTGCAAATGCGTTTAGGCAATGCTTCCTGCTCCACGACAGGGAGGAGAAGCAAAGATGGTATCCTGCAATCCTTCCCACTCTTTAATGGTATAAGTATGCAGAGCCAGCGCATGAACGGTAGTAGAGAGTTCCTCCGCTAAAGTACTGTAAATCATTCGATGACGATTCAGAAAACGTTCACCCATAAAACGATCGCTGACCAGCACAACTTTAAAATGGCTTTCAGAGCCGGCTGGGACATTGTGACGATAGCTTTCATCCACAACTTCGAGGAATACGGGTTGGAACGCCGTCCTTAATTTTTCTTCTATCCGCTCACGTATCATCATGAAATATCTCCTCCGACAACGCTGAGATGTCACCCATCCCTTTAAATACTAGCCGCTTTAACCGTTTCCATTACAGCTTAACAACAAATAATTAGCTTTCATCCTGTTTTTTCTGTCAAGCGTATGAAGTTTACTGATTTAAAGATTGATTCACAGGCTTCACATCGGTGTTTCTTATACCCAAGGCGATTATTTCGTCAACATAATGAATTTACATGTCTTACCCACTTCCCCTCGTCGTTGGCGATGTTATGATGGCGGGAATCTTTACCAAACACGCTAAAAAGTCTCTGAGAGCCAGAACATGTTCAAAAAAATCCTCTTCCCGTTAGTTGCTCTGTTTATGCTTGCAGGATGTGCAAAACCGCCAACAACCATTGAAGTTTCTCCGACGATGACGCTGCCACAGCAAGATCCAAGCCTGATGGGCATCACCGTTAGCATTAATGGTGCCGATCAGCGTACCGATCAGGCGCTGGCAAAAGTCACCCGCGATAATCAAATCGTTACCCTGACCGCCTCCCGCGATCTGCGTTTCCTGCTGCAAGAAGTACTGGAAAAACAGATGACCGCGCGTGGTTACATGGTTGGTCCGAATGGCCCGGTTAATCTGCAAATCATCGTTAGCCAACTGTATGCTGACGTGTCCCAGGGCAACGTGCGCTACAACATTGCTACCAAAGCAGATATCGCCATCATTGCCACCGCGCAGAATGGCAACAAAATGACTAAAAACTATCGTGCCAGCTACAACGTTGAAGGTGCGTTCCAGGCCTCCAACAAAAACATCGCTGATGCGGTTAACAGTGTGCTGACCGACACCATTGCTGATATGTCTCAGGACACCAGCATCCACGAATTTATCAAGCAGAACGCACGTTAATTTCTGCCCTCTGGCCCGGTGTAAATCGGGCCTGTAGACGCCCATGTCCAGTCAATATTTACGTATTTTCCAACAGCCACGTTCAGCTATTTTGCTGATCCTGGGTTTTGCTTCCGGGCTGCCGCTCGCCCTGACATCCGGCACGTTACAGGCGTGGATGACAGTCGAGAATATCGATCTTAAAACCATTGGTTTCTTCTCTCTGGTGGGCCAGGCTTACGTATTTAAATTTCTCTGGTCGCCGCTGATGGACCGCTATACCCCGCCGTTCCTCGGACGTCGACGCGGATGGCTGCTCGCTACGCAAGCGTTGCTGTTACTGGCGATTGCGGCGATGGGTTTTCTCGAACCAGGTACGCAACTTCGCTGGATGGCGGCACTGGCGGTGGTTATCGCTTTTTGCTCCGCTTCTCAGGATATTGTCTTTGATGCGTGGAAAACGGATGTACTTCCTGCGGAAGAACGCGGTGCAGGTGCAGCAATCAGCGTGCTGGGTTACCGTTTAGGGATGCTGGTTTCTGGTGGTTTAGCCTTATGGCTGGCAGATAAATGGCTGGGCTGGCAAGGCATGTACTGGTTGATGGCGGCTCTGCTGATCCCCTGCATTATCGCAACGTTGCTTGCGCCAGAACCAACCGACACCATTCCTGTACCCAAAACGCTGGAACAAGCCGTTGTAGCACCGTTGCGTGATTTCTTTGGCCGCAATAACGCATGGCTGATTCTGCTTTTAATCGTGCTGTATAAGCTGGGCGATGCTTTCGCCATGAGTCTGACTACCACCTTTTTGATTCGCGGCGTCGGGTTTGATGCCGGTGAAGTAGGCGTGGTTAACAAAACGCTCGGTCTGCTGGCGACCATCGTCGGCGCGTTGTACGGTGGTATTCTGATGCAGCGTCTTTCGCTGTTCCGTGCATTACTGATTTTCGGCCTTTTACAAGGTGCGTCCAACGCCGGTTACTGGCTGCTTTCGGTGACTGATAAGCATCTCTACAGCATGGGCGCAGCCGTCTTTTTCGAAAACCTGTGTGGCGGGATGGGCACATCGGCATTTGTGGCGCTGTTAATGACGCTGTGTAATAAGTCATTCTCCGCTACTCAGTTTGCCCTGCTCTCGGCGCTTTCCGCTGTCGGACGGGTTTATGTCGGCCCCGTGGCGGGCTGGTTTGTTGAATCACACGGCTGGTCGACATTCTATCTTTTCTCCGTCGCCGCCGCCGTACCTGGGCTTATTTTACTGCTGGTTTGCCGCCAGACGCTTGAATATACACGGGTCAACGACAACTTTATCCCACGTACCGAATATCCGTCAGGTTATGCTTTTGCCATGTGGACACTGGCGGCGGGCGTCAGTCTGTTAGCCGTGTGGTTACTGTTGTTGACGCTGGACGCGCTGGATTTGACGCACTTCTCTTTCCTGCCAGCTCTGCTGGAAGTCGGCGTTTTAGTCGCCCTGGGCGGCGTCGTGCTTGGTGGTTTTCTGGATTATCTGGCGCTACGAAAAACGCATCTGACGTAATCTGTGAATATAATTTAGCTGTAGTAATCACACGACGTAATTATTACGGCTAAATAAGCATCAGTATCGCTTAATAATATTTGTTCTTTTGTGCGGCTTAGATTTCGGAAATTATTGACGTAATTTATATGTTTTATTTTTTTACACGATTCAGCTAATGACTCTTTATTTTTCCACGCCAGCTTTGTCACTTTCATGATAATTATTTGTTAAATAATTGTTTTATTTTCGATTGGTTATACCAATTGCCATCCCCACCACCTTCTGCACTCCCCTTTCGTTATAACGCCCTTTTGCAACAGGTTCTTAAAATCAACCTGATATGTTTTGCAACATATGTGACCTGACAGCCAAATCCAAGTAACAGGAATTTAATCATGTTTACAGTAATGTAACCTTCCCGTAAAATGCCCACACACTTTAAACGCCACCAGATCCCGTGGAATTGAGGTCGTTAAATGAGACTCAGGAAATACAATAAAAGTTTGGGATGGTTGTCATTATTTGCAGGCACTGTATTGCTCAGTGGTTGTAATTCTGCGCTGTTAGATCCCAAAGGACAGATTGGTCTGGAGCAACGTTCACTGATACTGACGGCATTTGGCCTGATGTTGATTGTCGTTATTCCCGCAATCTTGATGGCTGTTGGTTTCGCCTGGAAGTACCGTGCGAGCAATAAAGATGCTAAGTACAGCCCGAACTGGTCACACTCCAATAAAGTGGAAGCTGTGGTCTGGACGGTGCCTATCTTAATCATCATCTTCCTTGCAGTACTGACCTGGAAAACCACTCACGCTCTTGAGCCTAGCAAGCCGCTGGCACACGACGAGAAGCCCATTACCATCGAAGTGGTTTCCATGGACTGGAAATGGTTCTTCATCTACCCGGAACAGGGCATTGCAACCGTGAATGAAATCGCTTTCCCGGCGAACACTCCGGTGTACTTCAAAGTGACCTCCAACTCCGTGATGAACTCCTTCTTTATTCCGCGTCTGGGTAGCCAGATTTATGCCATGGCCGGTATGCAGACTCGCCTGCATCTGATCGCCAACGAACCCGGTACTTATGACGGTATCTCTGCCAGCTACAGCGGCCCGGGCTTCTCAGGCATGAAGTTCAAAGCTATCGCAACGCCGGATCGTGCCGCATTCGACCAATGGGTCGCAAAAGCCAAACAGTCGCCGAACACCATGTCTGACATGGCTGCGTTCGAAAAACTGGCCGCGCCTAGCGAATACAACCAGGTGGAATATTTCTCCAACGTGAAACCAGATTTGTTTGCCGATGTGATTAACAAGTTTATGGCTCACGGTAAGAGCATGGACATGACCCAGCCAGAAGGTGAGCACAGCGCACACGAAGGTATGGAAGGCATGGACATGAGCCACGCGGAATCCGCCCATTAAAGGGGTTGAGGAAGAATAAAGATGTTCGGAAAATTATCACTTGATGCAGTCCCGTTCCATGAACCTATCGTCATGGTTACGATCGCTGCCATTATTTTGGGAGGTCTGGCGCTCGTTGGCCTGATCACTTACTTCGGTAAGTGGACCTACCTGTGGAAAGAGTGGCTGACCTCCGTCGACCATAAACGCCTTGGTATCATGTATATCATCGTGGCAATTGTGATGCTGCTGCGTGGTTTTGCTGACGCCATTATGATGCGTAGCCAGCAGGCCCTTGCCTCGGCGGGCGAAGCTGGCTTCCTGCCGCCTCACCACTACGATCAGATCTTCACCGCGCACGGCGTGATTATGATCTTCTTCGTGGCGATGCCTTTCGTTATCGGTCTGATGAACCTGGTGGTTCCGCTGCAGATCGGCGCGCGTGACGTTGCGTTCCCGTTCCTCAACAACTTAAGCTTCTGGTTTACCGTTGTTGGTGTGATTCTGGTTAACGTTTCTCTCGGCGTGGGCGAGTTTGCGCAGACCGGCTGGCTGGCCTATCCACCGCTATCGGGAATAGAGTACAGTCCAGGGGTCGGTGTCGATTACTGGATATGGAGTCTCCAGCTATCCGGTATTGGTACGACGCTAACCGGTATCAACTTCTTCGTTACCATTCTGAAGATGCGCGCACCGGGCATGACCATGTTCAAGATGCCAGTATTTACCTGGGCATCACTGTGCGCAAACATTCTGATTATTGCTTCCTTTCCAATTCTGACGGTTACCGTCGCGTTGTTGACCCTGGATCGCTATCTGGGCACCCATTTCTTTACCAACGATATGGGTGGCAACATGATGATGTACATCAACCTGATTTGGGCATGGGGACACCCGGAAGTTTACATCCTGATCCTGCCTGTTTTCGGTGTGTTCTCCGAAATTGCGGCAACCTTCTCGCGTAAACGTCTGTTTGGTTATACCTCGCTGGTATGGGCAACCGTCTGTATCACCGTGCTGTCGTTCATCGTCTGGCTGCACCACTTCTTTACGATGGGTGCGGGCGCGAACGTAAACGCCTTCTTTGGTATCACCACAATGATTATCGCCATCCCGACCGGGGTGAAGATCTTCAACTGGCTGTTCACCATGTATCAGGGGCGCATCGTGTTCCATTCCGCGATGCTGTGGACCATCGGTTTTATCGTCACCTTCTCGGTGGGCGGTATGACTGGCGTCCTGCTGGCAGTACCGGGCGCGGACTTCGTTCTGCATAACAGCCTGTTCCTGATTGCGCACTTCCATAACGTTATCATCGGCGGCGTGGTCTTCGGCTGCTTCGCAGGGATGACCTACTGGTGGCCTAAAGCGTTCGGTTTCAAACTGAACGAAACCTGGGGTAAACGCGCGTTCTGGTTCTGGATCATCGGCTTCTTCGTTGCCTTTATGCCGCTGTATGCGCTGGGCTTTATGGGTATGACCCGTCGTTTGAGCCAGCAGATTGACCCGCAGTTCCACACTATGCTGATGATTGCAGCCAGCGGTGCGGTACTGATTGCGCTGGGTATTCTCTGCCTCGTGATTCAGATGTACGTTTCTATTCGCGACCGCGACCAGAACCGTGACCTGACTGGCGACCCGTGGGGTGGCCGTACGCTGGAGTGGGCAACCTCTTCCCCGCCTCCGTTCTATAACTTTGCCGTTGTGCCACACGTTCACGAGCGTGATGCATTCTGGGAAATGAAAGAGAAAGGCGAAGCGTACAAAAAGCCTGACCACTATGAAGAAATTCATATGCCGAAAAACAGCGGTGCCGGTATCGTCATTGCGGCTTTCTCCACCATCTTCGGTTTCGCCATGATCTGGCATATCTGGTGGCTGGCGATTGTTGGCTTCGCAGGCATGATCATCACCTGGATCGTGAAAAGCTTCGACGAGGACGTGGATTACTACGTGCCGGTGGCAGAAATCGAAAAACTGGAAAACCAGCATTTCGATGAGATTACTAAGGCAGGGCTGAAAAATGGCAACTGATACTTTGACGCACGCGACTGCCCACGCGCACGAACACGGGCACCACGATGCAGGCGGAACCAAAATCTTCGGATTCTGGATCTACCTGATGAGCGACTGCATTCTGTTCTCCATCTTGTTTGCTACCTATGCCGTTCTGGTGAACGGCACCGCAGGCGGCCCGACAGGTAAGGACATTTTCGAACTGCCGTTCGTTCTGGTTGAAACCTTCTTGCTGTTGTTCAGCTCCATCACCTACGGCATGGCGGCTATCGCCATGTACAAAAACAACAAAAGCCAGGTTATCTCCTGGCTGGCGTTGACCTGGTTGTTTGGTGCCGGATTTATCGGGATGGAACTCTATGAATTCCATCACCTGATTGTTAACGACATGGGCCCGGATCGCAGCGGCTTCCTGTCAGCGTTCTTTGCGCTGGTCGGGACACACGGTCTGCACGTCACTTCCGGTCTTATTTGGATGGCGGTGCTGATGGTGCAAATCGCCCGTCGCGGCCTGACCAGCACTAACCGTACCCGCATCATGTGTCTGAGCCTGTTCTGGCACTTCCTGGATGTGGTGTGGATCTGTGTGTTCACTGTTGTTTATCTGATGGGGGCGATGTAATGAGTCATTCTAACGTGAGCGGCGGCGCATCCCATGGCAGCGTAAAAACCTATATGACAGGGTTTATCCTGTCGATCATTCTGACGGTGATTCCGTTCTGGATGGTGATGTCAGGTTCTGCCTCTCCGGCCGTAATTCTGGGAACAATCCTGGCAATGGCAGTGGTACAGGTTCTGGTGCATCTGGTGTGCTTCCTGCACATGAATACCAAATCAGATGAAGGCTGGAACATGACGGCGTTTGTCTTCACCGTGCTAATCATCGCTATCCTGGTTGTAGGCTCCATCTGGATCATGTGGAACCTTAACTACAACATGATGATGCACTAAGAGCGGCGGTTATGATGTTTAAGCAATACCTGCAAGTAACGAAACCAGGCATCATCTTTGGCAACCTGATCTCGGTGATAGGGGGATTCCTGCTGGCCTCAAAGGGCAGCATTGATTATCCCCTGTTTATCTACACGCTGGTTGGGGTGTCACTGGTTGTGGCGTCGGGTTGTGTGTTTAACAACTACATCGACAGGGATATCGACAGAAAGATGGAAAGGACGAAGAATCGGGTGCTGGTTAAAGGCCTGATCTCTCCTGCTGTCTCGCTGGTGTACGCCACCTTGCTGGGTATTGCTGGCTTTATGCTGCTGTGGTTTGGCGCGAATCCGCTGGCCTGCTGGCTGGGGGTGATGGGCTTTGTGGTTTATGTCGGCGTTTATAGCCTGTACATGAAACGCCACTCTGTCTACGGCACGTTGATTGGTTCTCTCTCCGGCGCAGCGCCGCCGGTGATTGGCTACTGTGCAGTGACAGGCGACTTCGATAGCGGTGCAGCAATCCTGCTGGCTATCTTCAGCCTGTGGCAAATGCCCCACTCTTATGCCATCGCCATTTTCCGCTTTAAGGATTATCAGGCGGCGAACATTCCGGTACTGCCGGTGGTGAAAGGCATTTCGGTAGCGAAGAACCACATCACGCTGTACATCATCGCCTTTGCTGTTGCCACGCTGATGCTCTCTCTTGGCGGTTACGCTGGATACAAATATCTGGTGGTCGCTGCGGCAGTCAGCGTCTGGTGGTTAGGTATGGCTCTGCGTGGTTATAAAGTTGCTGATGACCGAATCTGGGCGCGCAAGCTATTCGGCTTCTCTATCATCGCCATCACTGCCCTTTCGGTAATGATGTCCGTTGATTTTATGGTGCCGGACTCGCATACGCTGCTGGCTGCAGTTTGGTAACTGCGACTTCCCTGTTAAAAAAGGTGCTACGGCACCTTTTTTCTTAGCATTAGAAACATATCCCTCACGAAATATTTACTAAAAAATCCGCATGTTTACCCCATTCGTTTGCCGCTTTACACTAGTCGCGAATTTAAAACAGAGGTGGTAATGAACGATTATAAAATGACGCCAGGCGAGCGGCGCGCGACCTGGGGTTTAGGAACCGTATTTTCATTGCGTATGCTGGGCATGTTTATGGTTCTGCCGGTTCTGACCACGTACGGCATGGCTCTGCAAGGCGCCAGTGAAGCGTTGATCGGTATTGCGATTGGCATTTATGGTCTGACTCAGGCCGTTTTTCAGATTCCATTTGGCCTGCTTTCCGACCGCATAGGCCGTAAACCGCTTATCGTTGGCGGGTTAGCTGTGTTTGTCGCGGGTAGCGTGATTGCCGCGCTTTCCGACTCCATCTGGGGGATCATTCTGGGTCGGGCGTTACAAGGTTCCGGTGCGATTGCCGCCGCCGTTATGGCGCTGCTTTCCGATCTCACTCGTGAACAAAACCGCACCAAAGCGATGGCATTTATCGGTGTCAGTTTTGGCATTACCTTCGCCATTGCAATGGTGCTTGGTCCGATCATCACTCACAAACTTGGGCTACACGCGCTCTTCTGGATGATCGCTATTCTGGCAACGACCGGCATTGCGTTGACCATTTGGGTTGTGCCTAACAGCCGCACGCACGTACTTAATCGTGAGTCCGGGATGGTGAAAGGCAGTTTCAGTAAAGTGCTGGCGGAACCACGCCTGCTGAAACTCAACTTCGGCATTATGTGTCTGCACATGTTGCTGATGTCGACGTTTGTTGCTCTGCCAGGGCAACTGGCTAACGCGGGTTTTCCGGCGGCTGAACACTGGAAGGTCTATCTGGCGACGATGTTAATCGCCTTTGGCTCGGTTGTGCCTTTCATTATCTACGCCGAAGTTAAGCGCAAAATGAAACAGGTCTTTGTCTTCTGCGTCGGGCTGATCGTGGTTGCGGAAATTGTACTGTGGAACGCACAAACGCAGTTCTGGCAGTTAGTGGTCGGCGTGCAGCTTTTCTTTGTGGCGTTTAACCTGATGGAAGCCCTCCTGCCTTCACTTATCAGTAAAGAGTCGCCAGCAGGTTACAAAGGCACGGCGATGGGCGTTTACTCCACCAGCCAGTTTCTTGGCGTGGCGATTGGCGGTTCGCTGGGCGGCTGGATTGACGGCATGTTTGACGGTCAGGGGGTATTTCTCGCTGGTGCAATGCTGGCCGCAGTGTGGCTGGCAGTCGCCAGCACCATGAAAGAACCGCCATATGTCAGCAGCTTGCGCATTGAAATCCCGGCTGAAGTTGCCGCAAATGATTTGTTAAAAGTGCGTTTGCTGGAAACGGCTGGCGTCAAAGAAGTGTTGATTGCAGAAGAAGAACATTCAGCTTATGTGAAAATCGACAGCAAAGTGACGAATCGCTTTGAGGTTGAACAGGCAATTCGCCAGGCATAAAAACGAGGCTAAATTGCCTGATGCGCTACGCTTACCAGGCCTACAAAGTTGCTGTAATCTTTTGAAATCACAAACTATTGCAGGCCAGATAAGGCGTTCACGCCGCATCCGGCATGAACAGAGCGCACGTTGTCGAGATTAATCGCGGAAGTTTTTGAACTGGAACGGCTGACCGAGATCGCCACCGCGAACCATCGCCATCACAGCCTGCAAATCGTCACGGGATTTGCCAGTTACGCGGATCTCATCGCCCTGAATTTGCGCCTGCACTTTCAGTTTGCTGTCTTTGATCATCTTGACGATTTTCTTCTGAGTCGCGCTCTCAATGCCCTGCTTCAGTTTCGCTTCCACAAACCAGGTTTTACCGCTATGAACGATATTTTCCGGTACATCCAGCGAACTGCCTTCAATGCCGCGTTTGAGCAGTTTGGCACGCAGAATATCCAGCAACTGATTGACCTGGAAATCGGACTCGCTCAGCACTTTGATAATTTTGTTGGCGTCGTTCAGCTCAAACGATGCTTCAACGTTACGGAAGTCAAAACGAGACTCTACTTCGCGACTCGCGTTATCGACCGCGTTACGCGCTTCCTGAAGATCAACTTCAGAGACAATATCGAAAGATGGCATCTTTTCCTCTCCCTTCATTTTTGATGCGAAGCATAATACCTGCAAAGTTAAATAACAGACAGTCCTGCGCCAGGACGTATCCCTTAATTGTGCATGGTCACAACACCATGCACAATTAAGGGATAGCCTTATTGAACACCCGGTGTGGTTGCGGGTGAGGAGGAACAATGAAAATTACCGTATTGGGATGCGGTGCCTTAGGGCAATTATGGCTTACAGCATTTTGCAAACAGGGTCACGAGGTTCAGGGCTGGCTGCGCGTACCGCAACCTTATTGTAGCGTGAATCTGGTGGAGACAGACGGTTCGATATTTAACGAATCGCTGACCGCCAATGATCCTGATTTTCTGGCCACCAGCGATCTACTACTGGTGACGCTGAAAGCCTGGCAGGTATCTGATGCCGTCAAAAGCCTGGCGTCGACGCTACCTGTAACCACGCCAATTCTGCTGATCCACAACGGCATGGGCACCATTGAAGAGTTACAGAACATCGGGCAACCTTTACTGATGGGCACGACCACCCATGCAGCGCGCCGCGACGGCAATGTCATCATTCACGTGGCAAACGGTATCACACATATCGGCCCGGCACGGCAACAGGACGGCGATTACAGTTATCTGGCGGATATTTTGCAAACCGTGTTGCCTGACGTTGCCTGGCATAACAATATTCGCGCCGAGCTGTGGCGAAAGCTGGCGGTAAACTGTGTGATTAATCCGCTCACTGCCATCTGGAATTGCCCGAACGGTGAATTACGTCATCACCCGCAAGATATTATGCAGATATGCGAAGAAGTCGCGGCGGTAATCGAACGCGAAGGGCATCATACTTCAGCGGAAGATTTACGTGATTACGTGATGCAGGTGATTGATGCCACAGCAGAAAACATTTCGTCAATGTTGCAGGACATCCGCGCAATGCGCCATACAGAAATCGACTATATCAATGGTTTTCTCTTACGCCGCGCCCGCGCGCATGGGATTGCTGTACCGGAAAACACCCGCCTGTTTGAAATGGTAAAAAGAAAGGAGAGTGAATATGAGCGCATCAGCACTGGTTTGCCTCGCCCCTGGTAGTGAAGAAACCGAAGCGGTCACCACTATCGATCTGCTGGTTCGCGGTGGCATTAATGTCACCACTGCCAGCGTCGCCAGCGATGGCAACCTGGCGATTACCTGCTCGCGCGGCGTAAAGCTGCTGGCAGATGCGCCCCTGGTCGAAGTGGCGGATGGTGATTATGACGTGATCGTGCTGCCTGGCGGCATTAAAGGCGCGGAGTGTTTTCGCGATAGCACCCTGCTGGTCGAAACTGTTACACAGTTCCACCGTTCCGGGCGTATCGTTGCCGCTATTTGCGCCACGCCAGCTACCGTGCTGGTGCCGCACGATATCTTCCCGATTGGCAATATGACCGGCTTCCCGACGCTGAAAGACAAGATTCCCGCAGAACAATGGCAGGACAAGCGCGTCGTCTGGGATGCACGGGTAAAATTGCTGACCAGCCAGGGGCCGGGCACGGCTATTGATTTTGGTCTGAAAATTATCGACCTGCTGGTTGGGCGCGAGAAAGCCCATGAGGTGGCATCACAACTGGTGATGGCGGCAGGGATTTATAATTATTACGAGTAGTGTCGGATGCGGTAAGCGTCGCATCTGACCAGATGCGACGTTAAAACTACAAATTACGGGCGATACACTTTCACATTGTTAAAGCCCTGTTCGCGCAGATAGAGCGCCTGCAGGCGGCTCATCACTCCGCGCTCACACCACAACAGCCAGGTTTTGTTCTGGTCGAGATCGCCAAATTTGGTGCTCAGTTTATAGAACGGCAGAGAAACCACATCAATCCCTTCGACTTTCAGTGGCTTATCTTCCTGTTCATCGATAGAACGGATATCGAGGATCACGTCGTTCGGACCGAAGCCATTGACGGTTTCCACTTCAACCACTTCCTGCTCGGTCTGCTGGGCGATTTCGCGGATATCAACGTTATTCGCTTCCTCAACCACTTTCTCGAGAATGCTGAAGTCGAACTTCTCTTCTTCCGCTTCAATCTTCGATTTAACCGCTTTCACCGTCGGGCTTTTGGAGATCACACCGCAATATTCCGGCATCGTGCGGGCAAAGTCTTCGGTGCCAATCTGGCGAGCCAGGTTGATGATGTGCTCTTTGTCGTAAGAGATCAGCGGACGCAGGATCAGCGTATCAGAGACGTTATCAATCAGGCGCAGGTTGGTCAGCGTCTGGCTGGACACCTGGCCCAGTGCTTCGCCGGTGACCAGCGCCTGTACGCCGTAACGTTCAGCCACTTTAGACGCGGCACGCACCATCATACGTTTGAGGATAACCCCCATCTGACCGTCGTCGATTTTCTCAAGAATTTCCCCGACTACCGGCTCGAAGTTAATGGCGACAAAACGCACGCGGTGAGAGCTACCGAAGCGGTTCCACAGATAATGTGCCACCTGACGAACGCCGATTTCATGCGCCGCGCCGCCGAGGTTAAAGAAGCAGTAATGCACGCGGCAGCCGCGACGCATCAACATATAGCTGGAAACGCCGGAGTCAAAACCACCGGAGATCAGCGACAGCACATCTTCCTGGGTGCCGATCGGGAAACCACCAATACCTTCGTAGCGCCCTTTGATCAGCAGCAGACGATCGTCTTCAACTTCCAGATGGACTGTCACATCCGGGTTAGTCAACTTCACGCGCGCGGATTCAATATGCTGATTTAAACCGCCGCCGACGTAACGTTCCACATCAATCGAGCTAAAATCATGTTTGCCACGGCGCTTCACGCGTACGCAGAAGGTTTTTCCTTCCAGCTGATCGCGATACTGAACCAACGCTTTCTCAAAAATATCGTGCATGTCAGTAAACGGCACGTCTTCGACTTCGAGAATATGGTGGATACCCGGAATACGGGTCAGGGCGTCGCGAATGGCCAGACGCTGGTTTTCATCTTTTGCGCGAACTTCGATGTTATCCCAGTGACGGACGACAGCGAGCGTCTCATCATAGTGCTTTAAAACGTTACGAATATTCCCGGTAAGGATTTTTATAAAGCGCAAGCGCACAGATTGGCTCTTGATGGTGATTTCCGGGAACAATTTAATGATAAACTTCATGGCGGCAATGGTTCGTTGGCAAGTCTTAAGCGACTTGTATAGGGAAAAATACAGCAGCCCACACCTGCGGCTGCATCCAGGCGCGGAAGTATACCACTAACATCGCTTTGCTGCGCACATCACCTTACCATTGCGCGTTATTTGCTATTTGCCCTGAGTCCGTTACCATGGCGGGGCGTAAAATATTGAGAGTCAGACATTCATTATGCCGAAGAAAAATGAGGCGCCCGCCAGCTTTGAAAAGGCGCTAAGCGAGCTGGAACAGATTGTGACCCGTCTGGAAAGTGGCGACCTGCCGCTGGAAGAGGCACTGAACGAGTTCGAACGTGGCGTGCAGCTGGCACGTCAAGGGCAGGCCAAATTACAACAAGCCGAACAGCGCGTACAAATCCTGCTGTCTGACAACGAAGACGCCTCTCTTACACCTTTTACACCGGACAATGAGTAATGGACTTTCCGCAGCAACTCGAAGCCTGTGTTAAGCAGGCCAACCAGGCGCTGAGCCGTTTTATCGCCCCACTGCCCTTTCAGAACACTCCCGTGGTAGAAACCATGCAGTATGGCGCATTATTAGGTGGTAAGCGCCTGCGACCTTTCCTGGTTTATGCTACTGGTCAAATGCTCGGCGTTAGCATGAGCACGTTAGACGCACCCGCTGCCGCCGTAGAGTGTATCCACGCTTACTCATTAATTCATGATGATTTACCGGCAATGGATGATGACGATCTGCGTCGTGGGTTGCCGACCTGCCATGTGAAATTTGGTGAAGCGAACGCGATTCTCGCTGGCGATGCTTTACAAACGCTGGCGTTCTCGATTTTAAGCGATGCCGATATGCCGGAAGTGTCAGATCGCGACAGAATTGCGATGATTTCTGAACTGGCGAACGCTAGCGGTATTGCCGGTATGTGCGGCGGTCAGGCATTAGATTTAGACGCGGAGGGCAAACACGTACCTCTGGACGCACTCGAGCGTATTCATCGCCATAAAACCGGCGCATTGATTCGCGCCGCCGTTCGCCTTGGTGCATTAAGCGCCGGAGATAAAGGACGAAATGCACTGCCAGTACTCGACAAGTATGCAGAAAGCATCGGCCTTGCCTTCCAGGTTCAGGATGACATCCTGGATGTGGTGGGAGATACTGCAACGTTGGGAAAACGCCAGGGTGCCGACCAGCAACTTGGTAAAAGCACCTACCCTGCACTTCTGGGTCTTGAGCAAGCCCGGAAGAAAGCCCGGGATCTGATCGACGATGCCCGCCAGTCGCTGAAACAACTGGCTGAACAGTCACTCGATACCTCGGCACTGGAAGCGCTAGCGGACTACATCATCCAGCGTAATAAATAAACAATAAGTATTAATAGGCCCCTGATGAGTTTTGATATTGCCAAATACCCGACCCTGGCACTGGTCGACTCCACCCAGGAGTTACGACTGTTGCCAAAAGAGAGTTTACCGAAACTCTGCGACGAACTGCGCCGCTATTTACTCGACAGCGTGAGCCGTTCCAGCGGGCACTTCGCCTCCGGGCTGGGCACGGTCGAACTGACCGTGGCGCTGCACTACGTCTATAACACCCCGTTTGACCAATTGATTTGGGATGTGGGACATCAGGCTTATCCGCATAAAATTTTGACCGGACGCCGCGACAAAATCGGCACCATCCGTCAGAAAGGTGGTCTGCACCCGTTCCCGTGGCGCGGTGAAAGCGAATATGACGTATTAAGCGTCGGGCATTCATCAACCTCCATCAGTGCCGGAATTGGTATTGCGGTTGCTGCCGAGAAAGAAGGCAAAAATCGCCGCACCGTCTGTGTAATTGGCGACGGCGCGATTACCGCTGGCATGGCGTTTGAAGCGATGAACCATGCGGGCGATATCCGTCCTGATATGCTGGTAGTCCTCAACGACAATGAAATGTCGATTTCCGAAAATGTCGGCGCGCTCAACAACCATCTGGCGCAGCTGCTTTCCGGTAAGCTTTACTCTTCTCTGCGCGAAGGCGGGAAAAAAGTTTTCTCTGGCGTGCCGCCAATTAAAGAGCTGCTCAAACGTACCGAAGAACATATTAAAGGCATGGTGGTGCCTGGCACGTTGTTTGAAGAGCTGGGCTTTAACTACATCGGCCCGATTGACGGTCACGATGTGCTGGGGCTTATCACTACGCTAAAGAACATGCGCGACCTGAAAGGCCCGCAGTTCCTGCATATCATGACCAAAAAAGGTCGTGGTTATGAACCGGCAGAAAAAGACCCAATCACCTTCCACGCCGTACCTAAATTTGATCCCTCCAGCGGTTGCCTGCCCAAAAGCAGTGGCGGTTTGCCGAGCTATTCAAAAATCTTTGGCGACTGGTTGTGCGAAACCGCAGCGAAAGACAACAAGCTGATGGCGATTACTCCGGCGATGCGTGAAGGTTCTGGCATGGTCGAATTCTCACGTAAATTCCCGGATCGCTATTTTGATGTGGCAATCGCTGAGCAACACGCAGTGACCTTTGCTGCGGGTCTGGCGATTGGGGGGTACAAACCAATCGTGGCGATCTACTCCACCTTCCTGCAACGCGCCTATGATCAGGTACTGCATGACGTGGCGATTCAAAAGCTACCGGTTCTGTTCGCCATCGACCGCGCGGGCATTGTTGGTGCTGACGGTCAAACCCATCAGGGCGCTTTTGATCTCTCTTACCTGCGCTGCATACCGGAAATGGTCATTATGACCCCGAGCGATGAAAACGAATGTCGCCAAATGCTCCATACCGGCTATCACTATAACGAGGGGCCGTCAGCGGTGCGCTACCCGCGCGGCAATGCCGTCGGCGTGGAACTGACGCCGCTGGAAAAACTGCCGATTGGCAAAGGCATCGTGAAGCGTCGTGGTGAAAAGCTAGCGATCCTCAACTTTGGTACGCTAATGCCAGAAGCGGCGAAAGTCGCCGAATCGCTGAACGCTACGCTGGTCGATATGCGTTTTGTGAAGCCGCTTGATGAAGCGTTAATTCTGGAAATGGCCGCCAGCCATGAGGCGCTGGTCACCGTTGAAGAAAACGCCATTATGGGCGGCGCGGGCAGTGGCGTGAACGAAGTGCTGATGGCCCATCGTAAACCAGTACCCGTGCTGAACATTGGTCTGCCGGACTTCTTTATTCCGCAAGGAACTCAGGAAGAAATGCGCACCGAACTCGGCCTCGATGCCGCTGGTATGGAAGCCAAAATCAAGGCCTGGCTGGCATAATCCCTACTCCACTCCTGCTATGCTTAAGAAATTATTCATGGCAGGAGTGGCAGCATGCAATACAACCCCTTAGGAAAAACCGACCTTCGCGTTTCCCGACTTTGCCTCGGCTGTATGACCTTTGGCGAGCCAGATCGCGGTAATCACGCATGGACTCTGCCGGAAGAGAGCAGCCATCCAATCATCAAACGGGCGCTGGAAGGCGGTATAAATTTCTTTGATACCGCCAACAGTTATTCTGACGGCAGCAGCGAAGAGATCGTCGGTCGCGCATTGCGGGACTTCGCCCGCCGTGAAGATGTGGTCGTTGCCACCAAAGTATTCCATCGCGTTGGTGATTTACCAGAAGGATTATCCCGCGCACAAATTTTGCGCTCTATTGACGACAGCCTGCGTCGTCTCGGTATGGATTATGTCGATATCCTGCAAATTCATCGCTGGGATTACAACACGCCGATCGAAGAGACGCTGGAAGCCCTGAACGACGTGGTAAAAGCCGGGAAAGCGCGTTATATCGGCGCGTCATCCATGCACGCTTCGCAGTTTGCTCAGGCGCTGGAACTACAAAAACAGCATGGCTGGGCGCAGTTTGTCAGTATGCAGGATCACTACAATCTGATTTATCGTGAAGAAGAGCGCGAGATGCTGCCGCTATGTTATCAGGAGGGCATCGCGGTGATCCCGTGGAGTCCGCTGGCGCGGGGACGTCTGACTCGTCCGTGGGGAGAGACCACTGCACGACTGGTTTCCGATGAAGTAGGAAAAAATCTCTACAACGAAAGCGACGAAAATGACGCGCGGATTGCAGAACGATTAACGGGCGTGAGTGAAGAATTGGGTGCTACGCGGGCACAAGTGGCTCTGGCGTGGTTATTGAGCAAACCGGGCATTGCCGCACCGATTATCGGAACGTCGCGGGAAGAACAGCTAGATGAGTTACTGAATGCGGTGGATATCACCCTGAAGCCGGAACAAATTGCCGAACTGGAAACACCGTATAAACCGCATCCGGTGGTGGGATTTAAATAGAAATCCAGGCCTGATAAGACGCAACAAGCGTCGTATCAGGCATCAGTGCGCAACCGCCGGATGCGGCGTGAACGCCTTATTCGGCCTACGACAGAATACCCAGCGGCCAGTGATGGCCGATAAAATAGAGTATTCCAGCGGAAATAACCCCGGCGACGATATCATCGATCATGATCCCCATGCCGCCATGCACATTGCGATCAAACCAGCGGATCGGCCACGGTTTCCACATATCCAGAATACGGAAAATCACAAACCCGGCGGCAACCCACTGCCAGTCATTGGTCGGCAGCGCCATCAGGGTGATCCACATGCCGATAAATTCGTCCCAGACAATGCTGCCGTGATCGTGCACGCCCATATCTTTCGCCGTCTGATGGCAAAGATAGACGCCGATACAGATCCCCAGCATCACCACCAGCGAATAAAGCTGCCAGGGCAAAAAGGTCATCAGATACCAGAATGGAATCGCCGCCAGCGAGCCCATCGTACCAGGGACAATCGGACTTAACCCACTCCCGAACCCCGTAGCCAATAAGTGCCATGGGTTACTCATTTTCAGGCGACTTTTCGCGACATCTTTATGGCGTGGCAAAATGGTCATATCCTTTCCAGTCTAACGTGACAGGTTCGCCGTCACGAACAAAACAAAGCCCTTCGATATCGGCGGTCATTTGCCCGATACAGGTAAACGGTACGCCAAGATGTCCCAAAGCCACATCCAGCGCGCCTCGGTTAAGTTCCGGTACAGTGAAACACAACTCGTAATCTTCACCGCCAGACAGCGCCCAACGCAGCGCCTGTTCCGGTTCGACGTGACGTGAAAGTGCGTCAGAGAATGGCAACAATGTCAGGTCAATGCGTGCGCCGCAGTCGCTGGCTTTCACGATATGCCCGAGGTCGGAGATCAGACCGTCAGAGAGATCGATGGCTGAACTCGCCAGATCGCGCAGTGCCTGCCCCTGTAAAATTCGCGGCGATGGGCGGAGATGACGTT
Organism: Escherichia sp. 93.1518; assembly: GCF_013368915.2. Classification (NCBI taxonomy): domain Bacteria; kingdom Pseudomonadati; phylum Pseudomonadota; class Gammaproteobacteria; order Enterobacterales; family Enterobacteriaceae; genus Escherichia; species Escherichia sp. 93.1518. Next base: position 165,706 of record NZ_JABWMT020000003.1, read on the forward strand.
TGATTAAATACTCCGCATCTTTAGCATCGGCAACCTGCAAACGGTTTTGCAAAATCGCCAGTCCGGCGGCGCTATCACCCGGCGTACCAGTCACATAAATCCAGTCACCCGGTTTCGCACCAGAGCGCGTTAAGGCTCGTCCCATCGGGACAAAGCCGTGGATACCCAACGTCATTGATAGCGGTCCACGCGTGGTATCGCCGCCAATGAGTTGCATATCGTAATAATTAAGCAGCTCGAAAAGACTGTCGCTGAAAGATTCAAGCCACGCTTCGTCTACGTTCGGTAAAGTCAATGCCAGCGTCAGCCAGGCCGGATCGGCACCCATCGCCGCCAGATCGCTTAAGTTTACCGCCAGTGCTTTATATGCCAGATCCGCAGGATCGATATCAGGGAGGAAGTGATTGCCCGCCACCAGCGTATCGGTGCTGATCGCCAGGGTCTGTTTCTCGGGGATATTGAGAAGTGCACAATCGTCACCGATGCCAAGTTCGACATCAAGACGAGAGCTTCTTACACGGTCAAAATAACGGGCAATCAGGGAGAACTCGCCACATGCCATACGTTATGCCTCAGCAGGTAAAAAAGAAAAGGCCGGAGAGTGCGGAAATGCTTTCCGTTACTCTGCCGGCCTGGATATCACTTTTTGTTAGGGCGAATCACAGGTGCTGCTTTATCGAGTACGCCGTTGACGAACTTATGGCTGTCTTCTGCGCCGAACGATTTTGCCAGTTCGATCGCTTCGTTAATGGCCACTTTATACGGCACATCGCTACGTTTAGACAGCTCGTACAGCGCAATGCGCAGTACTGCTTTTTCTACCTGGCCCAGTTCTTCCAGCAGGCGGGACAGATATGGCTTCATCAGTCCGTCGAGGTATGCGGTGTTAGTCGCCACCCCGGCCAGCAGCTCACGGAAGTACAGGAGGTCAACGTCTTTTACATCCTGTTCAGCCAGGAACTGGTATTCAACATCAGCGATGTCGTTCTGGGACAACTGCCAGGAGTAGAGCGCCTGGACGGCACACTCACGAGCGCGGCGACGAGCAGCAGGTTTCACGGATTTCCCCTTACTAATTTCAGGCCTTGATGGCTTTCAATACATTAATCATTTCAAGCGCGGTCAGTGCAGCTTCTGCACCTTTGTTACCAGCTTTGGTGCCAGCACGTTCGATCGCTTGTTCAATGCTTTCGGTGGTCAGCACACCAAAAGCAACCGGAATTTCGCTGTCCTGGGCAACATGTGCCAGGCCGTTGCTTGCACCACCAGCGACGTATTCAAAGTGGGCAGTGCCACCACGAATAACCGTACCCAGCGCGATCACCGCGTCGTATTTACCGGTTTTAGCCAGTGCGCCTGCCGCCAGCGGCAGCTCATAAGCACCTGGCACCCAAACAACGGTAATATTTTCATCTTTTACCTGACCAATACGTTTCAGTGCGTCAATCGCACCTTCCAGCAGGCTGTCATTGATAAAGTTGTTGAAACGCGCAATGGTGATGGCGACGCGAGCGTCCGGGGTAGCAACGTTAGCTTCAATAATGTTCATTTTTTTCCTTCGGGTTCGAGTTATGGCCCCGCAGGGGGGCGGATTTTAGCATAATATTTCGTGCGCTGCTTCCCTTTCGAGCCGGGAGATCATGCACCCACTAAATGCAGGCAAACATCCGGGCCTACATGACGTATCTCTTTGAATTTAAATTGGGGGACGTCGGCTAACTTCTCAAGCCCCGGCAGCGTACATAATCCACGGGCGTCGCTACCTAAAAGTTTAGGTGCGATATAGACAATCAGCTCATCGACTAAACCGGCCTGTAGCAGTGCGCCAGCGAGCGTTGATCCCGCCTCTACCCACACACTATTAATTTGTTGCTTGCCCAGTTGCATCATCAGCACAACCAAATCCAGATGCCCGTTATGTTCCGGGATCAGCAAGGTGCGCACTGTTTCCGGCCACTCGCGGACGTCATCCTGCGTTCGGGCAAACCAGGTCTCGCCCGGCTGTTGCACAATGCGGTGTTCTGGCGTCACGCGATTCTGACTGTCAATGACGACGCGCACCGGCTGGCGCAGATTTTCTTGCGAATAGAGCGCCTGAGTTTGTTCATCCAGTTCAGACCAACGTACCGTTAAGGCTGGATCATCCGCCAGCACCGTGGCGCTGCTGGTTAAAATGGCATGACTTTGCGCGCGCAGTCGTTGTACATCACGCCGCGCCTGGGGCGAAGTGATCCACTGGCTTTCGCCGCTCGCCATCGCCGTGCGACCATCAAGCGATGCGCCAAGTTTTAACTGAATATAAGGAAAGCCGGTGCGCATCCGCTTGAGAAAGCCTTTATTCAATTGCTCGGCTTCACTCATCATCAGCCCGTGGCTGACGTCAATGCCAGCCTGTTGCAGGCGGTAAAGCCCACGCCCGGCGACCTGCGGGTTCGGATCCTGCATCGCAGCGACCACGCGCGCTACGCCAGCGGCGATGAGTGCGTCACAGCACGGCGGCGTTCGACCATGATGACTGCAAGGTTCGAGTGTGACATAGGCGGTCGCACCTTTGGCTTTTTCACCCGCCATACGCAACGCGTGTACTTCGGCATGTGGTTCACCCGCACGGTGATGGTAACCTTCTCCGACAATTTCGCCATCTTTCACAATGACACACCCAACATTTGGGTTTGGGTGAGTAGTGAAACGTCCTCGTTGCGCCAGCTTTAGCGCCCGCGCCATGTAATACTCGTCCTGCACGGTTTAATCCTCCAGGCGCGCGATCTCTTCGCCAAATTCTTTGATATCTTCGAAACTGCGATAGACAGAGGCAAAACGGATATAGGCGACTTTATCGAGCTTTTTCAATTGCTCCATCACCAGATTGCCAATCATCTTGCTCGGCACTTCGCGCTCACCGGTGGCGCGCAGCTGCGATTTAATATGATTGATTGCCATTTCGACGTCATCGGAACTCACCGGACGTTTTTCCAGCGCCCGCAGCATTCCGCTGCGCAATTTCTCTTCATTAAACGGCTCGCGCACGTCGTTGCTTTTTACAACGCGCGGCATAACCAGTTCCGCCACCTCAAAGGTGGTGAAACGTTCATTACACACCAGACACTGCCGACGGCGGCGTACGGATGAACCCTCGCCCACGAGACGAGAGTCAATAACTTTAGTGTCCACGGCGAAACAGAATGGGCAATGCATACGGCGTCCTGACCAGGTGGTTAACAGAAACCTATTTTACCCTGAACTGACGATACAACAAAGGCGCAACGCTTTTGAGACAAAGGATCGATGTTTTCGCTGTTTTTACGCTCTACTATTAAGCTAATTGCGACAAGAAAGGGACGACCTATGAACACTAAAGTGATTCGACTACTCCTGCTGGGAAGCCTGTTCAGCTTAAGTGCCTGTGTACAGCAAAGTGAAGTGCGCCAGATGAAACACAGCGTCAGCACGCTGAATAAAGAGATGACGCAGCTCAATAAAGAAACCGTCAAAATCACTCAGCAAAACAGGCTGAATGAAAAATCCAGCAGTGGGGTTTACCTTCTGCCGGGCTCGAAAACAGCCGCACGTCTGGAAAGTCAGATCGGCACCTTACGAATGTCGCTTATGAATATTGTGCCAAATGCAGATGGCACTACGCTGACCTTACGGATTCAGGGCGAATCCAATGACCCTTTACCCGCATTCAGCGGAACCGTTGAATATGGGCAAATTCAGGGAACAATAGATAACTTTCAGGAAATCAATGTGCAGAATCAATTGATTAACGCACCGGCAAGTCTCCTCACCCCCAGCGATGTTGACATCCCGCTACAGTTAAATGGCATCACACCTGAACAATTAGGCTTTGTACGCATTCACGACATTCAGCCTGTTATGCAATAAACGTTTGGCGGGGCGTTTTGTGCGTCTCGCAACATCTTCCCCCATTATTTTGTTACTCCACTTACATCACCCGGATTGATAGTAAAAGTTTGCAACAAGGGTGAAAGTCAGTACAATCCCCGCCCGAATATGTGTAAACGTGAACGCAATCGATTACGTAAATGATAGAACTGTGAAACGCAACATATTTTTGTGAGCAATGATTTTTATAATAGGCTCCTCTGTATACGTAATATTTAGAAACGCAATTTGCGCCTTTTTCACTCCCGCAAGGGATTTTTAAACAGTGGCATACATATGAAAAAAACATTACTGGCAGCCGGTGCGGTACTGGCGCTCTCTTCGTCTTTTACTGTCAACGCAGCTGAAAACGACAAACCGCAGTATCTCTCCGACTGGTGGCACCAGAGCGTTAACGTTGTCGGAAGTTATCACACCCGTTTCGGACCGCAGATCCGCAACGATACCTACCTCGAGTACGAAGCATTCGCTAAAAAAGACTGGTTCGACTTCTATGGTTATGCGGATGCGCCGGTATTCTTCGGCGGTAACTCCGATGCAAAAGGTATCTGGAACCACGGTTCTCCGCTGTTTATGGAAATCGAACCGCGTTTCTCCATCGACAAGCTGACCAATACTGACCTTAGCTTCGGTCCGTTCAAAGAGTGGTACTTCGCGAACAACTACATTTACGACATGGGTCGTAATAAAGATGGTCGCCAGAGCACCTGGTACATGGGTCTGGGTACGGACATCGACACTGGCCTGCCGATGAGCCTGTCCATGAACGTGTATGCGAAATACCAGTGGCAGAACTACGGCGCAGCGAACGAAAACGAGTGGGATGGTTACCGTTTCAAAATTAAATACTTTGTGCCGATTACCGATCTGTGGGGCGGTCAGCTGAGCTACATCGGCTTCACCAACTTCGACTGGGGTTCCGATCTGGGTGATGACAGCGGTAACGCAATCAACGGTATTAAGACGCGTACCAATAACTCTATCGCTTCCAGCCATATTCTGGCTCTGAACTACGATCACTGGCACTACTCTGTCGTTGCTCGTTACTGGCACGACGGTGGTCAGTGGAACGACGATGCAGAGCTGAACTTTGGTAACGGCAACTTCAACGTTCGCTCTACCGGTTGGGGTGGTTACCTGGTGGTAGGTTACAACTTCTAATAGTTGAAATGCCGGATGCAACATCCGGCATTTTTTATCACTTTTTCTTATTCATCATCGCTTTTAAATCAGCGAACGGATTATATTTCGCTTCACCAACATCTTTCTGCGCATCTTCACCTGCGATAACCGTCGTACCATACTGATCCGCTTCGGTATATTTCGAATGCTCATGATCGTGGCAATACAGACACAACAATTCCCAGTTACTACCATCTTCCGGGTTATTGGTATGGTCGTGATCAATGTGGTGAACGGTAAGTTCACGCAGGTTGGAATAGACAAATTCGCGGGAACAACGACCGCACACCCACGGATAGAGTTTTAATGCTTTTTCGCGATAACCGCTTTCTAACCGCGCATAGTTTTTTGGGATGATAGCCATGAAAAGTTACCTGGATAAAATGTAGGGTTACGCGCAGTTTCCCAAGATGGGGAGATTTTCGCAATCCTGAGTAAAGAAATTCTAACATTACCAGTGACGGCGAGGTTCCATCTGCTGATGAAGAATACGCGCAATGAGAATGTCATCTACTCTTATAACGTAATAAACAGTGTGAAACCTAAATGCGATCTTCTTTACCTCTGGTAACCGCATCATAGTCTTGCCCTATCTCAGGCATTTGAGAGAGTGTATCCAGAAAAATGCCAAGAGAGTCGGTATAGCGATCCGCCTGCTCCTCACCAAACTTTCCCAGCGTGTAGTCATAGATCCCTCTGAAATCTTCAACAGCTTTTCCGCTAAGCTTATACACGATGTTTTTGCTTCCTTTCTGCTGCGATATCACGAAGCGTCATCGAACTTTCACCGCTCTCAAGACCTTCAATAACAGCATTTCTGACAGCCTCATCCCTGGATTCTTGTTGTTCCAATAGACGAAGCGCCGAACGCATCACTTCACTGGCCGAACCATAACGACCAGACTGGACCATCCGGGTGATGAAACTATCCAGTTGTTCGCCAACGCTTACTGAGGTAATTTTGCGCATAAGCGATCTCCATGTATTAACTATTAATACAAAGTATATGTCAGAACTATTTCTACAACCAAAGCTGTATTCAGTTCAATATGCAATAACCGAAAAAAAACCGCAGCGCAAAAACGCCACGGTTTTTAACTGAACTACTTTAAAACACACTTACGGCAGAATTGACGGTTGATCCGCCCCTTCTTTTTCCACTTTCTGCTGCAGCATGTGCTCACGCTTCATACCCAGTTTCAGAGCCAGCGCCGATGCAACATAGATGGAAGATGCCGTACCGATGGAAACACCGATAAGCATAGTCAGCGAGAAGCCTTCCAGCACCGGGCCACCAAAGAGATACAGCATCAGGATAACCATCAAGGTAGTACCGGATGTGATCAAGGTACGGTGCAGCGTCTGAGTCAAGGACACGTTAAAGATTTCGTAAGGTGTACCGCGACGGATCTTGCGGAAGTTTTCACGAATACGGTCCGATACCACGATACTGTCGTTAAGCGAGTAACCGATAACCGACATCAGCGATGCCACAATGGTCAGGTCAATCTCGATATGGAATAACGACAAAATACCCAGCGTAATGATAACGTCGTGCGCCAGCGCGATAACGACCCCTGCCGCCAGTCGCCACTCAAAGCGGAAACCTACGTACACAAGGATAGACAGCAGCGCCGCCATCAACGCCATTGCACCGGTTTGCGCAAGGTCTGCACCCACGCTCGGACCGACAAACTCAATACGCTTCACCGCCGCGTTCTGATTGGTGGATTCGTTAATCACCTTCAGAACCTGGCTGCCCAGCACCTGACCGCCCGTTTCGCCTTCAGCAGGCGGCATACGAACCATGATGTCATGGCTGCTACCGAAGTTTTGCAGCATCGGCTCTTCAAAACCGGCTTTTTGCAATGCATCACGCATTACGTCGATTTCAGCCGGCTTTTCGAGCGTAATTTCAATAACCGTACCACCGGTGAAATCCAGCCCCCAGTTAAAGCCTCGCACGCCCATAATGACGATAGCGGCGATTAACAGCAGACCAGAGATGCCAAAAGCCCAGTAGTCCCAGCGCATAAAGTCATAGACTTTACGGCCGTGGTTTAGTTGTTCAACAGTATATTCCTGTGCCACATCGCACTCCTCAGATTGACAGCTTCTTGACGCGCTTGCCGCCATATAGCAGGTTTACGATGGCACGCGTACCAACAATCGCGGTAAACATCGACGTTGCCACACCGATACCGGTAGTAATCGCGAACCCTTTAATTGCCCCGGTTCCCACTGCGTACAGGATGATGACTTTGATCAAAGTGGTGATGTTCGCATCGAAGATGGAACTGAATGCACCGCGATAACCTTCATCAATTGCCTGCTGAACAGTACGCCCGTTGCTCAACTCTTCTTTAATACGTTCGTTGATCAGTACGTTCGCATCGACCGCCACCGCAAGGGTTAAGACGATACCCGCGATACCTGGCATACTCAGCGTTGCACCTGGCAACAGTGACATAATACCGACGATCAAGATCAGGTTGGCAACCAGAGCACTGGTCGCAATCAGACCAAACTTCTTATAGAAGAGGATCATGAACAGAATAGAAACCAGCAGACCGGCGAGACACGCCTCCAGCCCCTGTTCAATGTTCTGCATACCCAGAGTCGGGCCAATGGTACGTTCTTCAACAATCTGAATTGGCGCGATCAGTGCACCAGCACGCAGCAGCAGTGACAGCTGACGGGCTTCGTTCGGGTTGTTGATGCCAGTGATACGGAAGCTGTTACCCAGACGAGACTGGATATTAGCGATGTTAATCACCTCTTCCTGCTTAACCAGTACAGCACGACCGTTTGCGTCTTTCTTACCGCTGTCTTTGTACTCCACAAACAAGGTCGCCATCGGTTTACCGATGTTGTCCTTAGTGAAGTTAGACATGATGTTGCCACCTGCGCTGTCGAGCGAGATGTTAACCTGCGGTTGGTTGTATTCGTCCTGGCTGGAAGTGGAGTCGGTGATATGGTCACCGGTCAGGATCACGCGTTTGTACAGCACAACCGGCTGACCTTCGCGGGTCTGTTTCACTTCAGAGTCACCCGGTACGCGGCCAGACGCGGCAGCGGCCTGGTCAACGTTGGTGTTTACCAGACGGAATTCCAGCGTTGCCGTCGCGCCCAGAATCTCTTTCGCGCGAGCGGTATCCTGGATACCCGGCAGTTCAACAACGATACGGTCAGCGCCCTGGCGCTGTACCACAGGCTCAGCAACACCAAGCTGGTTTACACGGTTACGCAGAATGTTGATGTTCTGCTGCACCGCATATTCACGCGCTTCGCTCAGACGTGCATCGCTCATTACCGCACGCAGCTGGTTGCTGCCCTGACTGCTAATCACCAGATCAGGATGACGCTTGCTCAGATACGCAATGGCTTCATCACGCGCATTAGAGTCACGGAAGGTGATGCTCAGGCCGTAGTTGTTTTCTTTACGAACGGTGGTATACGGGATGCCTTTTTCGCGCAGGTCGCTGCGCAGGCTATCGATATTTTGTTCCTGGAGCTTGCCAAGCGCGGTGTCCATATCCACTTCCATCAGGAAGTGAACGCCGCCACGCAGGTCAAGACCGAGCTTCATCGGCTCAGCGTGAATAGCTGCCAGCCAGCGCGGCGTTGCCGGGGCAAGGTTAAGCGCCACGACGTATTTGTCACCCATAACGCCCATTAATGCTTCACGAGCGCGCAGTTGGGTGTCAGTGGAGTCGAAGCGCGCAAGAATAGCGCCCTCTTCCAGTGCCACAGACTTAGCAGTTATTTTTTCTTCTTGTAACGTTTTCTGGACCTGGATCAGCGTTTGCTCACTGGCGGCGACTCCGCGCGCACCAGTGATCTGAACAGCCGGATCCTCACCAAACAGGTTGGGAAGCGCATACAGCAGACCGATGACAATCACCACGATCAGCATGACGTACTTCCACAAAGGATAACGGTTTAACACGGCAATTCCCTTAGGGAAAAATTTTAATTACAGCGCCTTCATGGTGCCTTTCGGCAGAACGGCAGCTACGAAGTCACGTTTAATAACTACTTCAGTGGTGTCATTCAGCGCGATAGCAATGTAGCCGTTTTCCGCTACTTTGGTTACGCGACCAACCAGGCCACCGTTCGTCAGCACTTCATCACCTTTAGCAATGGAGTCCATCAGCTTTTTGTGTTCTTTGGTGCGCTTCTGCTGTGGGCGCAGGATCATGAAATAGAAAATCAGACCGAATACCACCAGCATCAAAATCAAAGACATCGGGCTACCTTGTGCCGGAGCACCCGTTGCCGCTACCGCATCAGAAATAAAAAAGCTCATTAAATTTCCCTCATTATTAATATTAATCAACGTTCAAAGGTGGTACTTCTCGCCCCTGACGCTGGTAAAAATCAGCTACGAAGCTCTCTAATTTACCCTCTTCAATAGCCTTGCGTAAACCCGCCATCAAACGCTGGTAGTAACGAAGGTTATGAATGGTGTTGAGTCGCGCACCTAATATTTCGTTGCAACGGTCGAGATGATGCAAGTAGGCACGTGAATAATTGCGACAGGTGTAGCAATCACACTCAGGATCGAGCGGCCCTGTGTCGCTCTTATACTTCGCATTGCGGATTTTCACCACGCCATCGGTCACGAACAGATGACCGTTACGCGCATTACGTGTTGGCATTACGCAGTCAAACATATCGATACCGCGACGCACGCCTTCAACCAGATCTTCCGGTTTACCCACGCCCATCAGGTAACGCGGTTTGTCTGCCGGTATTTGCGGGCACACATGCTCCAGAATGCGGTGCATATCTGCTTTCGGCTCACCCACAGCCAGACCGCCGACAGCGTAGCCATCAAAACCGATATCTACCAGACCTTTAACAGAGATATCACGTAAATCTTCGTAAACGCTACCCTGAATGATACCAAACAGCGCATTTTTGTTACCGAGGCTATCAAAACGCTCACGGCTACGCTTCGCCCAACGCAGAGACATCTCCATCGAACGTTTAGCGTAATCCCAGTCAGCAGGATACGGCGTACACTCGTCAAAAATCATGACGATATCTGAACCAAGATCGTACTGAATCTCCATCGATTTTTCGGGATCGAGGAAAATCGGATCGCCGTTGATCGGGTTACGGAAGTGTACGCCCTGTTCGGTGATTTTACGGATATCGCCAAGGCTGAAGACCTGGAAACCACCGGAATCGGTGAGGATTGGGCCTTTCCATTGCATGAAATCGTGCAGATCGCCATGCAGTTTCATGATTTCCTGACCTGGGCGTAACCACAGGTGGAAAGTGTTACCAAGGATAATCTGTGCGCCGGTCGCTTCAACTTCTTCCGGCGTCATCCCTTTTACGGTGCCGTAGGTGCCAACAGGCATAAAACAAGGCGTTTCCACTACGCCACGATCGAAGACCAGGCGACCACGGCGTGCGCGACCGTCGGTGGTATCCAGTTCAAATTTCATTTTTTCTCCACTACGTCAGAAAAACAGTCCAACGTTTAAACCAGCGCCGCAGAATTACTCCCCGACGCGCTCATTAATTGCCTGCGGATTGTACGTGATAAACATCGCATCACCGTAACTAAAAAAGCGATATTTCTCTTCTACCGCCGCTTTATAGGCGTTCATCGTGTGTTGATAACCGGCAAATGCCGAAACCAGCATAATCAGCGTCGACTCTGGCAAGTGAAAGTTCGTCACCAGTGCATCGACCACTTTGTACTGGAAACCCGGATAGATAAAAATTTGAGTATCGTCGAAGAACGGTTCGATGAGATCGTTTTTCGCCGCCTGAGCCGCGCTTTCCAGCGAACGTACTGAGGTGGTGCCAACCGCAATCACCCGGTTACCGCGCGCTTTCGCCGCTAGTACCGCATCAACCACCTCCTGCGGCACTTCAGCGTATTCCGAGTGCATGATGTGATCTTCAATGGTGTCGACGCGCACCGGTTGGAAGGTGCCCGCACCAACGTGCAAGGTCACAAATGCCATCTCCACGCCTTTGGCGCGCAATTTTTCAAGCAACGGTTCGTCAAAATGCAGTCCAGCGGTCGGCGCTGCTACCGCGCCAGGTTTTTCGCTATAAACCGTTTGATAAAGTTCGCGGTCGGCATCTTCGTCTGGACGGTCGATGTACGGAGGCAACGGCATATGACCGATGCTGTTGAGAATATCCAGTACCGAGCGGTCATCATTAAATTCGACTTCAAACAATGCGCCGTGGCGGGCTGTCATTGTTGCTTTAATGCTTTCGTCATCGCCCAGCAGCAGTTCAGTGCCTGGTTTTGGTGCTTTCGAGGCGCGAATATGCGCAAGAATGCGTTTGTCGTCGAGCATCCGCTCAACCAGTACTTCAATCTTGCCGCCGCTGGCTTTACGCCCAAACAGGCGTGCCGGGATCACGCGGGTATTGTTAAAAACCAGAAGATCGCCGGGGTTGAGCTTATCGAGTAAATCGGTGAAAGTACCGTGCGTCAGCGCGCCCGTTGGCCCGTCCAGCGACAGTAAACGACAGCTACTGCGTTCAGGCATGGGATAGTGGGCAATCAGGGATTCGGGCAATTCAAAGGAGAAATCGGTAACGCGCATGACACTGACTCAGACTAAAATAAGAGGCGGGTAGTCTAGTGCCGGGGCGCTCTCCCTGCAACCTTTACCCCCATTTGGATAGAATATAATCGATGAATTTTTTAGCTCACCTGCATTTAGCCCATCTCGCTGAAAGCTCGCTTTCTGGCAACTTACTGGCAGATTTCGTTCGCGGAAACCCCGATGAAATTTATCCACCCGACGTCGTGGCTGGTATTCATATGCATCGGCGAATCGACGTATTAACCGACAATCTGCCGGAAGTCCGCGAAGCGCGGGAGTGGTTTCGTAGTGAAACCCGCCGGGTTGCGCCTATCACGCTGGATGTCATGTGGGATCATTTTCTTTCCCGCCACTGGTCGCAGCTGTCACCCAATTTTCCGCTAGAGGAATTTGTCTGTTATGCCCGCGAACAAGTGATGACGATTTTACCGGACTCCCCACCACGCTTTATCAATCTGAACAACTACTTATGGTCAGAGCAGTGGCTGGTGCGTTATCGCGATATGGATTTCATCCAGAGCGTGTTAAACGGTATGGCTAGCCGTCGCCCACGCCTGGATGCCCTGCGTGACTCCTGGTACGATTTAGACGCCCATTACGATGCCCTTGAAACCCGCTTCTGGCAGTTTTATCCCCGGATGATGGCGCAGGCGTCGCGCAAGGCGTTATAAGACGTTAATTCATCCACACCGTCGCCGATATCGCAGGCAATGTCAAAATGCCATCCGCCAGTTGCCCGTGACCTTCTTTACGTTGCCATTGCGCGACATTAAGCAACGGCGATGCGGGCAGCACTACTTCACAGGCGTCGCCACGGTTGATCGCCACCAGCACACGCTGCTGATTTAGCACGCGCACAAACACCACCACGTTATCTTCCGCGTACAGCACCTGACAGCCACCGCGACGCAGTGCCTGGCTCTTCTTACGCAGCGCAATCATTCGCTGATACAGCGAAAATAGCTCCGCATCTTGTTTTTCCGGCTGCCACGGGAATGGCTTGCGGCAAAATGGATCGTTATTGCCATCCAGCCCCACTTCATCACCGTAATAAATACAGGGCACGCCAGGCCAGGTGAGCAGCCAGACCACCGCCAGCGGCAGGCGCGCAACATCCCGACCGAGCAAGGTTTTAAATCGCGCAGTATCGTGGCTATCGAGCTGATTAAACATACGCAATTGTTGTTGATGAGAAAGACCGGCGCGGTAATTATCCATCCAGGCCATACAGGTTTGGGCGTCAATTTGCTGAGGATCGTAAGAGATATCGGTATTGGCGAGAAATCCCCACAACGGGAAAGTAAAGCCGCGATAGTTCATGGCCGCATCTTCCACATCAGCCTGCAACCATTGCCGCGCATCGCCAAAATGCTCGCCAACAATATAGGCTTCCGGCAGGGTTTCTTTCGCCGCTTCGGTGATCCCGGCGACATGCTGCAAATTATTGCGCGCCCCACCCGCTTCCCCCAGCATATGCACCACATCCAGCCGCCAACCGTCCATATTCCACGGTGCTTTCAGCCAGTGGCGGACAATGCTGTCTTCGCCGCGATAAATTTCATTAACCAGACTTTCCGACTGATAATCCAGCTTTGGCAGGCTGGCATAGCCCAGCCAGTCGAGCGCCGTGCCATCATCACTAAACGAGTACCAGTCACGCCAGGGCGATTCGGGGTTGTGACAAGCGCCCCCCGCCCCTCGATTATGCCTGTCAAACCAGGCATGGGAATCGCCACTGTGGTTAAACACGCCGTCCAGTACCAGCCGCATTCCCTGTTGCTGTGTATTGTGGCGTAAGCGCAGCAATGCTCCGTCGCCGCCAAACTGCGGGTCAACGTGGCGATAATCTTCGGTATCGTATTTATGCACGCTGGGAGCTTTGAACACCGGATTGAGATACAGCGCCGTCACGCCGAGTTTTTTCAGATACGGCAGTTTTTCGCTGATACCGTCCAGATCTCCGCCATAAAACGTTGAGCCCCCAGCCTGTGCTGTGACCGGTTCATCCCAGTCGCGCAGGATAATCTCTCGCCCGGCAGCATGATGGTAATAGACATGATCCTGCCCGGCTTCGCGTGGCAAACTACGGGCAAAACGATCCGGGAAGATCTGATAAAAAATCTGGTCTGCGACCCATTGTGGTCCAATATCTGGCACATCAACAGCAAACTGTTCCAGCCGCGCCGGCGGTATTTGGCTAAAACCTTGCGGCGAAAACCATCGCTGGCGATCGTGCCACAGCAATTTGAAACTATATCGCCGCCGAGGTTGTCCGGTGGAGAGATCGACAGCCGCCCGCCATGCCGTTACGCCAGGCTGTGGCTGACTGCGCAGTTTGTGCATCGGTACTGACGTTTCTTCGTTATCGTTTTCCGTGCGCAGCATAATGCGCTGCGGCGGTTCTTCACCCGTCAACCACAGTGTAATAAGCAGTTGATCTTTGCTTTGCTTAACAAATGGGGGCACCGGCAGGTGCCATGCATTCAACATCATAATTCCCCTGTGATGAAAATCTGATCACATTGCCATAGCCTACAGCAGGATCACTCATCGTCTGAAGGATATTTGGGGGAGGAGGTCGGGGGCGGATAACTTTCGGAATAACCGGTTCAGGATGTACCCTGAACCGGCTTACAAACGAGGGAATTAGTGGTTTTCAGCCAACTGGCGGTCATGGCGGCGTTTAAACATCCAGCCAATCAACAGCAGAACAATCCACGCGAAACCAACGTACAGAGAGATTCGTGTTTCAGGGTGATAACCGATCAGCCCGATGATAAAGACCAGGAAAATCAGCCCCGTGATAGTCGTTGCCACCCCGCCAGGTACTTTGAATTTCAGCGCCTTAACTTCTTCCGGCGGTAGACGGCGACGGAAGGCAATCTGCGACAGCAAAATCATAATCCACACCCACACCGTAGCAAAGGTTGCCAGCGAGGCGATCACCAGGAAGACGTTTTCCGGCATGATGTAGTTCAGATACACCGCGAACAGTAGCGCAGTGGTCATCACCAGCACAGTTACCCACGGAATACCGCGACGCGAGGTTTTGCTGAAGATTTTCGGTGCGCTGCCCTGCTCTGCCATGCCGTGCAACATACGACCTACGCCAAATACGTCACTATTGATTGCCGACAGTGAGGCAGTCAACACAACGAAGTTAAGAATACTGGCGGCAAAGGTAATCCCCATATGCTGGAATGTCAGCACAAACGGGCTACCGGCAGTACCGACCTGATTCCACGGGTAGATAGACATAATGACGAACAGCGTACCGACATAGAACACCAGAATACGCATCGGTACTGAGTTAATCGCGCGCGGAATGGATTTCTCTGGCTCTTTCGCTTCACCGGCGGTAATCCCGATAATTTCGATCCCGCCATAGGCAAACATCACCATTTGCAACGACATTACCATGCCAAGCCAGCCGTTACTGAAGAAGCCGCCATTGCTCCACAGGTTATGGATACCTGTCGGTTGCCCGCCGTTGCCAATCCCCCAGATGATGATGCCGAAACCGGCGACAATCATGATGATAATGGTGGCAACTTTAAAGAACGAGAACCAGAACTCCAGCTCGCCGAACACTTTCACGCTCATCAGGTTGATGGCGCAAATAATCAGCACCACGCTCAACACCCAAATCCAGTGCGGCACCGTCGGGAACCAGACGCCCATATAGATACCGAAAGCGGTCACATCGGCAATGGCGACAATAAGGATTTCAAAGCAGTAGGTCCAGCCGGTGATATAACCTGCCAGCGGACCGAGGTTTTCCTGCGCATAACGCGAGAAAGAGCTGGCAGCCGGGTTATGTACCGACATTTCCCCCAGCGCACGCATAATGATATATGCCGCGACCCCGCCAATAATATAGGCCAACAACACGCTCGGACCGGCCATTTTGATGGCGTCTGCCGAACCGTAAAACAGCCCGGTGCCGATTGCTGACCCCAGTGCCATAAAGCGTATGTGTCGGGTACTTAGCCCACGCTTTAGCTTGTTCTTACTTTCCATCAATTCCTAACCCATCAACACAATAAAAAAACCACGGGGCATCGCAGCCCCGTGGTTAAAACAAATTTTCAGTGATTTAGTGGGCGCTGGAGGTCACCTGACGACCTGCCGCGCGATCCCAGATAATGGCCAGAACCACCATCACCACTGTTGGCATTAACCACGCCAGACCTTGTTCGGCCAGCGGTAAACGCTGCGCCCAGGACGGTAAGATATCGCTGAATGCAGATGCTTTGATCCCGTCGAGAATACCAAAAAGCAGGCTGATAAACATCGGCGGAGCAATCACGCGGGACGAATTATGCCACCATGAGCGTGTAAAACTTAATACAACCAGTGCGATACACGGCGGATAAATGGCAGTCAGCACCGGTACAGAGATCTGAATCAACTGGCTCAAACCGAGGTTAGACACCACCATCGAGAAGCCGCCGAGGATAAACACCAGCGTACGGTAAGAGAGTGGTACGTACTGGGCAAAGAACTCTGCGCAGGCGCAGGTCAGGCCAACCGCCGTTACCAGGCAAGCGATGAAGATTAACGCCGCCAGCAGGAAGCTACCGCCGCCGCCAAAGGTGTGTTGAACATAAGCGTGCAGAATAGCCGCACCGTTTGCTGACTGATCAACCAGAGACGCACTATCTGAACCCAGACGGAACAGCGCCAGGTACAGCAGAGTCAGACCAACACCCGCCATCAGGCCAGCCCAGACGGTATAACGGGTCAGCAGACGCGCTTCGGTAACGCCACGAGAACGCGCCGCGTTAACAATAACGATACCAAACACCATTGCGCCCAGCGTATCCATGGTCAGATAGCCGTTGACGAAGCCGTTAGAAAACGCAGCGTTTTGATAAGCCTCAGTCGCCGTGCTGATAGAACCCGCCGGCCAGATAATTGCGGCAACAGACAGGATGACCAGCGCGATAATTTTCAGCGGCGCAAGGAAGTTGCCCACGGTATCCAGCAGCTTGCCCGGATAGAGCGAAACCAGAATAACGATAGCGAAATAGACCAGACTGTAGATAAACAGCGGCAGCGCGGAGTCACCCGTCAGCGGCGCAATCCCCACTTCAAAGGAGACGGTGGCTGTACGCGGCGTGGCGAACAGCGGCCCCACAGCCAGGTAGCAAACCGTTGCCAGCAGTACGCCTGCGACTTTACCGATTGGCGTGCTGAGACTGTCAACACCGCCGCCAACTTTCGCCAGCGCCACTACCGTTAATACCGGCAGACCAACGGCAGTAATAAGGAAGCCGAATGCCGCAGTCCAGACGTGTTCGCCTGCCTGTAAGCCGACCATAGGAGGGAAAATAATGTTACCTGCGCCGACGAACAACGCAAATGTCATAAAGCCCAGAGCGATGATATCGCGCGATCTTAATTGATGGGTCATAAATCATACTGCCTGTGGATGTGGTGTTGTAACGTTAAATTTTTGTGCCAATCCCTGGGGATGATACAGCGGTATATTTAAACAATTTTAGCGGGAAATACTCCCAACCAGGCGCGGCGAAGAATAGTTTTTCGATTTACCGCGTGAATGCAGTCAGTATGACAGCACCTGAAGCGCAATTTAAACGCTTATAACGTTTTAAAGCAAGAAGGGATCTAAAAACCAGAGGGATATAACGATAAGAAATCACCAACCAGTATAAAACACTATTTCCGTGAAAAAGATATGGCTTATCATGCGAACAAAAAATCACCAGCCGTTGTAAAAATTTAGCGTCCATCTTTTGACTGCAAAGAAAAAAAGCCAGCATCGGCTGGCTTATGGCAACAAAAAATGACAAAGGCAGATTAATTGCTGTTTTTAGCAATTAAACGTTCCGGCAGAACAAAACTGAAACGCGTACCTTTACCTACCGTACTCTCAATATGCAGGCGGCTTTCGTGATGATTCACCGCATGTTTAACAATTGCTAACCCCAGCCCACTACCGCCTGTTTGTCGGGAACGCGCTTTGTCTACACGATAAAAACGCTCGGTCAGGCGCGGTATATGCTCCGGTGCGATACCCGGTCCGTTATCTTCAACGCTAAATTCAGCACCGTGCGGCACTCGCTGCCAGCGTACAGTGATATGCGTACCTTCCGGCGTATGATTCACGGCGTTATAGACCAGGTTCGAAATCGCGCTGCGAAGCTGATCTTCATTGCCAGACACTTTGAGGTCGTTATCGATTTCAAAGGTAAATGTCTGTTTTTTCTGGCTCAGAGTCTGAGCCTCGCGCTCAACAACGCGCAGCATCATCGGCACATCCACCTTTTCATTGAGCAACTGCGTCGGTGCAGCTTCAATTTTCGACAGCGTCAGCAACTGCTTCACCAGCCCTTCCATCCGCTGAGTCTGCTCGCGCATGGTGTGCAACGCTTTTTCGCGTACCGCGCCTTCCAGCGGTTGCTCATCCATCATCTCCAGGTAACCCTGTAACACCGTCAATGGCGTACGTAACTCATGGCTCACGTTGGCAAAAAAGTTACGCCGCGCACCTTCCAGTTGATGCATTTGCGTGACATCACGCGCCACCATCAGCAACTGTTTATGGGTATAAGGCATGACGCGAATTTCCAGATGCCGCCCAGTGTTGAGCACCAGATTGAGCGGGCGAGAAAAATCACGCGTTTTCAGATATTGCGTAAACTCCGGGTAACGCAGCAGGTTAAGGATATTCTGCCCGTTATCTTCCGGCCAGCGCAGGCCTAGAATCTGTTGCGCCAGTCCGTTACACCAGAAAATACCGCCCTCTTCCGTGGTCAGAACCACCGCATCGGGCAGCGACTCCGCACCGCTACGAAAACGTTTAATCAGATTGCCCAGTTCGCGGCGGCGTTTTTTATTTCGCAACTGCATCTGGTGTAAGCCATATAGCAGCGGTTCCCAGCTACCACGCCCCGGTGGCGGCGTCATACTGCGATCTACCCACAGCCACCATGAAAGGCGCAGTAAATTCCAGAAATGCCAGATAAGCAGTCCTGTTACCGATGCCAGCAAAAACCAGGGCAGGTAACCAAAAAATGCACCCAGGATGAAAGCCGGGAGGCAGCAAAGTAGCAGCTCCAGCACCAGCCTTTTCCACGACAGCCGTTCCAGCACGTAAGATACTCCAGTTATGAAATCATAAGCCCTGCTCTGCGTCCGATGAGCAAGGCGTTAAAAGCGGGTTGAAAAACGATATCCTGTACCGCGCACGGTCTGCACCATGCGGTCATGCCCGCCGGGTTCCAGTGCTTTACGCAGGCGACGAATGTGGACATCGACCGTGCGATCCTCCACATACACGTTGGTTCCCCAGACGTGGTTTAACAACTGCTCGCGGCTGTACACGCGCTCGGGATGCGTCATAAAAAAGTGCAGCAGTTTAAATTCGGTCGGCCCCATCTCCAGCGGCTCTTCGCCCGCCATCACCCGGTGAGAAGTTGGATCGAGACTTAGCCCCTGCATCTCGATCACCTCTTCCACCGCCATTGGCGAAATACGGCGCATTACCGCTTTGATTCGCGCCACCAGCTCCTTCGGCGAAAACGGCTTGGTGATATAGTCATCCGCACCGGTTTCAAGGCCGCGCACGCGATCTTCTTCTTCCCCTCTGGCGGTCAGCATCACCACCGGAATATCACGGGTCATCGACTCGCGCTTGAGATGTTTGATGAACTGGATACCGGAGCCGCCGGGTAACATCCAGTCGAGGAGAATCAAATCCGGCCAGGGTTCATTCAGTTGATTCACAGCACTGTCATAATCTTCCGCTTCGACCGGTTGAAAGCCATTTTGCTCGAGCACGAAGCAGACCATTTCGCGAATTGGAGCTTCATCTTCTACGACCAGAATACGTCTCGCCATGATTTGCCCTGTTGTAATAAATAGGTTGCGATCATTAATGCGACGCCATTATGCGTCAGATTTATGACAGATTTATGAAAAGCGCGTCGCACATATCTTCAGGTTATTGATTTCCGTGGCGCAGAAAAAAGCAAATGACACATCTGTTTGGGTATAATCGCGCCCATGCTTTTTCGCCAGGGAATCGTTATGCGCATCCTTCACACCTCAGACTGGCATCTCGGCCAGAATTTCTACAGTAAAAGCCGCGAAGCTGAACATCAGGCTTTTCTTGACTGGTTGCTGGAGACAGCACAAACCCGTCAGGTGGATGCGATTATTGTTGCCGGGGATGTTTTCGATACCGGCTCGCCGCCCAGTTACGCCCGCACGTTATACAACCGTTTTGTTGTCAATTTACAGCAAACTGGCTGTCATCTGGTGGTACTGGCGGGAAACCATGACTCGGTCGCCACGCTGAATGAATCGCGCGATATCATGGCGTTCCTCAATACCACCGTCGTCGCCAGTGCCGGACATGCGCCGCAAATCTTGCCTCGTCGCGACGGGACACCGGGCGCAGTGCTGTGCCCCATTCCTTTTTTACGCCCGCGTGACATTATTACCAGCCAGGCGGGGCTTAACGGCATTGAAAAACAGCAGCATTTGCTGGCAGCAATCACCGATTATTATCAACAACACTATGCAGATGCCTGCAAGCTGCGCAGCGATCAACCTCTGCCCATCATCGCCACGGGGCATTTAACGACCGTGGGTGCCAGTAAAAGTGACGCCGTGCGTGACATCTATATTGGCACGCTGGACGCGTTTCCGGCACAAAACTTTCCGCCAGCCGACTACATCGCACTCGGGCATATTCACCGCGCGCAGATTATTGGCGGCATGGAACATGTTCGCTATTGCGGTTCCCCCATTCCACTGAGTTTTGATGAATGCGGTAAGAGTAAATATGTCCATCTGGTGACTTTTTCAAACGGCAAATTAGAGAGCGTGGAAAACCTGAACGTACCGGTAACGCAACCGATGGCGGTGCTGAAAGGCGATTTGGCGTCGATTACCGAACAGCTTGAACAATGGCGCGATGTGCCACAGGAGCCACCTGTCTGGCTGGATATTGAAATCACTACCGATGAGTATCTGCATGATATTCAGCGCAAAATCCAGGCATTAACCGAATCATTACCTGTCGAAGTATTGCTGGTACGCCGGAGTCGTGAACAGCGCGAGCGTGTGTTAGCCAGCCAACAGCGTGAAACCCTCAGCGAACTCAGCGTCGAAGAGGTGTTCAATCGCCGTCTGGCACTGGAAGAACTTGATGAATCGCAGCAGCAACGTCTGCAGCATCTTTTCGCCACGACGTTGCATAGCCTCGCCGGAGAACACGAAGCATGAAAATTCTCAGCCTGCGCCTGAAAAACCTGAATTCATTAAAAGGCGAATGGAAGATTGATTTCACCCGCGAGCCGTTCGCCAGCAACGGTCTGTTTGCGATTACCGGCCCAACCGGCGCGGGGAAAACCACGCTGCTCGATGCCATCTGCCTGGCGCTGTATCACGAAACTCCGCGCCTCTCCAACGTTTCGCAATCGCAAAATGATCTGATGACCCGCGATACCGCCGAATGTCTGGCGGAAGTGGAGTTTGAAGTCAAAGGTGAAGCGTACCGCGCATTCTGGAGCCAGAATCGGGCACGTAACCAGCCGGACGGTAATTTGCAGGTGCCGCGCGTAGAGCTGGCGCGTTGTGCAGACGGCAAAATCCTCGCCGATAAAGTGAAAGATAAGCTGGAATTAACGGCGACGTTAACCGGACTGGATTACGGGCGTTTCACCCGTTCGATGCTGCTTTCGCAGGGGCAATTTGCTGCCTTCCTGAATGCCAAACCGAAAGAGCGCGCGGAATTGCTGGAGGAGTTAACCGGCACCGAAATTTACGGGCAAATCTCCGCGATGGTTTTTGAACAGCATAAATCGGCTCGCACTGAACTGGAGAAGCTGCAAGCGCAGGCCAGCGGCGTCGCATTATTAGCGCCAGAACAGGTGCAATCGCTGACAGAAAGTTTGCAGGTACTCACTGACGAAGAAAAACAGTTACTCGTCACACAGCAGCAAGAACAACAATCGCTTAACTGGTTAACGCGTCTGGATGAATTGCAAAAAGACGCTAGCCGTCGTCAGCAGGCACTGCAACGGGCGTTAGTCGAGGAAGAAAAAGCGCAACCTCAACTGGCGGCGCTCAGTCTGGCACAACCGGCACGAAATCTTCGTCCGCACTGGGAACGCATCGCAGAACACAGCGCGGCGCTGGCGCATACTCGCCAGCAGATTGAAGAAGTAAACACTCGCTTACATCGCACAATGGCGCTTCGCGCAAGCATTCGTCACCACGCGGCGAAGCAGTCGGCTGAATTACAACAGCATCAACAAAATCTGAATGTGTGGTTACAGGAACACGACCGCTTCCGGCAGTGGAACAACGAACTGGCGGGTTGGCGGGCGCAGTTCGCCCAACAGGCCAGCGATCGCAAGCATCTGCGGCAATGGCAACAGCAATTAACCCATGCAGAGCAAAAACTTAATGCCCTTCCGGCGATCTCTTTAACTTTAACCGCCGCCGAAGTTGCCGCTGCGCAGGCACAACATGCCGAACAACGTCCGCTGCGTCAGCGCCTGATCGCGCTACATGGGCAAATTGTTCCCCAGCAAAAACGCCTGGCGCAGCTACAGGCCGCTATTCAGAGCGTTACGCAGGAACAGACACAACGTAACGCCGCGCTCACTGAAATGCGCCAACGTTATAAAGAGAAGACGCAACAGCTTGCCGATGTCAAAACCATTTGCGAACAGGAAGCACACATTAAAACGCTGGAAGCCCAGCGAGCGCAATTACAGGCAGGTCAGCCTTGTCCGCTTTGTGGTTCCACCAGCCACCCGGCGGTCGAGGCGTATCGGGCGCTGGAACCAGGCGTTAATCAGTCTCGATTACTGGCGCTGGAAAATGAAGTTAAAAAGCTCGGTGAAGAAGGCGCGGCGCTACGTGGGCAACTGGACGCCTTAACGAAGCAGCTTCAGCGGGATGAGAACGAAGCACAAAGCCTCCGACAAGATGAGCAAGCACTTACTCAGGAATGGCATACACTAACTGCCAGCCTCAGTATCACTTTGCAGCCGCAGGACGATATTCAACCATGGCTTGCCGCCCAGGAAGAGCATGAAAAGCAACTGCAATTACTCAATCAGCGTCATGAATTGCAGGAGCAAATTGCCGCGCACAATCAGCAAATTATCCAGTATCAACAACAGATTGAACAACGCCATCAGCAACTCTCTGCGGCGTTAACGGGTTACGCGCTGGTACTGCCACAAGAAGATGAAGAAGAGAGCTGGTTGGCAACACGTCAGCAAGAAGCGCAGAGCTGGCAGCAGCGCCAGAACGAATTAACCGAGCTGCAAAACCGTATTCAGCAGCTGACGCCGATTCTGGACACATTGCCGCAAAATGATGAACTGCCACACAGCGAAGCTACTGTGACGCTGGAAAACTGGCGGCAAGTTCATGAGCAATGTCTCGCGTTGCAAAGCCAGCGGCAAACCTTGCAGCAACAAGAAGTTCTGGCGGCGCAAAGTCTGCAAAAAGCCCAGGCGCAGTTTGACACCGCGCTACAGGCCAGCGTCTTTGACGATCAGCGGGCGTTCCTTGCGGCGCTAATGGATGAACAGACTCTAACGCAACTGGAACAGCTCAAGCAGAATCTGGAAAACCAGCGTCGTCAGGCGCAAACGCTGGCAACTCAGACAACAGAAACGCTGGCACAGCATCAGCAACACCGGCCCGATGGGTTGGATCTCACTGTGACGGCGGAACAGATTCAACAAGAGTTAGCGCAAACTAACCAAAAGTTGCGTGAAAACACCACGAGTCAGGGCGAAATTCGCCAGCAGTTGAAACAGGATGCAGACAACCGTCAGCAACAACAAACCTTAATGCAGCAAATTGCCCAGACAACACAGCAGGTTGAAGACTGGGGTTATCTCAATTCGCTGATTGGCTCCAAAGAGGGCGATAAATTCCGTAAGTTTGCCCAGGGGCTGACGCTGGATAATTTAGTTCATCTCGCTAACCAGCAACTTACTCGCCTGCATGGGCGCTATCTGTTACAGCGCAAAGCCAGCGAGGCGCTGGAAGTCGAGGTTGTCGATACCTGGCAGGCAGATGCGGTACGCGATACCCGAACGCTTTCCGGCGGCGAGAGTTTTCTCGTCAGTCTGGCACTGGCGCTGGCGCTTTCGGATCTGGTCAGCCATAAAACGCGCATTGACTCGTTATTCCTCGATGAAGGTTTCGGCACGCTGGATAGCGAGACGCTGGATACCGCCCTTGATGCGCTGGATGCCCTGAACGCCAGTGGTAAAACTATCGGCGTGATTAGCCACGTTGAAGCGATGAAAGAGCGTATTCCTGTGCAGATCAAAGTGAAGAAGATCAACGGACTGGGCTACAGCAAACTGGACAGCACGTTCGCGGTGAAATAACTATTCAGCAGGATAATGAATACAGAGGGGCGAATTATCTCTTGGCCTCGCTGGGCGTTATCCTGCAAGCTATCACTTTATTGGCTACGGTGATTCGTAGCCGTCCTGGTGGTTGTGATGGTGGTATGAAAAAAGTCATTTTATCTTTGGCTCTGGGCACGTTTGGCCTGGGGATGGCCGAATTTGGCATTATGGGCGTGCTCACAGAGCTGGCACATAATGTAGGAATTTCGATTCCTGCCGCCGGGCATATGATCTCGTATTATGCGCTGGGTGTGGTGGTCGGCGCGCCGATCATCGCGCTCTTTTCCAGCCGCTACTCGCTTAAACATATCTTGTTGTTTCTGGTGACCTTGTGCGTCATCGGTAACGCCATGTTCACGCTCTCTTCGTCTTACCTGATGCTCGCCATTGGTCGCCTGGTTTCCGGCTTTCCGCATGGCGCGTTTTTTGGCGTCGGAGCGATTGTGTTATCGAAAATTATCAAGCCCGGCAAAGTCACCGCTGCCGTGGCGG
The DNA here is from genome assembly GCF_013368915.2 of Escherichia sp. 93.1518. Lineage (NCBI taxonomy): Bacteria > Pseudomonadati > Pseudomonadota > Gammaproteobacteria > Enterobacterales > Enterobacteriaceae > Escherichia > Escherichia sp. 93.1518. Next base: position 190,295 of record NZ_JABWMT020000003.1, read on the forward strand.
GTATGGTTTCAGGGATGACGGTCGCCAATCTGCTGGGCATTCCGCTGGGAACCTATTTAAGTCAGGAATTTAGCTGGCGCTACACTTTTTTATTGATCGCTGTTTTTAATATTGCGGTGATGGCATCAGTTTATTTTTGGGTGCCAGATATTCGCGACGAGGCGAAAGGAAAGCTGCGCGAACAATTTCACTTTTTGCGTAGCCCCGCCCCGTGGTTAATTTTTGCCGCTACGATGTTTGGCAATGCAGGTGTATTTGCCTGGTTCAGCTACGTAAAACCTTACATGATGTTTATCTCCGGTTTTTCGGAAACGGCGATGACGTTTATTATGATGTTAGTTGGGCTGGGGATGGTTCTGGGAAATATTCTAAGTGGACGTATTTCAGGACGTTACTCGCCTTTGCGTATTGCAGCAGTAACCGACTTCATTATTGTGCTGGCGTTGCTGATGCTTTTTTTCTTCGGCGGAATGAAAACAACGTCGCTTATTTTTGCTTTTATTTGTTGCGCAGGGTTATTTGCCCTTTCGGCGCCGCTGCAAATATTGTTACTGCAAAATGCCAAAGGCGGAGAGTTATTAGGTGCCGCAGGCGGGCAAATAGCGTTTAACCTCGGTAGCGCCGTCGGCGCATATTGCGGTGGTATGATGCTGACGCTGGGGCTGGCGTATAATTACGTCGCTCTGCCAGCCGCCGTGCTCTCGTTTGCTGCAATGTCGTCGTTGCTGCTGTATGGTCGCTATAAGCGCCAGCAAGTGGCGGACAATCCGGTGCTGGCGAAACCACTGGGGTAGGTTATAGTCTCGGTGCTAATTACTTATTGCCGGATGCGGCGCGAGCGCCTTATCCGGCCATTTGTAGGCCTGATAAGACGCGGCAAGCGTCGCATCAGGCATGATGCGCCAATTGCCTGGTTTTTTTACTCTTGCGGCCATAACCACGCGGCGCCGCGTACGCCGCTGGAATCACCGTGCTTCGCCTTGCGCACCGGCGTTTCACATTCACCGCCGAAGACAAATTGTTTAATCAACTGCGGAACTGTTTGATATAAACGGTCAACATTGCTCATCCCGCCCCCCAGCACAATCACATCCGGATCGAGAATATTCACCACGTGTGCCAGCGACTTTGCCAGCCGCAGCTCATAGCGACGCAATGCCAGCTCTGCAACCGGATCGCTTTCTTCAACCAGGCGGATAATTTCACTACCTTTCAGCGCATGTCCGCTCAACCGATGATAATCCGTCGCGAATCCCGTGCCCGAAATAAAGGTTTCAATACAGCCTTGTTTACCGCAATAACAAGGGACTTCTTCGCGATAACGCAGTTCATCTTCGTCCATCCACGGTAGCGGGTTGTGTCCCCACTCGCCTGCCGTGCCGTTACCGCCGATATGCGCCCGCCCATTGAACGCCACGCCCGCGCCGCATCCCGTACCGATAATCACGGCAAATACCGTCTGCGCTCCCGCAGCCGCTCCATCTACCGCTTCCGAAACCGCCAGACAGTTGGCGTCATTTGCCAGCCGCACTTCCCGCTGCAACCTCGCGCTTAAGTCTTTATCGAATGGCTGACCGTTGAGCCAGGTTGAATTGGCATTCTTCACCACACCGGTGTAGGGCGAAATCGAACCTGGAATGCCCATACCTACCGTTCCGCGCTGCCCTGTCGCCTGCTCCGCCATATCAACCAACGTGGCGATCGTTTCAATAGTCTGCTGGTAATCATCACGCGGCGTGGGCAGACGATAGCGGTACAACTGCTCCCCTGCATCGCCCAGTACAATCACTTCAGTTTTGGTGCCGCCTAAATCGATACCTATACGCACGGTACTCTCCTTATTTTTTTCAATATCAATAGCGTAGAGACGGACAACCGGATTGGCAATGCAAGGCCGCCGACAATTCGTTATCATGCCCGCTAAATTTAACGACAAGGCCGTGGAAATTATCATGCTGTGGTTCAAAAATTTAATGGTTTACCGTCTTAGCCGCGAAATTTCGCTGCGTGCAGAAGAGATGGAAAAACAGCTAGCCTCGATGGCATTTACCCCATGCGGAAGCCAGGACATGGCGAAGATGGGCTGGGTTCCTCCGATGGGATCGCACAGCGATGCATTAACGCACGTTGCCAATGGTCAAATTGTTATCTGCGCGCGCAAAGAAGAAAAAATCCTCCCGTCTCCGGTGATTAAACAGGCGCTGGAAGCGAAAATCGCCAAACTGGAAGCGGAACAGGCGCGTAAGCTGAAGAAAACCGAAAAAGATTCGCTGAAAGATGAAGTGCTGCACTCTCTGTTGCCGCGCGCATTCAGCCGCTTCAGCCAGACCATGATGTGGATCGACACGGTTAACGGGCTGATTATGGTGGACTGCGCCAGCGCCAAAAAAGCGGAAGATACGCTGGCACTGCTGCGTAAAAGCCTGGGGTCGTTACCGGTTGTGCCATTGACCATGGAAAACCCGATTGAACTGACGCTGACCGAATGGGTACGCTCCGGTAGCGCAGCGCAGGGCTTCCAGTTGCTTGATGAAGCCGAGCTGAAATCGCTGCTGGAAGATGGCGGCGTGATCCGCGCGAAGAAACAAGATCTGACCAGCGAAGAGATCACCAATCACATTGAAGCTGGAAAAGTGGTGACTAAACTGGCGCTCGACTGGCAGCAGCGCATTCAGTTTGTGATGTGCGACGATGGTTCGCTCAAGCGTCTGAAATTCTGCGATGAACTGCGCGATCAAAACGAAGATATCGACCGCGAAGATTTCGCCCAGCGTTTTGATGCCGATTTCATCCTGATGACCGGTGAACTGGCAGCGTTAATTCAAAACCTGATCGAAGGATTGGGTGGCGAAGCACAGCGTTAATTGCTGATTTACCTTTAATGCCGGATGCGACGCCTGGCGCGTCTTATCCGGCGTACAAAGTCACACCTGACATTGATATAATCATTCGCGATTTTTAAGGCGACAACCGGTGTTTCCACTATTTTGAATTACGCACGGATAACTGATGCAATGAATTTATAGACGGTTCGTCAAAGTCAGTAATACAAGTTATCAACGCATTAATTTTATTAACAATCTTCGCTAAGACTTATATCAATTTTATATTTTATTTATATATCGACAATATAAAAACCAGCAGCCATTGGCGTTTATTATTACCAAAATAAAGAATATTTCAGAAAAATGCCCTCCCATTAAATGGGAAGGCGAGATATTACAGATAGCGGCACAAATAAGAGGTCGGTTCAGCAACTTGCAGATGGAACTCGCTGTGGCCGGGAACATTAAATACGGAGCCGGCTTCATACACTTGCCAGTCGGTCGCGTCAGGCAGTAACACATTCAGCGCCCCGCTGATTACCGTCATCTCTTCCGGCTCGGCGGTGCTGAAGGTGTATTCGCCTTCAACCATGACACCAACGCTGGCGCGACCAGTGCTGCTGCTGGAAAAGCCGATCGATTTCACTTTGCCGGAAAAGTACTCGTTACTTTGAAGCATAAACTGGCCCTGTCTGGTAGTTGAACGTCTACTTCACTATAGGGGCCAGAGGCGCTGGCTGTCACGCAAAATTACACCAGTAATTCTGCAGCCAGCCTTGTAATCAATACGTTAGAGAGCAAAACAGGAACATCGAGCTGTTTTTGCAGTAAATCACGATGGCGCTGGTTAAATCCCAAACAATCCAGCATGATGACATCCGCACCGTTTTCCAGTAGTTCTTTCCCGGCATCGATGATTTTCTGTTCAGAATCATGAATGGGGTTCCCCAGAGAAAACAAAGGCGGTTTCTGCAGGATTTGCCATTTTTGCGCCTGAACGTGCAACAGTTCTTCAACCGGTACGATTACACCGACCTGATGACCTTCGACAATGGTAGAAACCAGCGGTGGCAATATACGCAACGGTTCCAGAAAGATTGTATTACGTGCCGTCATACTGCTAATGTTTGCCGTACTCATCAACAAAATGACGTCGTACCCCTGGTTATCAAGCACTTCAACCACGCTTTGCAGATCGCGTTCTACTTTACGACGCGAAACGTGAGCCAGTTGATTGTCATTTAATAATGTAAGAATCGTTTCTTCGCCTGCTTCTGGCGCATACTCCGCCATCACTTCTTCGCGGCTTAACTTCCCCAGCAGGCTATGATGGGAAATGTTATTTTCGTCAATGTACTCAGTCAGGAGCGGTAAAACTTCCTGCATAGGTACAATGCCGATGGTCAGGATCGCCAACGACGCACTCATTGTTATTCCACCTTACTTTTACTTCGTCGTTAATTACCGGGCAAATGTTAAGCACCACTGCTGGCACTTACCTGTGCTACAAATGACAAAAAGCGTAGCAGTAGACGCGCCCGGCACAATGTAAAGATTCCAAATGATTCCAGTAATAGATTGTTATTGTTTAATATTCTAATTATTTGAAAAACATGAATTGTGAAAAATGTGACGCAGATCCTTTGTAGTAGCACTCAGAGTCCCTTCCGAGCAGTCTGATACGGTCACTCTTTGTCAGGATCCTCATAGCGTTTTTTGGCATCCATCGCTTCCTGAGCGGTCGGATGTTCGCTGATTAAAGAGTCAGGTTTGGGATGATCGGCTCTGAGCTGATACCAGGTTACGGTCTGCCCTGGTTTTCCTTTTTCAATCGTTACAATATATGCTTCACGAGGATAAGGCGGTTTCGTTGGCATCGTTCTTCCTTATTTCACGGGATGAACGTTAAGTATAGGCGCTCGGGAATCAACAATTGATCGTCTGTGCCAGGGCACTACGAATTTCAGAAATCACCTGGCTGGGTTCATTGTTAGCGTTAATGATAATATGCGCGACTTCGCGATATAACGCATCGCGTTCTTCCAGCACTTCCTGAACTTCTTCACTTAGCGGCTTTCCGGTTAAGGTTGGTCGCAAATCCTCTTCGGGTGCCGCTTGCAGACGATTAACCAGTACCGCTACTGGCGCACACAGATAAACCACAATCCCGTTATTACGCATGTAGTGACGATTAAATTCCGTCAGAATAATGCCGCCCCCCGTGGCGATAACGGTCGATGGTGCTGTCACCGCTTCCAGTGCTGCGGTTTCTCTGGCGCGAAATCCGGCCCACTCTTCCCTTTCGACGATCTCCGCGACCGTCATATTGAGTTGTGATTGCAACCACTGGTCGGTATCGACAAACCGACAGTTGAGCGAATCGGCAAGGGCCATTCCGACCGTTGTTTTACCACAGCCCCGAGGCCCGATCAGAAAAAGAGGTTGTGTCATCGTGGGTTTTCCCCAAAAGGTCGCAATGCGGCGAAAGCCGGGTTCGTAAGAATAGCGATCATACCATCAAGCTAGTACAATTTCGACTGTAAAGAAATAATTCCACTTAAGGTGAGAATTTCAATACACCCTTACTATACCAAGAAATACTCAAGAAAGAACTGTAACTAATAAATTACATTCACGAGCGACTACGTTGCACTTCCAGCCACCACTTTTCCAGTTCGGCGGCGAATGCCTGGCGGTCACGCTGCGAAAGGCTATCTGGCCCTCCGGTCTGGATACCACTGGCGCGTAAGGTATCCATAAAATCGCGCATCATCAGACGTTCACGAATGGTCGCTGGCGTGTAACGTTCGCCACGTGGATTAAGTGCCGCAGCTCCCTTCTCAATGGCTTCAGAAGCCAGAGGAATGTCTGCGGTGATCACCAAATCGCCCGCTTCACACTGGCGTACAATTTCATTATCGGCAACGTCAAAACCTGCCGCGACGCGCAGCGTGCGAATAAACGGCGATGGCGGTACACGTAAACTCTGGTTAGCCACCAGTACCAGCGGCATTTGCATACGTTCAGCCGCGCGATACAAAATCTCTTTAATTACATTGGGACACGCATCGGCGTCCACCCAAATTGTCATAAACTCATCCTTTGTTGGGTAATCCTCTATTGTGTCGCGCTTTTGCCTTCCGGCATAGTTCTGTTTATGCTTCTGCCAGCGATTATCAAAACAATGAATTTCACGGCAGGAGTGAGGCAATGGAAAAGAAAATCGGTTTTATTGGCTGCGGTAATATGGGAAAAGCCATTCTCGGCGGTCTGATTGCCAGTGGTCAGGTGCTTCCAGGGCAAATCTGGGTGTATACCCCCTCCCCGGATAAAGTCGCTGCTTTACACGATCAGTTCGGCATCAACGCCGCAGAATCGGCGCAGGAAGTGGCACAAATCACCGACATCGTTTTTGCCGCCGTTAAACCGGGCATCATGATCAAAGTGCTTAGTGAAATCACGTCCAGCCTGAATAAAGACTCGCTGGTTGTCTCTATTGCAGCGGGCGTCACGCTCGACCAACTTGCCCGGGCGCTGGGTCATGACAGGAAAATTATCCGCGCTATGCCAAATACCCCCGCGCTGGTCAATGCAGGGATGACTTCCGTAACGCCAAACGCGCTGGTTACGCCTGAAGATACTGCCGATGTGCTGAACATTTTCCGCTGCTTTGGCGAGGCGGAAGTCATTGCCGAACCGATGATCCATCCGGTGGTCGGCGTGAGCGGCTCTTCTCCTGCCTATGTCTTTATGTTTATCGAAGCAATGGCCGACGCTGCCGTGCTGGGAGGTATGCCACGCGCGCAGGCGTATAAATTTGCCGCTCAGGCGGTAATGGGTTCTGCAAAAATGGTGCTGGAAACCGGAGAACATCCGGGCGCGTTGAAAGATATGGTTTGCTCACCGGGAGGCACTACCATTGAAGCAGTGCGCGTGCTGGAAGAGAAAGGCTTCCGTGCCGCAGTGATCGAAGCAATGACGAAGTGTATGGAAAAATCAGAAAAACTTAGCAAGTCCTGATGAACTCTCCCCGGACGTCAGGCCGCCACTTCGGTGCGGTTACGTCCGGCTTTCTTTGCTTTATAAAGTGCCATATCTGCCGATTTCAGCCACTCACGATAGTGACTCATTTGCGGACTCAGCGGCGCAACACCGACACTTATCCGCAACATTACCTGCGGCGTATTTGGTAAACGTAATGTATTTAACCCTTCATGTACCCGTAACATGGCGGTAATGGCATTTTCTGCTGGCGTACCAGACATAATCACCGCAAATTCATCCCCACCAAAACGACCAATCACATCACTACCGCGCAGAGTAATTTGTAACTGACGGGTGAGAGCAACTATTGCCTCATCGCCCACATCATGGCCCCAGGTGTCGTTGATGCTTTTGAAATGGTCGATATCGATGATTAACAACGTCGCATCGCGGTTATGTCGCCGACAGTTATCAAACTCATTGCGCAACATTATTTCCCAGTGACGCCTGTTGTAAACACCCGTCATGCCGTCGCGGGTACTCATGACCTGCAATCTGCGTTTATGTTCTGCAAGTTTTGTTGCCGTCTGGTAGCTGACCCAGCCAAACAGCAGAGGATAAATGACGATAATGGGCAGTGAGAGCCACCATTCCAGCGGCGCACTATTTAGTGACACCGTGATACCCGTCAGTTCGAGGGTGACAAGGCAGGAAACGACCATCAGCACCAGACCAGCGACAAACAGACGAGGGCCGCCGGCTCCCATCAAATTCAGACACATAATCATCAACATTGCGATCGAAGGCAGCACGTTTACGCCCATCACGCCGACCCACATTCCCGCTAACACCGCATCGGTTTTTAAGTTGTAAATTTCCCGACCAAGCGGATCAATGGCTCTGCTCGCTAACTGCCAGGCTAAATGTGGCCAGACAAAAGCCCAGCCGACTAACACCAGCCACCACCAGCCCGACGGCGGATGCGAAACCAGCGTTGAAGCAATCGGTAAGAACATCCCCGCCAGTCCTACCATACGGGGTAACCTGACGCGCCGGGCGAAGCGCAGCCCGGAACGCTGATGTTCGTTTTGAGGAGTTAATGGTGGTTCCTCCCCGTGCGCCGCCGCTTTTTTGAAAAAATTTTCATCATTCATTATTTTTGGGAACATTCAGAAACAATTTTCCCAAATTATAGAGACGGGGCGAAAAGCGGAAGTATGATATTTCGGGTGAGCCATTTTCTTAGCTCACCCGTTAGCACTATCAGGGATCAGGCGGCGTTCTTAAGACAGGTACTCATAAACTTATTGCGATCATCGCCTTTCAGAGATTGCTGCGTCGCCTGGCCATTGCATTCACGCATCTTCTGCTGCTGCGGCGTCAAACTCTTCTCGCCGGGCGCAGATTTGCTGTTCTTCAGACAATCACTCATATACGTCTTGCGGGCATCCCCCTTCAACGCCTTCGCCGTCGCCTGTTGATTACAGGAAGTCATTCGTTGTTGTTGCGGGGTTAACGTCTTCTCGGCAGCGCCGACAGTGGTTAAAAAAACTAAACCGAATAACAGGGTAACCAGTAATGTTATTTTCATAGCACCATCCCTCTTCACATTTTAACCAGGAGCGTTTGCGCCCGTGATCTGCCTTTAAGTCTGGTTGCTAACAGAAAAAATACCAACCGGCGGCAAAAATTCACCGCCGGATGCGTTTTGACTACAGACCCAGCGCGGCTTTCATGGTGTAGAAGAGATCGGTCTGATCGGTCAGACCAACCACGTTGGCAGCGTGCGGACCATAAGCGGCAATACGCAACTGGCTGCCGGTATGTTCTTGTGAATCTTCTTCCGAGTTACCGTAGCTCATTACCATTACCGCGCCATCTTTGGTCATTAATGCCTGAGTCAGACCCGGTGCTTTGGTATCCGGCGCGACAATCTGGCTGGCGTGAGCGTGGTCAGCGGTGACTATCACTAATGTATTGCCATCTTTTTTGGCAAACTCAAGCGCCCGTTGTACCGCTTCATCGAGGTCAACCGTCTCACCAATTTGTCCACAAGGATTAGCGGCATGATCCTGTTTATCGATAGATGCACCTTCGACTTGCAGGAAGAATCCTTTCTCGTTTTTGCTCAATAACTCAATGGCTTTATCGGTCATCTGCGCTAACGTCGGCACACTGTCATTTCGTTGCGGATTCGGGGTACAGGTTACTGCGGGTTTATCGATATTACCGTGATAAGACGCCTTCGGCCCTTCCCAACGAACTGGCATATTGCCGTCAGAAAACAGCCCAAGTAGCGGTTTATCCTGATTTGCCTCCGTTACTGCCTCCAGCGATGCTGCGTCACTCACTAACTGATAGCCGCGAGCCTGCGCCTGCTCACGCAGCGTTTTTCCCTGCCACTCACCGGCGGTTGCGGTTTCTGCAAACGTTTTTGCACCGCCGCCAAGCGTAACATCGGCACGGGCGTTAAGAAGTTGTTCGGTAATGGAACCTTTACCGCCTTTTTCCAGCGCATTACTTGGGCATTTTTCACTGGTCACGCTCGGTCCGTAGCATTTGCGCGATGTCACATGCGCCACCAGCGCGGCGGGTGTGGCATCCTGCAATTCTGCCGTTGAAACGTTGCCGGTCGCCAGTCCTGCGGCTTTTGCCATCTCCAGAATCGTTGGATGATCTTTTTCATGAATATCGACGCCCAGCGCGCCGTTATAAGTTTTGACGCCAGTTGACCAGGCGGTTGCGGATGCAGCGGAGTCGGTGACATAGTCCGGTTTACCGGTTTTTTTATCCAGCGAGTAGTGGGTGTATTGTCCGGTAAGCGGTAAGGCATCGATTCCTTTAAAAAAACCGCCCGCACCTTCGGCATAATTTCGTGCGGCAGTTATTTCCGAATCCCCCATCCCATCGCCAATAAGTAAAATAATATTTTTCGCCGGTTTATCGCTAAGAGAATCACGCAAGGCAGCAGTCTGATCGCCAGTTAAACGGCGAGCGCCGCCCGGCGTAGTAATATCTCCCTGTGCAGCTCGTTTTTCCAGAATGGGTACATCAGGTGTCCGGGCTTTTGTCACAGGGGTAAACAGTAACGGTAAGAGAGCCAGTGCAATAGTGCTTTGTTTCACTTTATTTTCTCCATGTACAAATACAGTAAAAAATAAAAACAAAGCGACTATAAGTCTCTGCCGTGACAGCTTTATGACAACGGTTGAAAAGGTTTAACGTTTTACTGACGAGGATGCCTCAATAACTTTTTTACGTAATCGCGCAGCAGCTCCGTATCGTCGTCAGGAATGCTGGCATCGGGCTTTACCGCGTACAGTGCTCCCTCAACCTGATCAATCAACTGCTGTTGGTCTTTTTGCGCCATATTGCGAAGCATCGCGGTGACTATAATCTCCAGTGCCTCAACCTGCGCGCACAGTTCTTTCGACTCTTCTTCTTTTTGTGCAAGCTTAAATAACAACTCAGCAATGAGATTTTTCATGTCTGTATTTCCTTATCCAAAGTATGGAGAAGTTAACATTATGCTTCATAACTGCATAGGGGTTGTAAGTAGTATTTTTATGACGAAGGAAATACTTTGCACAAATATTTTCACATATTTATCAGCGAAACGTTTCTCTTATTTAAATAATTCCCTTATAAATAAAACAGCTATTCAATTATAAAGCCTTAATATAATAAAAAGTTATGGAATATATTTACTTCGTTAACTTATTATTAAGCTATTCACTGATTGAACCATGGTTAATACCAGAGATAAATTCGCTTCCCGTTCATCATTTTTGTGATCTAACGCACATAATTTAGCCATTGATATTTCTCCGTCAGTACGCTGGGCGCTTTGTGACCAGAAGATTGCAACATTCTGTCAGAAGGCCGCGAATCAACCGTTTTGTCGTGGTAATGTATGTGCTTTATGTTCGACGGGATAGGTTTTTAAGATGGAAAAACTGCGGGTAGGTATCGTTTTTGGTGGAAAATCAGCGGAACATGAAGTGTCTCTGCAATCGGCAAAAAATATTGTCGATGCCATTGATAAAAGTCGCTTCGATGTTGTGCTGCTGGGCATTGATAAACAAGGGCAATGGCACGTCAGCGATGCCAGCAATTATCTGCTAAACGCAGACGATCCTGCCCATATTGCGTTGCGTCCTTCGGCGACCAGCCTTGCGCAGGTGCCGGGTAAACATGAACACCAACTTATTGATGCACAGAATGGTCAACCATTACCAACGGTGGATGTCATTTTCCCGATTGTCCACGGTACGCTGGGTGAAGATGGCTCCCTGCAGGGGATGTTGCGTGTCGCCAATTTACCATTTGTCGGTTCCGATGTTCTGGCTTCCGCTGCATGTATGGACAAAGACGTCACCAAACGTCTACTGCGTGATGCCGGGTTGAACATCGCGCCATTTATTACCCTGACGCGCGCCAATCGCCACAACATCAGTTTTGCCGAAGTGAAGTCTAAACTGGGTTTACCGCTGTTTGTAAAACCGGCTAACCAGGGTTCCTCCGTAGGCGTCAGCAAAGTAACCAGCGAAGAACAATATACGATGGCCGTCGATCTGGCGTTCGAGTTCGATCATAAAGTGATCGTGGAGCAAGGGATCAAAGGGCGTGAGATCGAATGCGCGGTTCTGGGCAATGACAATCCGCAGGCCAGCACCTGTGGCGAGATCGTACTGACCAGTGATTTCTACGCCTACGACACCAAATACATTGATGAAGATGGTGCAAAAGTGGTGGTTCCGGCTGCCATTGCGCCAGAAATCAACGATAAGATCCGGGCGATTGCGGTTCAGGCTTACCAGACGTTGGGATGTGCTGGCATGGCGCGTGTAGACGTCTTTTTAACGCCGGAAAACGAGGTGGTGATCAACGAGATCAACACGCTGCCGGGCTTCACTAACATCAGCATGTATCCGAAGTTGTGGCAAGCCAGCGGCCTGAGTTACACCGACCTGATCACGCGTTTGATTGAGCTGGCACTGGAACGTCACGCTGCGGATAACGCACTGAAAACCACTATGTAATTTTCAATCGCCCGGTAATATTTTTATTGGGCGTTTAAGACTGATGGCAAACGTAAAATTGCCTGATACGCTCCGCTTATCAGGCCTACCAGATAATTGCAATGTATTGATTTTGCATCATTTTGTAGGCAGGATAAGGCGTTCGCGCGCATCCGGCATAAACAACGAACACTTTGTCAGCACTCCAGAACGCCCAATCCTCTGTTATTGGGCGTTTTCAGTATCCTCTTCGCGACGACGAATAATCATCCCCGCCAGCCAGAAACTAATCACCCACGTCAGCAGACCGACTGCATAGGTTTGCCAGCCTTTTGCTTCAAATCCCAGCAACCCCACCACACCGTTAAGAATGAAAATCAGGCCAATAGCGAACGCATAATAGTGCCAGTCACGGCGGATTTTTACAGGCAGATTCATGGCGGCTCCGTTAACGAAAAATAACATCCTCGCATAATCGATAACATACGTCTGTGGTGTAGACAGCATTTCCCGTATCGTTAAAAAATTTAACTTAAAGTTATTGTTTTGTGACTCATGGCGAATATTCACGCTTCGGGAATATTCCCACCATCAATTTACCATGATTCTGATATTGACAATCTAAATGACCTGTCAGACTTGCCATAAGCCGCTGGTATCACACCAGAAGAGAAGCAGATGACTTCCGGAGGTTTTTATGGCTGATTTCACCCTGTCAAAATCGCTGTTTAGCGGAAAATATCGCAACGCCTCTTCAACGCCTGGCAACATTGCCTATGCGCTGTTTGTACTGTTTTGCTTTTGGGCTGGGGCGCAATTGCTTAATCTCCTGGTACATGCGCCCGGTGTTTACGAGCGTTTGATGCAGGTGCAAGAGACAGGCCGTCCACGGGTGGAAATTGGTCTGGGAGTCGGCACTATTTTCGGGCTGATCCCGTTTTTAGTTGGCTGCTTCATTTTTGCAGTGGTGGCGCTATGGCTGCACTGGCGACATCGCCGCCAGTAAGATTTACTTTGCCAGATGCGGCCTAAAACGCTTTATCTGGCTGGTGTTCTCTATTGGTCACTGTTTCATACAACGCGCGCGTCGTTCATCAACGCGCTTCGCAAACCATGCGGTGGTAAGGTTACGGGTGATTTTCGGGCTTTCCAGCTGAATGCCAGGCAACATCTCTCGTGGCAGAGATTTTCCCGTTTTCGCTTCTGCAAGCTGATAAACTTTCTTGTACAGCGCCGTCTCTTCAAAAGAGAAGCTATCCCCTTTCTCTAACTGTCGGCGGATTTCACTGTCGCTCATTCCCAGTTTGCCCGCCAGTTTGCGCGTTGCCAGTTCTGTTTTCCCAGGCTCTTTGCTGTCATAGCGAATTAAATCACCATCCAGCGCCAGCTTCACGCCGCTGGCTTTACTGACCGCGTTCTGAAATGCGGCGTTACGGCTGGCATACCAGCCAGCGTTAAAATCGGCAAAACGGAAGATTGGCGCGCTGTAACTGGCTGGATAATTCAGTAAATGGTAAGTACCGAACCACAATCCGCCGCGACGACTGAAGACTTCCTGACGTACCGTTCCGTCCATTTTCCACGGATAACCTTTGGTATGCTGTTCGGCAAAAGCAATGCTGACCTGCATCGGCCCACCGGTGCGCACCGGGTTGAGCGAACCAAACAGCGTCTGCCCCATCGGCACCATGCTGATCAGATCATCAAAAATCGCGCTTAACTGCTTTTCTGTACGCACGGAATCTAACCGTTCGCTGTAACTTTTGCCGTTTGGCGATTTAATTTTTAGCGCGGTATGAACCAAAAACGCGGGGATGTGCATCCGTTCGGCGCGACGGTCAATCTCTTGCCAGGCGATTTTGCTTAAGCCCGGAACAGCCGGATCTGCCTGATAATTTGACTCCTGCTGCGCCACTGCCAGCACCGAGCAGACGTTTTCCAGCGTCGGTGCCAGTCCCTGACTTTCAAAAGTAGTGGCAAGATCTTTCGCCCAGGCATCGCGGTCTTTCACGCTGGCGGGTAACTTCTGCCGCACCACACTCGCCACATCTATCGCTTTTTCGCCCTTTTTCAACGGTTGCGGAGCCTGACTACTACACCCCGCTAAAACCAGAACTACCAATAATGAAAGCGAAGAAAGACGAGTGACCTGCGACATTACCTCTCCTTTTTAACTCAACGTATGGGTTACTTCCTGAATTTTGTCACTATCCAGCTCATGTTCAAAGCTACGCAGACGTTTGTAGATAGACATCAGCTCAACCAGCGTAGTCCACGAGTTAATCAGATACTGGAAAGCACCACGAACCTGACCGAAAACGTTGGTAATTTGCGTCATCAGTCCGAGCGTAATCGTACCGGCAACAATCGACGGAAACAGCAGGAACAAACCGAAAACGTTATCGACCTGCAAATAGAGGATGCGGGCGATGTTGAAATACATATAGTGAAAATAGAGGCGGAAATAGTTTTTCCGCACGGCGCTGAACAACTCACGTACCGTTGGCGGCGTCGCGCGCGATGCATCATCTTCACCGTAGACCAACTCTTTACGATAAGCCGCTTCTACACGCTGGTTTTTAAACTCCAGCCCCGGCAGTTTGATACCCACAACCGCCAGCAATCCGGTTCCCATCAACGACCAGACGATGGCAGCAATCACCAGACCATATGGAATATGCCCGATAATCGGCAATTCCGGTACATGTGCGGAGAGCGTCACCAGTACCGGTAAGAAAGCGATTAACGTCATGATAGCGTTAATAAAACTGACACCCATATTCTCCAGCGTTGAGGCAAAACGCATAGTGTCTTCCTGCACACGCTGGGCGGCACCTTCGATATGACGCAGTTGTTGCCAGTTCGCCATGTAGTATTCGTTCATCGCCGTACGCCAGCGAAACACGTAATGGCTGACAAAGAAGTTGTTCAGCACACTGATCACCACAGCAATCAGCGCGATTCCCAGAAAGACGCCCACTTCGCGATAAAATTGTTCGATGGTGACTTTATGCGGTGAACTTAGCGCAGTTTGAATCAGGTCATAGAACGGCGCATACCAGGCGTTGACGGCAACCCCAACTTCCACCAAAAACCAGGTAACGAAGATAATCAGCGCAGTGCCGAGTATTGACCAGTATTGCCAACGATGCGGACTGTAGATAAACCAGAACAGCGCAAAAAGTCCTACACAAACAATGTAGTAAGCGTAAAAAACCAGGAAGTCTAACGACCAGAAACGTGCGGCGCTAATCGGGATCTGCCCAGAAGCTCCGGCAATACGTGCCACCCAATCACCACCACCGGCTTGCCAGAAGATCACGGCAATCAGTGCCCAAATAAAGGCCGAGAGAAAAAAGGCTCCCGGCTTTGGGAAAAAAGACTTAAACATATGCTCTCCTGCTAACTTCTTATCGTTTTAACAACTGCTGTGCATTAACCGCATGATTGCTCCAAGGAGCCAGCTAAATGAAACCGCCCATTGTGACCAATGGCAAGGTACTTAGTTCGTCATGCTGACCGTAAGAATTGTTTCGACGGATTTCACAAACAAAGGATTGTTTACATTAGCAGATTCACACGCGCAGGATCACAAATGCAGGCATTGGTGCTCAGGAAAAAGATCGTGTTTACGCGCCGTTATGTTTTTAGCACTATTATTGCACTAATTCGCCCTTTGCAATCCATCTATGAGTAGTATAAATACGCTCAGTTACCTTCATTTAATTTATGGACACCACCGTTGAAACGTAGTCTGCTTTTTTCTGCCGTGCTGTGTGCGGCGTCATTGACCTCCGTCCATGCGGCGCAGCCGATCACCGAACCGGAGTTCGCCTCTGATATTGTCGATCGCTATGCCGATCATATTTTTTACGGCAGCGGTGCCACGGGGATGGCACTGGTCGTTATTGACGGTAATCAGCGCGTCTTTCGCAGTTATGGGGAAACGCGTCCCGGTAATAACGTTCGCCCACAATTAGACTCTGTGGTGCGAATTGCGTCCCTCACTAAACTGATGACCAGTGAAATGCTGGTTAAGCTGCTCGATCAAGGCACGGTGAAGTTAAACGATCCGTTAAGTAAATATGCTCCACCAGGCACACGAGTACCGACCTACAATGGAAAACCCATTACGCTAGTGAATCTGGCAACCCATACCAGCGCCCTGCCGCGTGAACAGCCTGGCGGAGCAGCAAATCGTCCGGTGTTTGTCTGGCCAACGCGCGAACAACGCTGGAAATACCTTTCTACGGCGAAGCTAAAAGCCGCACCCGGCAGCCAGGCTGCATACTCTAACCTTGCGTTCGATCTGCTGGCGGATGCGCTGGCGAATGCGTCTGGCAAGCCTTATACGCAGTTGTTTGAAGAGCAAATCACTCGTCCGTTGGGGATGAAAGACACCACCTACACGCCATCGCCGGATCAGTGCCGACGTTTAATGGTTGCCGAGCGCGGTGCCAGCCCGTGTAATAACACGCTGGCGGCAATTGGTAGTGGCGGTGTCTATTCCACACCTGGCGATATGATGCGCTGGATGCAGCAGTATTTGTCGTCTGATTTTTATCAGCGCAGCAACCAGGCGGATCGTATGCAGACGCTGATTTATCAACGCGCGCAGTTTACGAAAGTGATCGGCATGGATGTACCTGGCAGAGCGGATGCGCTCGGTTTAGGTTGGGTATATATGGCGCCGAAAGATGGGCGTCCGGGAATTATTCAGAAAACTGGCGGCGGCGGCGGATTCATTACCTATATGGCGATGATCCCGCAAAAAAATATTGGTGCTTTTGTGGTCGTCACTCGCTCGCCGTTGACTCGCTTTAAAAACATGAGCGATGGTATCAATGATCTGGTAACCGAACTGAGCGGGAATAAACCGCTGGTCATCCCCGCGTCCTGATTAATACTCTGAAGGCAAACGGTTGATAGCGACCAGTTTGCCTTTATTCATTTCGATATAACCGCCTTTGCGCAAAGCCGCGAGAACTTCTGCGACGACGGAACGTGATATGCGTGTACGTTGATGGATATAATTCATCACACCAATACGTGCGCGTAATTCGTCATTCCAGTCAATCATTGATAATAAAGTGGCGCGAATTTGTTCGTAAGAATTATGTCCAATGAGCTGAACATCGCGTAATTCCAGAATTCGATTTTGCCAGGCTAACCAGTAAAAAGCGTCACGCCAGAGTTGATGTTGTTCAATAAGAGAAATGGTTTGTTTGGCAGGCAGATGATATCCCGTACAGTTTCCTTCTGATATTAATTTGTATGGTATATCGTTTTTCATTAAACCATCAGCCAGTCCCATAATAAAAGGAGCCTGGGTAATATCGATAAGCACATTTTCTTCTCTACGCAGAGAGATAACACCTTCTAAAATAACGAATGTATCTTCGCTATTAACGTCACTTGAAAATATAACTTGCTTTTCATTATTAAACTCGAAGCGCGTGCCGTATCTGGACAAACATTTATCGAGCTTACCAAATTCCTGAAGAGGTTTAACTACAGATAACATTTGCGCGTCCTTTGCAGTAATGCCCGTCAAATCCTTGACGGGCATTATTTAGATTAAATTACCTATTTCTTCGCAGTGAAGAATATTACCAGGTATATTTAACACCCACGTTCGCGGACCAGTCTTGATCTACGTCACCACCACCGAGGTAGTTAGCATCGGTATAGGCGCTGAAGTTCTTGGTGAAGCTGAACTGAGTACCCAGACCAACACGTACCGCAGACCCTTCAGTACCGTTATCGATGGAATCACCGTTCACATCGTTATCGTTGTTAGAGTCGTCGTAGACGTAAGCCAGTTTGAAGTACGGAGTCAGAGCCTGATCTTCGCTGTAGGTGAAGGTATAACCTGCATCTACACCCAGTTCATAACGCATGCTGTCGTAAGACTGACCGTCAACTTTCATGTCGTTGCTCAGCTGGTAGTCATCACCAGACTGGAACAGACCAGAAACGCTGCCGTAAGGAGTCACGTAACCAGCATCACCCAGTTTGAAGTCGTAACCGGCTTTCAAACCGAAGCCCCAAGCGTCGGAGTTGGTGCTACCATCAACGTAAGTACCGTTGCTCATGGTTGCAGACAGGTCGTTGTTGAAGTGAGAGTAGCTCAAGCTACCATCAACAAAGACGTTGTTCGCGAAGTGAGCAGAAGAGTAGATGTAGGCAGTCTGGCTGTCTTGATCTACCTGACCAGAACGGTCATTCATGTCACCTTTAGCGAAGCCTGCAGCCGCACCGACGATCCACTTAGCGTTGTTACCGTCAATTTTGGTATCAACACCGACCATGATGCCGTTAACATCCTGATCATAGTTGATGGTGCCGTTGTCGCCGTTGAAGTTACCACCGAAGTAGCTTACCCATGCGCCGCCGTTATCAGCCAGGCCATGACGAGAGTTGGTCAAACGAGTACCAACGGTGTCTTGTTCCAGGTTCCAGATATTGGTGTTCGCAGACGGGATGCTCAGCGCCATGTTAGCGTAGTCAGTCAGCTCCATCTGTTGCAGAACAACGGTGTTACCGCGCTGTTCAGCCTGATAGGTGTATGCACCCAGGTCAGCTTTGTTAGCAGCAGAGAAGGTAGCGTTGCTATTTTTGTCGTTAACGTAAATCAGCTCGTTGCCGTTGTAGTCAGCGATAGAACCAGCACCAGTAGCGTTGTCGATACGAACTTTGTAGTTACCGGTTGCAGCTGCAACATGGTCACCGTTGTTATCAACTTCGTTCTGACCAGCTTCGATAGAAGCAGTGTTATCGTTATCGCCGTTACCGTTAATGGTCAGGTGACCATCAGAGTTCATTGCGATTAAGCCATAACCGTAGTTTGACTTGGTAGTGTCGTTGGTACGGTCGTTGGTCAGGTCGGCATCAAGTACGAAGCGGTTGCTTTCGATGTTGAACACACCTGCATGAATGTTACCACTGGTATCAGTGGTGCTGGTCAGGTTCAGAGTATCAACCTGAAGAGCATTCGCCGCAGTGTTACCGACATCCAGAATACCGTCGTTAGTAACGTTGATGGTGTTCGCATACAGAGCTGCATCACCTACAGCCCAACCAGCAGAAACTTCGTCAGAAATGGTTACGGTACTGTTGTCGACAGTCAGTGAATCAGTTGCAACATGACCATCTTCGTTGATGTTCAGCGCAGAAAGACCTGTCAGAGAGATAGAATCAGAAATCAGCGTTGAATCAGCAACATTAACAGTTGAACCACTGTTGATGCTCAGGGTGTCAATCAGAGAAGTTTTGGTGGTATCCCACTGTGAACCGGTGTTCAGGGTCACATTGAACAGACCGCTCTGATAAACTTCATTTCCTACAATATGACCATTTTCGTCATATTGGGTATTGGTATTATCAACACCAACCGTTGAAGAAGGCCACAGGCTATTTGCAGCAATATCAATCAGAGTTGCAGTTGCTTCGGTGCCTGTGCTGGTATCAACAACAACCCCGTTCTCATTGTAAACAGGACCGTAAGTATCTGGCACACCATCATCATCGATATCTACAGTTAAGTGCGCAGACATTGCCGCACCAACCCACTTGCTGCCATTGTTCAGGGTCAGATCCAAACGATCAGTACCATCCCAACCGTTAGTATCTACGTCACCATCAGCATCACGATAGCTATCACGGCCATGTGGGAAGAAGTTCTCATCAAAGTTGCTTGAGAAGAGTACATCGCCCATCAGTGTGGAATTATCGAATGTTGCAGTAGTCTGCATGGCATTATCAGCAGCAGGATGTGCAATAACTGCTAATGCGATATCGTCAGCGATCCAGCCATTACCATTGTAATCACTTGCATTACCAGTATTACCAAACCAGCCAGTAGTACCTTCATCAGTCCATGAACCAGAGGTCACGGTAGAATCTTTAACAGTGATGGTGTTATTAAACACTTCGCTGCTGTTTACACCGGTGCTGACAGTGTTGTCGTCGATATCTTCCCACTCATAACCCTGAGTCAGCGTAATACCTGCTACGTGAGAGTTATTAGAAATGGACAGATCAACTTCCTGATCCAGAGTGATAGCTGTACCAATGTTATATACGTTTACAACATGAGTATCAGCGGCATTATTGTAGGTGCCATTGTAAGTATAATGTTCGTAGTTGTCGTCGATCGTTGAATTATCAACAGTCAGCGCCAGACGATCATGGTAGTAGTCATTCGCACGATCAGCACAATCAGTTGTCATGCACTCGGAATAAATCATACCGTGAATAGTGCTGTTTTTGATTGTCAGACTATTAGCGTTGGTATTGGTAGAAATACCATCGTCCAGATAGTAGGTAGAAATCACGCCATTAACGGTAGCGTTATTAATGACCGGGTAGATATCGCCGTTGTAATAGCTATCAGCGGCATAGTTGTTCCAGCCTACATAACCATCATAGTAAACGTCATCAGCATAGGTGGCGTCGTTGTAGTGATGGAAAGTATTGTAAGTTTGACCAGAAATATCGTTGGTCGCTGCATTAGCCTGAGAGGTGATAGCCAGAGTGCAAGCCAATGCTAATTGTGATACTACAAGTTTCTTTTTCCAGGAGTGCATTTGTCATCCCTCCTCAGGGACGTAATAAGTTGATCCATCAATTATCAATGCATAGAAAACATATTATGTTTCGCGTTTACGATTATGCGGCGTTACAGATGAATGGTTCAATTATTCTTTCCCCTAAGTCCGAATGCGGACATATATAAATCACGTGTAAGCACAGATCACAAAAATAGATAAAAACCTGTCATTTCAATCTGTTAATTACCGCATTAATTTCAAAATCATATACTCTACAAATATTACACCAGCAAATTAGACAAATAATGTATTTATAAACAATGAACTTTTAACCATCCTATTTTTGACAGCATAGCCAAACGACTAAAAACAATAATCAGGGAGAATTAATAAAAATTAAAAATATTTTCAGTGAATATAAAAATATTGCTATTTCTATTAAAAAGATGTCCAGGCCGGTCTTTCATTCTCTTCTTGTCAACATCGCGACAACTTTCGTAAAACACCCACACTCTGCTTCAGGTATACTATGTCCCTCGATTCCACAAACATCAGGCAGACCATGACAGACTTAATCCAACGCCCTCGTCGCCTGCGCAAATCTCCTGCGCTGCGCGCTATGTTTGAAGAGACAACACTTAGCCTTAACGACCTGGTGTTGCCGATCTTTGTTGAAGAAGAAATCGACGACTACAAAGCCGTTGAAGCTATGCCGGGCGTAATGCGTATTCCAGAGAAACATCTGGCGCGCGAAATCGAACGTATCGCCAACGCCGGTATTCGGTCAGTAATGACTTTCGGCATCTCTCACCATACCGATGAAACGGGCAGCGATGCCTGGCGGGAAGATGGTCTGGTGGCGCGTATGTCACGCATTTGCAAGCAGACCGTGCCTGAAATGATCGTTATGTCAGACACCTGTTTCTGTGAATACACTTCTCACGGTCACTGCGGCGTGCTGTGCGAGCACGGCGTCGATAACGACGCGACCCTCGAAAATTTAGGCAAACAAGCGGTGGTTGCTGCTGCTGCGGGCGCAGACTTCATCGCACCTTCCGCCGCAATGGATGGTCAGGTGCAGGCGATTCGCCAGGCGCTGGACGCTGCGGGCTTTAAAGATACGGCGATCATGTCGTATTCGACCAAGTTCGCTTCCTCCTTTTATGGTCCGTTTCGTGAAGCTGCGGGAAGCGCATTAAAAGGTGACCGCAAAAGTTATCAGATGAACCCAATGAACCGTCGTGAGGCGATTCGTGAATCGCTGCTGGATGAAACTCAGGGCGCAGATTGCCTGATGGTTAAACCTGCCGGAGCGTACCTCGACATCGTGCGTGAGCTGCGTGAACGTACTGAATTGCCGATTGGTGCGTATCAGGTGAGTGGTGAGTACGCGATGATTAAGTTCGCCGCGCTGGCGGGTGCTATAGATGAAGAGAAAGTGGTGCTCGAAAGCTTAGGTTCGATTAAGCGCGCGGGGGCGGATCTGATTTTCAGCTACTTTGCGCTGGATCTGGCTGAGAAGAAAATTCTGCGTTAATGATCATTATGCCGGGTTATCCCTACCCGGCATTTTCCCATCACCCCGCCCGATAAAACGGTTTATCCCCAAGGATCGTTGCCCGATGCATAATCCGTCGCTGTGGCAGGTAATCGGCATTGGCATAGTGCTGGGTTACGCGGTTATCCCAAATTGCCACATCATTCGGTTGCCAGCGCCAGCGCACCTGAAACTCCGGTTTGGTGATATGAGTAAATAAAAAGCCTAGCAAGGCTTCGCTCTCTTTCTCACTGACATCGACAATTCGCGTGGTAAATCCTTCATTAACAAACAGCGCCTGTTTACCGCTCACCGGATGCGTTCGCACCACCGGATGTAGTAAAGGAGGATTTTTCGCTGCCGCCTCGCGCCAGCGTTGATGTTCCTCCTCTGTTTTGCGGTATTTGTATTCCGGGAACGATTTACGGAAATCATGCTCCGCGCGCAGCCCGCTCAACAGCTGACGGAAGGGAACAGAGAGCGCCTCATACGCCGCAATACCACTGGTCCATAGCGTATCGCCCCCGGTTGATGGCAACTCTTTCGCTGCCAGAATCGCTCCCGCTGGCGGCGTCTCAATAAATGTCACATCGGTGTGCCAGTTGTCGTTATCCGGCGGATTATCGTTATGGGTATCAAGTACGATAATCTCATCAACGCCTTCGGCATGAGGGTAAACAGGATGAATATGCAGCGCGCCAAAACGCTGGGCCAGCGCGCGTTGCTGCTGTGGCGAAATGGCTTGTTCACGCAGAAACACCACCTGATGGCGCAACACCGCATGGTAAAGCTGTTCAAACTGATTATCACTTAACGGACGCGTCAGGTCGGCACCCGAAATTTGTGCGCCGATATACGGCCCCAGCGGGGTAATGCTCAGACGTTCACTCATTGTACTTCTCCATGCCAGGGCGTCAGGCGGCGCTGTAACGCACGCAGACCCAGTTCTAAAAGAAAGGCGATAATCGCAATCACCGCGATCCCCGCCAGCACCACGTCAGTTGCGAGAAACTCACCCGCTGACTGAACCATAAAACCTAAGCCTCGCGTCGCGGCAATCAGCTCCGCCGCCACCAGCGTAGACCAGCCCACACCCAGACCAATGCGTAATCCGGTGAGGATTTCCGGCAGTGCGCCGGGCAAAATAACAAACCACAGCACCTGCACACGGCTGGCACCCAGCGACTGGGCGGCACGAATGCGAACCTGCTGCGCGCTTTTCACCCCCGCCAGCGCCGACATCGCCACCGGTGCAAAAATCGCTAAATAGATCAGTAAGATCTTCGAAGTTTCACCAATACCAAACCAGATCACCATCAGCGGCAAATAGGCCAGCGGCGGCACCGGGCGATACAGTTCAATTACCGGATCCAGAATGCCGCGCACTGTCGGGCTTAGCCCCATGGCGATCCCAACCGGAATACCGATCAACACCGCCGCGAGTAGCGCCAGCAAAATGCGCGTCAGGCTGGCTGCCAGATGCTGCCACAGCGTGGCGTCCATAAATCCTTGCGTTCCGGCAATGGTGAGCAGTTTTGCCAGTACCTGTTGCGGCGGCGGCAAAAACAGCGGGCTAATCAGTTGCAGCGCAGCTACTGCCCACCATACAGTCAGTAAAACCGCTAACGTGCCAATGCTTAAAGTCACCTGACGCGAGAGCGGCCAGCGCCATTTCAGCCGATGCGAATGCAGTTTTTCGTTAAGAAGCACACTCATGAGAACGCCTCTCGTTGCTCAAATACGCGGCTTAAAACATATTCGCGCATGGCGATGAATTGTGGATCGGACTTGATGCTGCGGCTCGACTCACCCGCAACAAAGCGGCGGGCATAGTTGAGCGGCAGACGTTCCAGCACACGACCCGGCCCCGGTGAAAGCAGAACCAGTTCGGTCGCCATAAACACCGCTTCTTCTATATCATGGGTAATCAACAACACCTGCTTGCCTGTCTCCTGCCAGAGTTTCAGCAGCAGTATTTGCATCTGGTCCCGGGTGAAGGCGTCCAGCGCGCCAAACGGTTCGTCGAGTAATAACATCCGGGGATTAGCCGCCAGCGCACGGGCAATCCCTACCCGCTGACGCTGACCGCCAGAAAGCTGCCAGATGTAGCGTTTTTCTGCCCCTTCCAGACCGACTTTTTTCAGCATCTGGTGAGCGATTTCCAGACGTTGCGTTTTCTCCATCCCCGCCAGTTGCAGGCCGAACGCCACGTTATCCTGCACATTACGCCACGGCAGCAGCCCTTCATTCTGAAAAACCACCCCGCGCTCTGCACCCGGCCCCTCAATGCGCTTGCCCGCCAGTTGAATGCTGCCGTACTGGTAAGGCACAAAACCAGCAATCAGATTCAGCAAGGTGGTTTTGCCGCAGCCAGACGGTCCCAGCACCACCAACAGTTCGCCACTTTCCAGCGTCAGGTTGATATCTTCCAGCGCCGGTTTACCGCCATAATCGGCATAGAGATGAGAAATTTGCAGCATCTGCGCCTCCTTTTATTGCACGAAGCGCGAGGTAACGTACTGGCTGTAATCATTCGCCACGGCGGGGACTTTGCCCTGCTCTTTCAAAAACTGCGCGGTATCGATGATCGCTTTGTTCACCGCTCCGGTCAGTTCTGCCGTTTGCTGCTGCGGCGTCAGATAGGTATTTCCCTTGACCAGCCCCGGTACGTCACCTTCCGGTACGCCGCTCAAGCGCGCCAGTTTGCTAATGTTTTCCGGCTGTTTCAGCCACGCGTCCGGATTCGCAATGTACGGTTGCTGGGCATCGATGGCGCTTTTAGCGAACGCTTTCACCACCTCAGGATGTTTCTCAGCAAAATCTTTCCGCACTACCCAAACATCCAGCGTCGGTGCGCCCCACTGCCCGACCTGTTCAGAGTCTGTCAGCACCTTGCCGTCTTTTTCCAGCGCATTTACCGCCGGCGCCCACACATAAGCACCATCAATATCTCCCCGTTGCCAGGCGGCGATAATTGCTGGCGGTTGCAGGTTCACAATCTCCACTTGTCCGGGTTTTATGCCCCAGTGTTTCAGCGCCGCCAGCAGGCTGTAGTGAGTGGTGGAGATAAACGGCACGGCGATGCGTTTGCCAATCAGATCTTCCGGTTTGCTGATAGTTTTCTTTACCACCAGTGCTTCGGAGTTACCCAGTTTTGACGCCAGCAAGAAGACTTCAATCGGCACCTGCTGACTGGCAGCGACCGCTAACGGGCTGGAGCCAAGATTACCGATTTGCACGTCGCCAGAAGCCAGCGCCCGCACGATACTGGCCCCGCTGTCAAACTTACGCCAGTCCACGGTCGCTCCGCTCTCTTTGGCGAAGGTGTTATCGGCCTGAGCCACTTTCGCCGGTTCGGCGGAGGTTTGATACGCAACGGTGACGTTCACCGCCTGCGCCTGAAAAGCGATGAATGCCAGTGCGGCAAGAAGTGTATTACGCGATGAAATTGCCATGATTGTCTGCTCCCCTGTCTTGTTATGGGAGCAGTATTCGCGGAGAAAATAATTTGATAAAAGAATTAATCATTATGGACAATATGTTTTTATTCTTAGCAAAAAAACGGCAAAAGATAGATGAGTTATGCATTTACCAACCGTTTCCCCACAAAGGAATGCCACATTTCCTTTTATATACGAATAAAAATTCAAACGATAAAAATTTATTTCACCACTCCACCAACCAGGCAACCAATAATAAATAGATATATTATTCTGATTTCATATGATGCAACCTTTAAAACCTCTTCGTCATACCAATCCATTCATAAAACGAATATAAAAAGTAATGGTTGATAAAAGATATTTTTTAAATGCAATTAATTGACAAACTAAATCACATCTAAATACAATATATAAAAAATATAATCACACTCACAAAACACACAAATACTTAACATATGATACACACAAATCAAACTTATACCGCTTACGGCCCTCCGGGCATTAATTGACCTGTTCTCAGGATTATTCTTTTTTACCGCGTGTCATTTTTAACATCTGAGTATGTTGCAGAGGGTTGCCGCTCTGCATTCGTCGCGCTTTCAGCATAATAATTACAATGGAGTGTCATGAATTGGATAAGGTTTTAAATTCTGCGTTGCATTCTTCAGCAGAAAAGAGGAAAGGTATCCTTGCGATTGGCGCACATCCTGACGATATTGAATTAGGTTGTGGCGCATCGCTTGCTCGTCTTGCGCAGAAAGGATTTTATATCACCGCCGTTGTCATGACTGCTGGCGATTCGGGTGTAAGCGAAATCATCGATCGTCATGAAGAATCTCGCGAAGCATTAAAGATGTTGGGGTGTCAGCAAACTATTCATCTTAATTTTTCAGACACCCGTACACATCTGCAACTCAATGATATGATTTCCTCCCTGGAAGATATTATTAAAAATCAAATTCCCGCTGATGTAGAAATCATACGGGTATATACCATGCATGATGCTGACCGCCATCAGGATCATCTGGCAGTTTATCAGGCATCAATGGTTGCCTGCCGTACTATTCCACAGATTCTCGGCTATGAAACTCCAAGCACCTGGCTTTCATTTATGCCCCAGGTTTTTGAATCCGTAAAAGAAGAATATTTTACTGTAAAACTTGCAGCGTTAAAAAAACATAAAAGCCAGGAGCGACGTGATTATATGCGTCATGAACGTTTACGTGCTGTTGCACAATTTCGCGGACAACAGGTCAATAGCGATCTGGGTGAAGGCTTTGTTATTCATAAAATGATTCTTTGAGTAGATTAAATGAAAACCTGGATCTTTATATTTATGGCCGTAGCAATATTGCTATGGTTTTTGAGTACGTTAAGGCGTAAGCCCAGCCAAAAGAAAGGCTGTATTGACGCAATTATTCCTGCCTATAACGAAGGCCCTTGTCTGGCACAGTCGCTGGAAAATCTGCTGCGCAACCCTTATTTTTGTCGGGTAATTTGCGTTAACGACGGTTCCACAGATAATACCGAAGCGGTAATGGCGGAAGTGAAACGCAAATGGGGCGATCGGTTTGTTGCTGTTACGCAAAAAAATACCGGCAAAGGCGGCGCTCTAATGAACGGCCTCAACTACGCCACATGTGACCAGGTTTTTTTAAGCGATGCCGATACTTACGTCCCTCCAGATAAAAACGGCATGGGTTATATGTTGGCGGAAATTGAGCGTGGTGCTGATGCCGTAGGCGGCATTCCCTCCACAGCATTAAAAGGCGCAGGTTTGCTGCCACATATTCGCGCTACTGTGAAACTGCCGATGATCGTTATGAAGCGCACGCTACAACAGCTTTTGGGCGGCGCCCCGTTTATTATCAGCGGTGCCTGCGGGATGTTCCGTACCGATGTATTGCGTAAATTCGGTTTCTCGGATCGTACCAAAGTTGAAGATCTCGACCTCACCTGGACGTTGGTCGCCAATGGTTACCGAATTCGTCAGGCAAATCGCTGCATCGTATACCCTCAGGAATGCAACAACCCGCGCGAGGAGTGGCGTCGCTGGCGACGTTGGATTGTGGGCTATGCGGTATGTATGCGTCTGCATAAAAGGCTTTTATTTAGCCGTTTCGGCATCTTCAGTATTTTCCCTATGCTGTTGGTCGTGCTCTATGGCGTTGGGATTTATCTCACCACCTGGTTTAATGAATTAATTACCACCGGGCCACATGGCGTAATAGTGGCTATGTTTCCGCTTATCTGGGTCGGCGTAGTTTGTGTTATTGGTGCTTTTAGCGCCTGGTTTCATCGTTGCTGGTTGTTGGTGCCTTTAGCGCCACTTTCCGTTGTGTATGTATTATTAGCTTATGCCATCTGGATTATTTATGGACTTATTGCCTTTTTTACTGGACGCGAACCTCAGCGCGACAAACCCACCCGTTATTCCGCACTGGTGGAAGCGCCAACCGCTTATTCCCAACCTTCTGTCGCAGGAACTGAAAAGCTATCTGAAGCTTAATGTTAAAGAGAAAAATATTCAGATTGCTGACCAGGTGATTATTGATGAAAGTGCCGGTGAAGTTGTTATCGGTGCCAATACCCGTATTTGCCACGGTGTGGTTATTCAAGGGCCGGTAGTGATTGGTGCAAACTGCCTGATAGGTAATTATGCGTTTATTCGCCCCGGTACGGTAATCAACAATGACGTAAAAATTGGTTTTGCCACTGAAATCAAAAATGCAGTTATTGAAGCGGAAGCGATGATTGGACCGCAATGTTTTATTGCCGATTCTGTTGTTGCAAGCCAGGCATATTTGGGCGCACAGGTGCGTACCAGTAATCATCGACTGGATGAACAGCCAGTATCGGTTCGCACCCCAGAGGGTATTATCGCTACCGGCTGCGATAAATTAGGTTGTTATATTGGTCAGCGTTCACGTCTTGGTGTGCAGGTAATTATTTTACCTGGACGAATTATTTCGCCAAACACGCAACTTGGCCCGCGCGTTATTGTAGAACGCAATTTACCTACCGGAAATTATTCACTCCGGCAAGAGCTTATCCGTACAGGAGATTAAAATGATAAAACGGACGTTATTAGCAGCGGCAATCTTTAGCACATTGCCCGCTTATGCCGGGTTAACTTCCATTACCGCAGGCTACGATTTTACCGATTATTCTGGCGATCATGGCAACCGTAATTTAGCGTATGCTGAACTGGTGGCGAAAGTTGAAAACGCAACGCTGCTTTTTAATCTTTCCCAGGGGCGTCGTGATTATGAGACTGAACGTTTCAATGCTACACGCGGTCAGGGTGCTGTCTGGTACAAATGGAATAACTGGCTGACAACCCGCACGGGGATTGCCTTTGCGGATAATACGCCGGTCTTTGCTCGCCAGGATTTTCGTCAGGATATTAACCTGGCCCTGCTGCCAAAAACGCTGTTCACGACCGGTTATCGCTACACTAAATATTACGATGATGTTGAAGTCGATGCCTGGCAAGGCGGCGTATCGCTCTACACTGGCCCGGTGATCACCAGCTATCGCTATACCCATTATGACTCCAGCGATGCGGGCGGCAGTTACAGCAATATGATTTCCATGCGTCTGAATGACCCTCGCGGCGGCGGTTATACTCAACTTTGGCTTAGTCGTGGGACGGGAGCTTACACCTACGACTGGTCGCCAGAGACGCGTCATGGCAGCATGAAGAGCGCCAGTTTACAACGTATTCAACCGTTGACTGAGCAACTTAATCTGGGGCTGACGGCGGGTAAAGTATGGTATGACACGCCAACCGATGATTATAACGGCCTGCAATTCGCTGCCAATCTGACCTGGAAATTCTGATTCCTTCCGCCGCCTGCTATCCGGGCGGCAATCCCACGTGATTAGCGCCCAAACACTCTCCTTCCCTCTTCGTTTCCTCCAGACATCACCCACATTCATCGGATAAATTTTATTCTCCGGTGTTATATACTATAGGGGGGTATGCATTGACACATAGCATACCCCCCTATAGTATGTTGCGTGCAGATGAGATGAGGTGCGAAATGCCCAGTACTCCGGAAGAGAAGAAAAAGGTGCTTACTCGAGTTCGTCGCATTCGGGGGCAGATTGATGCTCTGGAACGGTCACTGGAGGGTGATGCCGAATGCCGTGCCATACTCCAGCAGATCGCTGCCGTTCGGGGCGCGGCTAACGGGCTGATGGCAGAAGTGCTTGAAAGCCATATCCGGGAAACGTTTGACCGAAATGACTGCTACAGCCGCGAAGTCAGCCAATCCGTTGATGACACGATTGAACTGGTTCGAGCCTATCTTAAGTAGCTGAAACCACTACCCTATTGAGGAAAAGCGAAATATGAAATCACGTGCTGCCGTTGCATTTGCACCCGGTAAACCACTGGAAATCGTTGAAATTGACGTTGCACCACCGAAAAAAGGTGAAGTGCTGATAAAAGTCACTCATACCGGCGTCTGCCATACCGACGCATTTACCCTTTCCGGCGATGACCCGGAAGGTGTATTCCCGGTCGTTCTCGGTCACGAAGGGGCTGGCGTTGTGGTTGAAGTCGGTGAAGGCGTGACCAGCGTTAAACCTGGCGACCATGTGATCCCGCTTTACACCGCAGAGTGCGGCGAGTGTGAGTTCTGTCGTTCTGGCAAAACCAACCTCTGCGTCGCGGTTCGCGAAACCCAGGGCAAAGGCCTGATGCCAGACGGCACCACACGTTTTTCTTACAATGGGCAACCGCTGTATCACTACATGGGCTGTTCCACCTTCAGTGAATATACCGTGGTCGCGGAAGTTTCACTGGCCAAAATTAACCCAGAAGCAAACCATGAACACGTCTGCCTGCTGGGCTGTGGCGTTACCACCGGTATTGGCGCAGTGCACAACACCGCTAAAGTCCAGCCTGGTGATTCTGTTGCCGTGTTTGGTCTTGGCGCTATTGGTCTGGCAGTGGTTCAGGGCGCACGTCAGGCGAAAGCGGGACGGATTATCGCTATCGATACCAACCCGAAGAAATTCGATCTGGCGCGTCGTTTCGGTGCCACCGACTGCATTAATCCGAATGACTACGACAAACCGATTAAAGATGTCCTGCTGGATATCAACAAATGGGGGATCGACCATACCTTTGAGTGCATCGGCAACGTCAATGTGATGCGCGCGGCGCTGGAAAGTGCTCACCGTGGCTGGGGTCAGTCGATAATCATTGGTGTGGCTGGCGCTGGTCAGGAAATCTCAACCCGTCCATTCCAGTTGGTCACCGGTCGCGTATGGAAAGGTTCCGCATTTGGCGGCGTGAAAGGTCGTTCCCAGTTGCCGGGTATGGTTGAAGATGCGATGAAAGGTAATATCGACCTGGAGCCGTTTGTAACGCATACCATGAGTCTGGATGAAATTAATGACGCCTTTGAATTAATGCATGAAGGCAAATCCATTCGCACCGTCATTCGTTATTAATATCCCGCACGTAACAAGCCGTCGCCATCCTGTTCGCGGATGGTGACGGACATATAATTACCACATCAAATCATCAGGCACCTTAAAGTCGGCATACGGATCGTCTTCATCCTGCTCTTCGGCGCTGAGTGCACTGTGCAACACAATACTGCTGGCATCACGCTGGGCGATTTTGTCGGCAACGCTTGCCGGAATAATGGCGTATTCACCTTCACTATTGCCGTCAGTAACCAAACGGGCAATCGCCAGACGGCCATTAATCAACTGCGTTTGCGTGAGCTTATCGACAAAAATTTTCTTAATCAGATTGCCGTCGGTGAAGTTAAAACCGATATCGCCATTGGTAATGGTGATACGGTTCATTTCGATAAGCTGCTTCACCTGAGCTTTATATTCTTTCGCTAATGCAGCTTGTTTTTGTTGCTCACTAAGCTGTTTATCACGCTCAAGCTGTGCCTTTTTATTTTCCTCTACCGCCGCCCGAGCTTCACGCGCCTGAACGCGCGATTTTTTCGCCGTTCTCTCGACCTTCGCCGCTTTTTTGCTGGTGACTAATCCTGCTTTGAGCAACTGCTCTTGTAAGGTAAGTTTTGCCATCTTTATTTCCAAACCCGCTGAATAATTTTTGCGAGTATACCTGTAAATACAGTGAGTGTATCGAAGTGGGCTTTCTCTCTCATGTGACCTGGCGTCAGCATTTTAAATTTCACTTTGGTGTCAGCCCTGCAGGGTGGCGCAAAACCTTCCGTGGTATGGCATGATAGCGCCCGGAAGAGAGTCAATTCAGGGTTGTGAATGTGAAACCAGTAACACTATACGATGTCGCCGAGTATGCCGGAGTCTCTTATCAGACCGTTTCCCGCGTGGTAAATCAGGCCAGCCACGTTTCGGCGAAAACGCGGGAAAAAGTGGAAGCGGCAATGGCGGAGCTGAATTACATTCCCAACCGCGTGGCACAGCAACTGGCGGGCAAACAGTCGCTGCTGATTGGCGTTGCCACTTCCAACCTGGCGCTTCATGCGCCTTCACAAATCGTTGCGGCAATTAAATCCCGCGCCGATCAACTCGGTGCCAGCGTAGTGGTATCAATGGTGGAACGCAGTGGCGTCGAAGCCTGTAAAGCGGCGGTTCATAATCTTCTCGCACAACGCGTCAGCGGCCTGATCATCAACTATCCCCTGGATGAACAAGATGCCATCGCCGTAGAGGCAGCCTGCGGTCACGTGCCAGTTTTGTTTCTTGATGTCTCCGACAAATCCCCCATTAACAGCATTATTTTTTCCCATGATGACGGCGCACGGCTCGGCGTGGAGCATCTGGTCGCGTTGGGTCACCTGCAAATTGCGCTGTTAGCGGGTCCATTAAGTTCTGTCTCGGCGCGTCTGCGTCTGGCGGGCTGGCACAAATATCTCGATTGCAATCAACTACAGCCAATAGCGGAGCTTGAGGGCGACTGGAGCGCCATGTCCGGTTTTCAACAAACCATGCAGATGCTGAATGAGGGCATTACTCCCACCGCAATGCTGGTTGCTAACGATCAGATGGCGCTGGGTGCAATGCGCGCCATTACCGAGTCCGGGCTACGCGTCGGCGCGGATATCTCGGTAGTGGGATACGACGATACCGAAGACAGCTCGTGTTATATCCCACCGTTAACCACCATTAAACAGGATTTTCGCCTGCTGGGGCAAACCAGCGTGGACCGCTTGCTGCAACTCTCTCAGGGCCAGGCGGTGAAGGGAAATCAGCTATTGCCCGTATCACTGGTGACACGTAAAACCACCCTGCCACCCAATACGCAAACTGCCTCTCCCCGCGCGTTGGCGGATTCATTAATGCAACTGGCACGGCAAATTTCCCGGCTGGAAACCGGGCAGTGAGCGCAACACAATTAATGTGAGTCAGCTCACTCATTAAGCACCCCAGGCTTTACACTCTATGCTTCCGGCTCGTATGTTGTGTGAAATTGTGAGCGGATAACAATTTCACACAGGATACAGCAATGACCATGATTACGGATTCACTGTCCGTCGTATTACAACGTCGTGACTGGGAAAACCCTGGCGTTACCCAACTCAACCGCCTTGCGGCGCATCCTCCTTTTGCCAGCTGGCGAAATAGTGAAGAAGCCCGCGAGAATCGCCCTTCCCGCCAGTTGCACAGTCTGAATGGCAAATGGCAATTTGCCTGGTTCCCCGCCCCCGAAGCTGTGCCGGAAAGCTGGCTGGAGTGCGATCTTCCTGACGCCGATACAGTCCCCGTCCCCTCAAACTGGCAGATGCACGGTTACGATGCCCCCATCTACACCAACGTGACCTATCCCATTGCGGTCAATCCGCCGTGTGTTCCCGCAGAGAATCCGACTGGATGTTACTCGCTCACATTTAATGTCGATGAAAGCTGGCTACAGGAAGGTCAGACGCGGATTATTTTTGATGGGGTTAACTCAGCGTTTCATTTGTGGTGCAACGGACGCTGGGTCGGTTACGGGCAGGACAGCCGTTTGCCGTCTGAATTTGATCTGAGTGACTTTTTACGCGCCGGAGAAAACCGCCTCGCGGTGATGGTGTTGCGCTGGAGTGACGGCAGTTATCTGGAAGATCAGGATATGTGGCGGATGAGTGGCATTTTCCGCGACGTCTCGTTGCTGCACAAACCAACCACACAAATCAGCGATTTCCATGTTGCTACTCACTTTAATGACGATTTCAGCCGCGCTGTTCTCGACGCTGAAGTCCACATGTGTGGCGAACTATGCGACGATCTGCGGATAACGGTTTCTTTGTGGCAGGGGGAAACGCAGGTCGCCAGCGGCACCGCGCCTTTCGGCGGCGAAATTATCGATGAGCGCGGCGGTTATGCCGATCGCGTCACGCTACGTCTGAACGTCGAAAACCCGGCGTTGTGGAGCGCAGAAACACCGAATCTTTACCGTGCGGTAGTTGAACTGCACACCACTGACGGCGAGCTGATTGAAGCGGAAGCCTGTGATGTCGGCTTCCGCCAGGTGCGGATTGAAAATGGTCTGCTGCTGCTGAACGGTAAGCCGTTGCTGATTCGCGGCGTTAACCGTCACGAGCATCATCCCCTGCACGGTCAGGTCATGGATGAGCAGACGATGGTGCAGGATATCCTGCTGATGAAGCAAAACAACTTTAACGCCGTGCGCTGTTCGCATTATCCGAACCATCCGCTGTGGTACACGCTGTGCGACCGCTACGGCCTGTATGTGGTGGATGAAGCTAATATTGAAACCCACGGCATGGTGCCAATGAACCGCCTGACAGATGATCCGCAGTGGCTGCCAGCAATGAGCGAACGCGTAACGCGTATGGTGCAGCGCGATCGTAATCACCCGAGCGTAATTATCTGGTCGCTGGGGAATGAATCAGGCCACGGCGCTAATCACGACGCGCTGTATCGCTGGATTAAATCTGTCGATCCATCACGTCCGGTGCAGTATGAAGGCGGCGGAGCCGACACCTCTGCAACCGATATTATTTGCCCGATGTACGCGCGCGTGGATGAAGATCAACCCTTCCCGGCAGTACCGAAATGGTCAATCAAAAAATGGCTTTCGCTGCCAGGTGAGTTGCGCCCGCTGATCCTCTGTGAATACGCCCACGCGATGGGTAACAGCCTCGGCGGCTTTGCCAAATACTGGCAGGCGTTTCGTCAGTACCCTCGTTTACAGGGTGGCTTCGTCTGGGACTGGGTGGATCAGTCACTGATTAAATATGATGAAAACGGCAACCCGTGGTCGGCCTACGGCGGTGATTTTGGCGATACGCCAAACGATCGCCAGTTCTGCATGAACGGTCTGGTCTTTGCCGATCGCACGCCGCATCCGGCGCTGACGGAAGCAAAACACCAGCAGCAGTTTTTCCAGTTCCGTTTATCCGAGCGAATCATCGAAGTGAACAGCGAATACCTGTTCCGTCATAGCGATAACGAAACCCTGCACTGGTCGGTGGCGCTGGATGGCAAGCCGCTGGCAAGTGGCGAAGTGCCTCTGAATGTCGTCCCGCAAGGTAAACAGTTGATTGAATTGCCTGAACTGCCACAGCCGGAGAGCGCCGGACAACTCTGGCTCACGGTACGCGTAGTGCAACCGAACGCGACCGCATGGTCAGAAGCCGGACACATCAGCGCCTGGCAACAGTGGCGACTGGCGGAAAACCTCAGTGTGACGCTTCCCTCTGCGCCCCACTCCGCCCCGCAACTGACCACCAGCGAAACGGATTTTTGTATCGTGCTGGATAACAAGCGTTGGCAATTTAACCGCCAGTCAGGCCTTCTTTCTCAGATGTGGATTGGCGATGAAAAACAACTTCTGACGCCGCTGCGCGACCAGTTCACCCGTGCGCCGCTGGATAACGACATTGGCGTGAGTGAAGCAACGCGTATTGACCCGAACGCCTGGGTAGAACGCTGGAAGGCAGCGGGACATTACCAGGCAGAAGCGATGTTGTTGCAGTGCACGGCAGATCTGCTTGCCGACGCGGTGCTGATTACGACTGTCCACGCCTGGCAGCATCAGGGGAAAACTTTATTTATCAGCCGGAAAGCCTACCGGATTGATGGACTCGGTGAAATGGCCATCAGTGTGGATGTTGAAGTGGCAAGCGATACGCCGCATCCGGCGCGGATTGGCCTGACCTGCCAACTGGCACAGGTCGCAGAACGGGTTAACTGGCTGGGGCTGGGGCCGCAAGAAAACTATCCCGACCGCCTTACTGCGGCCTGTTTTGACCGCTGGGATCTGCCGTTGTCTGACATGTATACGCCGTACGTCTTCCCGAGCGAGAACGGTCTGCGCTGCGGGACGCGCGAATTGAATTATGGCTCACACCAGTGGCGCGGCAACTTCCAGTTCAATATCAGCCGCTACAGCCAACAACAACTGATGGAAACCAGTCATCGCCATCTGCTGCACGCGGAAGAAGGCAGCTGGCTGAATATCGACGGTTTCCATATGGGGATTGGTGGCGACGACTCCTGGAGCCCGTCCGTTTCGGCAGAATACCAACTGAGCGCCGGTCGCTACCATTACCAGTTAGTCTGGCGTCAAAAATAATAATAACCGGGCAGGCCATGTCTGCCCGTATTTCGCGTAAGGAAATCCATTATGTTCTATCTAAAAAACACAAACTTTTGGATGTTCGGCTTATTCTTTTTCTTTTACTTTTTTATCATGGGAGCCTACTTCCCGTTTTTCCCGATTTGGCTACATGACATCAACCATATCAGCAAAAGTGATACGGGCATTATTTTCGCTGCGATTTCCCTGTTCTCTCTGTTATTTCAACCGCTGTTTGGCTTGCTTTCTGACAAACTTGGACTGCGCAAATACCTGCTGTGGATTATTACCGGCATGTTAGTGATGTTTGCGCCATTCTTTATTTTTATCTTTGGCCCGCTGTTACAATACAATATTTTAGTAGGTTCGGTTGTTGGTGGTATTTATCTTGGCTTTTGTTTTAACGCCGGTGCGCCAGCAGTAGAAGCATTTATCGAGAAGGTCAGCCGTCGCAGTAATTTCGAATTTGGTCGCGCTCGGATGTTTGGCTGCGTTGGCTGGGCGCTGTGTGCCTCGATTGTCGGCATTATGTTCACCATCAACAACCAGTTTGTTTTCTGGCTGGGTTCTGGCTGTGCACTCATTCTCGCCATTTTGCTCTTTTTCGCCAAAACGGATGCACCTTCTTCCGCCACGGTTGCCAATGCCGTAGGTGCCAACCATTCGGCATTTAGCCTTAAGCTGGCGCTGGAACTGTTCAGACAACCCAAACTGTGGTTTTTGTCGCTGTATGTTATTGGCGTTTCCTGCACCTACGATGTTTTTGACCAACAGTTTGCTAATTTCTTTACTTCGTTCTTTGCCACCGGTGAGCAGGGTACGCGGGTATTTGGCTATGTCACAACAATGGGCGAATTACTTAACGCTTCGATTATGTTCTTTGCGCCACTGATCATTAATCGCATCGGCGGGAAAAACGCCCTGCTGCTGGCTGGCACCATTATGTCAGTACGTATTATTGGCTCATCGTTCGCCACCTCGGCACTGGAAGTGGTTATTCTAAAAACGCTGCATATGTTTGAAGTACCGTTCCTGCTGGTGGGCTGCTTTAAATATATTACCAGCCAGTTTGAAGTGCGTTTTTCAGCGACAATTTATCTGGTCTGTTTCTGCTTCTTTAAGCAACTGGCGATGATTTTTATGTCTGTTCTGGCAGGCAATATGTATGAAAGTATCGGTTTCCAGGGCGCGTATCTGGTGCTGGGTCTGGTGGCGCTGGGCTTCACCTTAATTTCCGTGTTCACGCTTAGCGGCCCCGGCCCGCTTTCTCTGCTGCGTCGCCAGGTGAATGAAGTCGCTTAAGCAATCAATGTCGGAACGGAATAATCGTAATGAACATGTCGATGACAGAAAGAATAAAAGCAGGAAAGTTATTTACCGATATGTGCGAAGGCTTACCTGAAAAAAGACTTCGTGGGAAAACGTTAATGTATGAGTTTAATCACTCGCATCCAGCGGAAGTTGAAAAAAGGGAAAGCCTGATTAAAGAAATGTTTGCCACGGTAGGGGAAAATGCCTGGATAGAACCGCCTGTCTATTTCTCTTACGGTTCCAACATCCATATAGGCCGCAATTTTTATGCAAATTTCAATTTAACCATCGTCGATGATTACACGGTAACGATCGGTGATAACGTACTGATTGCACCCAACGTTACTATTTCCGTTACCGGGCACCCTGTACACCATGAATTAAGAAAAAACGGAGAGATGTACTCTTTTCCGATAACGATTGGTAATAATGTCTGGATTGGCAGTCATGTAGTCATTAATCCAGGCGTCACCATCGGGGAAAATTCGGTTATTGGCGCGGGTAGTGTCGTAACAAAAAACATTCCGCCAAACGTCGTGGCTGCGGGCGTTCCTTGTCGGGTTATTCGCGAAATAAACGACCGGGATAAGCAATATTATTTCAAAGATTATGAGACTGATGGCAAAAGCAAAATTGCCTGATGCGCTACGCTTATCAGGCCTGCAAGTTCAGTGCTCTACGTAGGCCTGATAAGGCGTTCACGCCGCATCCGGCGTGAACAAAGCGCATCTGACAATAATTTATTTTCCCATCATCTGGCGAAACAAGCGTCGCCTCATGCCTCTTTGATCCACAGCTGCGGAAAACGTGCCGGTGCAAATCGCAGGGTTATGATCATCAGCCCAACAACGCACAGCGCATGAAACACCCAGTCCATCAGGTAATTGCCGCTGATACTACGCAACACGCCAGAAAACCAGGGGGAAAGCCCGGCGATGATAAAGCCGATCCCCTGCATAAACGCCACCAGCTTGCCAGCAATAGCCGGTTGCGCAGAGTGGTCGAGAGCCAGCAGCAAACAGAGCGGAAACGCGCCGCCCAGACCTAAACCACACACCATCACCCACAATACCGGCAATTGCAGTGGCAGCCAGATAAAGCCACAGAAACCAACCAGTTGTAACGCCAGTGCCAGCATCAAAAGTTTGCGCCGATCCTGATGGCGAGCCATGGCAGGCATCAGTAACGCCCCCGCAGCTTGCCCTAGCGTCATCAACGCCAGCAAGGAGCCGCTGTACTGCGCGCTGGCGCCAATCTCAATATAGAAGGCGGGTAACCAGGCAATCAGGCTGGCGTAACCGCCGTTAATCAGACCGAAGTAAAGCCCCAGCGTCCAGGCGCGAGGAGTGAATACCACACGAACCGGAGTGATTGTCGTGTTGTGAGATGAAGAGGCCTGGAGATTGCTCTGCCACCACCAGGCAAAGAGCGCAATAATGGCAGGTAGCGCCCACCAGGCGAGTGTTTGATACCAGTTTTCGCTGTGTTGAACTAACCAGGGCGTCAGGGCAGCACCAAGTCCACCACCGCCCATTAATGCCGCAGACCACAGCCCCATCACCAGTGGCGTGCGCTGCTGATACTGCCGTTTAATCACCGAAGGCATCACCGCCTGAATGATGCCGATTCCCACCCCACCGAGCAGTGCGCTGCTGAGCAGCAGCGCACTTTTAGGGTAAAGCTCACGCATCAATGCACCGACGGCAATCAGCACCAGGCTGATGGCGACGCTGCGACGTTCGCTGACATGCTGATGAAGCCAGCTTCCGGCCAGCGCCAGCCCGCCCATGGTGACCACCGGCAGAGCCGTCAACAGGGCTGCCACGCTAAAGCTCATTCCACTCGCCTGACGCAATTGCGGTAGCAGTGGTCCGACGGAGGTGAGCAGTGGTCGCATATTAAGACCAATCAGCACCAGAACCAGCAGCATCGTGAACGTCTTTTGATGGTCGCGCATGGCTGTCAGAACGGTTTGGTTGGCAGATATTTGCCATCTAAGGTGATGACCGCGCGTTCGCCACCTTCCGGGTCCGCCACCTTCTTGACGTCGAGTTTGAAGTTAATCGCACTGATGATGCCATCGCCGAACTTCTCATGAACCAACGCTTTCAGAGTGGTGCCGTACACCTGCAACATTTCATAGAAACGGTACATCGTTGGGTCGGTTGGAACACGGTCATCAATGCAGCCACGCAGCGGAATCATCTGCAACAGTAGAATGGCGTCTTCGTCGAGATCCAGTTTCGCCCCAACCAGACGGGCAGCGTCGGCAGGAAGCGCCTGCTGCCCCAGCAAAGCAGCGGTCACGAAGGCTTCTGCCAGACCGGTGCCGTCGGCAAGCTCGGCAAATGAGAGATCTTTTTTAGCTTTGCTGAGCAAAATAGCATCGGCAAGATCAAGACGAATATTGCGGTTAATTTGCGACTGAATCATGGTAAATCTCCTGATGGATTAAAAGTATGGTTACGCTGCAGCTTGCTGGCGTAGCGGTATGGCACAAACGCCGGGATTGGTTGCCAGTGGCACGAACTGGCGGGTTGCGCCGTCAAAGGCTGCGATGCTGCCGCTTTCAATGTCGTAGACCCAACCGTGCAGGGCGATCCGCCCCTCTTCGAGCGCCAGGCGCACCGATGGATGAGTTTGCAAATTAGCCAACTGAGCAATCACGTTTTCACGCACCATCGCCGCAGCTTTGGACGGTAAATCGGGATGCGGGCGCGCCTCATTAACGACGCGGGCAGAATCGGCATAACGCAGCCAGTGGGAGACGGCAGGCATATGGTTCATGCACTGACAGCTGGCAATGGCGGTCATCGCGCCACAGTTTGAATGACCACAAATCACAATGTCGGATACCCGAAGCGCAGCAACGGCATACTCCACCGAAGCCGAAACACCACCGGGTTCTGGCCCGTAAGAAGGGACGATATTGCCCGCGTTGCGAATAACAAACAGATCGCCGGGTTCACGTTGCGTCACCAGCTCAGGAACCAGACGGCTATCGGAGCAGGAAATAAAAAGGGTGCGCGGGCTTTGCTGTGTCGCCAGCTGTTTAAACAAGGCTTCCCGCTTCGGAAATGCCTCGCGCTGGAATTTAAGGAATCCATCAATAATCTCTTTCACCGTTAACCTCTGTCTGTCTCTGGAATGAGAGGCAGACTACTCGCCGATTGTCATAAGGTAAAAGTCTCATTTATGATGAGTTCTATTGGATTTACTTATAGGTTGGCAAATGCTCTCTCGACATATCAATTATTTTCTTGCCGTGGCTGAACATGGCAGCTTCACCCGTGCCGCCAGTGCGTTGCACGTCTCCCAGCCTGCGCTTTCCCAGCAGATTCGCCAGTTAGAGGAGAGTTTAGGCGTGCCGCTGTTTGACCGTAGCGGGAGAACGATTCGTCTCACTGATGCAGGGGAAGTCTGGCGACAGTACGCCAGCCGGGCATTACAGGAACTGGGAGCGGGTAAACGGGCGATTCATGATGTTGCCGATCTGACGCGAGGATCGCTGCGTATCGCCGTCACCCCCACCTTTACGAGCTACTTTATCGGCCCCTTAATGGCGGATTTCTATGTGCGTTACCCCGGCATCACGCTCCGGCTACAGGAAATGTCGCAGGAGAAAATCGAAGATCTGCTTTGCCGCGACGAGCTGGACGTTGGGATTGCTTTCGCGCCTGTGCATTCGCCGGAGCTGGAGGCAATTCCTTTACTGACAGAAAGTTTAGCGTTAGTCGTGGCGCAACATCATCCGCTGGCTGCCTGTGAACAGGTGGCGTTGAGTCGCTTGCATGATGAAAAACTGGTTCTGCTCAGCGCGGAATTTGCCACCAGAGAGCAAATTGACCACTACTGCGAGAAAGCGGGGTTACATCCACAGGTGGTCATTGAGGCAAACTCAATTAGCGCGGTTCTGGAGCTGATTCGCCGCACTTCCCTTTCCACATTGTTACCAGCAGCGATTGCCACACAACATGATGGGCTTAAAGCTATTTCTCTTGCCCCGCCACTACTGGAGAGAACGGCGGTTTTGTTGCGGCGGAAAAATAGCTGGCAGACAGCCGCTGCGAAGGCATTTTTGCACATGGCGTTGGAGGAATGCGCGGTTGTTGGCGGGAATGAATCACGGTAGCCACTGACACAGGTCAGTGGCTCTTCAACACAGAGGAAATTACCGTTTGTAATCGATGGCTTCTGGCTGCTCCAGATATACGGTGGTTTGTGCCGGTTGTGTGCTGGCAATCACCTTGCCGCCACGTACCGAATAACGTACCGGAACCTGACGGCGCAGCGCATCAAATCCGTTTTCTGCCGGCAGGATGATCAGGTTGGCGCTGTTTCCGGCGGCAATGCCGTAATCCTGCAAATTCAACGTTCTGGCGCTGTGGTGGGTGATTAAATTCAGGCCATCGTTAATCTGCCCGTAGCCCATCAACTGGCAAACATGCAGTCCCATATGCAGCACTTGCAGCATATTCGCCGTCCCCAGCGGATACCACGGATCGAAGACATCATCGTGACCAAAGCAGACGTTAATGCCGGACTCCAGCATCTCTTTAACGCGCGTAATGCCGCGACGTTTTGGATAAGTATCGAAACGTCCTTGCAGATGGATATTGACCAGCGGGTTGGCGACAAAGTTAATACCGGACATTTTCAGCAAGCGGAACAGGCGTGAGGTATACGCCCCGTTATAGGAGTGCATTGCCGTGGTATGGCTGGCGGTGACGCGCGCGC
The DNA here is from genome assembly GCF_013368915.2 of Escherichia sp. 93.1518. Classification (NCBI taxonomy): domain Bacteria; kingdom Pseudomonadati; phylum Pseudomonadota; class Gammaproteobacteria; order Enterobacterales; family Enterobacteriaceae; genus Escherichia; species Escherichia sp. 93.1518. The sequence goes on from NZ_JABWMT020000003.1 coordinate 232,251, forward strand.
CCATGCCTTCGCGGTGCGCCAGGGCGGCAACGGTTTCGACAAAGCGCGACTGCTCATCGTCGATCTCATCACAGTGAACGTCGATCAGACGGTCGTATTTTTGCGCCAGAGCGAAGGTTTTATGCAGCGACTCCACGCCGTATTCACGGGTAAATTCAAAATGCGGAATCGCCCCAACGACGTCTGCCCCTAAGCGTAGCGCCTCTTCCAGCAACGCTTCACCGTTGGGATACGACAAAATCCCTTCCTGCGGGAAGGCGACGATTTGCAAATCAATCCACGGCGCGACTTCCTGCTTCACTTCCAGCATTGCTTTCAGCGCGGTCAGCGTTGCGTCCGAAACATCGACATGGGTACGCACATGCTGAATGCCGTTGGCAATCTGCCATTTCAGCGTTTGCCAGGCGCGTTGTTTCACATCGTCATGGGTTAATAACGCTTTGCGCTCGGCCCAGCGTTCAATGCCTTCAAACAGCGTGCCGGACTGATTCCAGTTCGGTTGTCCGGCGGTTTGCGTGGTGTCCAGGTGAATATGCGGCTCCACAAACGGCGGTATAACTAAACCTTGTTCGGCATCCAGGCTGTTTTCAGTTATGGGCATCACGCCGGATTGCGCATCAATGGCGCTGATTTTTCCGTCCTGCAGATGAATCTGCCACAGCCCCTCTTTGCCGGGTAACCGGGCGTTAATAATGGTCTGTAAAGCGTTATTCGACACTGTTAGCCTCCACATGCGTCATTGCTGCTGTCGTTTTACGATTCAAAATCGGGTTAAGGATCAGATAGCTCAGCGCGCCACCTAATACCGCGTTGACCGGAACAATTCCCGGTAACCAGTGGCCTGCGGCAATCCCCAGCGCGACAGCCAGAATCGCCACCCAATTGACACTCATCATACGCGTGGTCGCAAAGTGCTCATAGCAGCGACGGTTCATCAGATAGTCGGCGATGATCACGCCCCCCACCGGAGGAATAGCTGCCGAAAGGAAGGTCAACCAGCCGACAAAATTGTTATACAGCCATAATGCGCAGACCGTACCGATAATACCGTTAATCACCGAAAGGGTTTTGCTCGACATACCGGTAATGTTGGCGAAACCTAAACCCGACGCATAGAGTGCGTTATCGTTGGTGGTCCAGATATTCAGCCCCAGCACCACAATCGCAGGCAGCAGCAGACCCTGAGCAATCATCACATCAGAGATATCCGCCATCCCCAGCGCCGCAGCGCCCGCCGCACCGAAAATAAACATCAACGAGTTGCCGAGGAAAAAGGCCACCATCGCCACCAGCACCGCCAGTTTGGCATTGCGACCAAACCGGACAAAGTCAGCGGTGAGCGTGCCCGCACTGATAAATGAACCGACAACCAGCGCCAGCGCGACATTGAAATCTAACGGTTGTGCGGGAACGACTGCTTTCAATGCCTCCAGACCGCCCATACCGTTAACGGCCAGCCACACGGAATAACCGCCAAGGCAGGCAATCGCCGGAACCGCAATTACAGACAGAACCGTCAGCGCCGAAATGCCAAAGAACACGGTTACGGTCATCAGTAGACCGGATACGGCAATCAGCAAATTAATATCCAGCCCGGTCGCCTTGCCCACCGGAATAGCAAACATCGCTACGCCAACGCCAAACCAGCCGACCTGGGTGCCGCCCAGCAGCAGTGAAGGCAGCCATGAGCCTTTAACACCAAAAGAGAAGCGAGCAAGAAGATGGGTGGTCAGGCCGGTTTTTGCGCCAATGTAACCAAGAAATGAAGTGTAAATACCGAGGAGAAGATTACCGATGAGGACTGCGAGGAAGAAATCATGATAGCTAAGACCGGTTCCGAGAGTGCCGCCGGTCCACATACTGGCGGAAAAGAAGGTTAATCCCAGCATGACGAACGTCAATGCCAATACCCCTTTGCGCGCCGACTGCGGGACTGGCCCCTGGCTAAAGTTGTTATCTTGCGACACGAAATTCCTCCGTTTGCTGTTTGAAACCCAAAAAATCCGCCGCATTCTATTCATCTGAAAATAAAAAGCAATCGTTTCCGTGGTGGAATATATTTTTTATATGAATGAATAAAAAAAGATGGGGAAAAAATTATCTGTGTAAAAACAGTGGGTAGGCATGATAAGACGCGCCAGCGTCGCATCAGGCATCGGCGCACAACTGTTGGATGCACCACGCGACGCATCCAACAATACCTTACTCTTCCATCGCCTGGCGGATCTGATCCAACGACGCAGGATCATCAATGGTCGTCAGATCCCCCGGATCGCGTCCTTCGCAAATCGCCTGGATCGTGCGGCGCAGCATTTTTCCGGATCGCGTTTTCGGTAATTGCGAGACAAACCAGACATGCGCCGGGCGGCCAAAGTTACCAATCTGACTGTCCACCAGCGCCATAATCGCCTTCTCTTGCGAGTGCGCCACGTCGCGGTCTTCCAGACTGTCGCTCTCTTTGGGAATGACAAACGCCACCGCCACCTGCCCTTTCAGCGCATCTTTCACCCCAACCACTGCTACTTCGGCAACGCCCGGATGACTAGAGATACTCTCTTCAATCTCGCGCGTCCCCAGCCGATGCCCGGCAACATTAATCACATCATCGGTACGCCCGAGAATAAAGTGATAACCGTCACCGTCGCGGATGCCCCAGTCAAAGGTGGCGTACACCGGACGGGAAAACAACGACCAGTACGTCTTCACAAAGCGGTCATCATCGCCCCAGATGGTCTGAATACAGCCCGGCGGCAATGGCCCTTCCACCACCAGCATCCCTTTCTCATTGACGCCGCACGGTTCGCCGGTGACTTCATTGAGCAACTGCACGTTGTAGCCATACATCGGCACGCCTGGGCTTCCCAGCCGCGTCGGTCTGTCATCCAGACCGCGAGCAATCGCCATAATCGGCCAGCCGGATTCAGTCTGCCAGTAGTTGTCGATGACCGGCACATCCAGCGTATTGCTCACCCAACTGGCGGTCGGCTCGTCCAGCGGTTCTCCTGCCAGATAGAGCACTTCCAGCGACGAGAGATCGTGTTTGCGAATTTCAGCGGTAGGGAATTTTTTCAGCACGCGAATGGCGGTCGGCGCCGAGAACATACGGCTAACCTGATATTTCTCGACGATTTTCCACCACACGCCGCAGTCCGGCCAGGTCGGCAATCCTTCGTAAACAATTGTCGCCATCCCCGCCAGCAGCGGCGCGTAGACGATATACGAATGCCCCACCACCCAGCCGATATCCGACGCGCAAAAGAACACGCCGCCCGCTTTGCCGCCAAAAATAGTGTCCATCGAGGTCGCCAGCGCCACCGCATATCCGCCGACATCACGCTGCACGCCTTTAGGTTTGCCGGTAGTGCCGGATGTGTAGAGAATGCAGGAGGTTTCGTTGGATTCCAGCCACGCCACCGGCACCCGCGCGCCGATGTGCTGATGGCGCAACGACGCAAAATCGACATCCCGCCCGCTGACACGCGCCATTTTTGCCAGCCCGCGATCCACCAGCAATACGTGGCGCGGCGGGTGTTGCGCCTGGCTTATCGCATCGTCGAGCAATTTTTTATAGGGAATGATTTTGCCACCGCGCGCCCCGGCATCTGCCGAGACAATCAGCACCGGTTTAGCGTCATCAATCCGCGCCGCCACGCTGTGCGAGGCAAATCCACCAAATACCACCGAGTGAATAGCGCCAATGCGCGCACAGGCCAGCAACGTAATATGCGCTTCGGCAATCATCGGCATATACACCAATACCCGATCGCCACGCTGCACGCCCAGTGAGCGCAGCATTGACGCCACCGCGTTCACTTCGTCATATAACTGGCGAAAGGTAAAGGTGCGCTCTTCTTCTGTCTCCGAAGAGACGGCAATCAATGCCAGCGCCTCTGGCTGTTTCTCCAGCCAGCGGTCGATGGCGTTGTGACACAAGTTGGTTCGGCCTTCACAAAACCAACGGGCAAACGGCGGATTGCTGTGATCGAGCGTTTGCGTAAAGGGCGTCTGCCAGTCAATACGCTGAGCCTGCTCAGCCCAGAACTGCTCCGGTTCGTTAATCGAACGCTGATAAAATTCGCTAAAAGACATAATGCTCTCCTGTTGAACTTACGCCTTACCGCTGTTTGCTTAAATGACGTACAGGTCGAGATACTCATTGACCGGCATCTGTTCGAGGCGAGTTCTGTCGAGAGAAACGTCCAGAATGCGCTGCTGCTGGCGAGTCGGGAACTGGCGCGCGAGGTTGATTTTGAATTTATCGACCAGTTTCGGAATGCCATCCTGACGGCGGCGAGCATGACCAATCGGGTACTCCACCACCACTTCTTCAAAGCGCGTGCCGTCGGTGAACTCAAGGGTAATGGCATTGGCGATAGCGCGTTTTTCCGGGTCGTGGTAGTCAGCGGTAAACGCCGGATCTTCAAAGCAATTGATCTTCTCGCGCAGGGCATCGATACGTTTATCTTGCGCAACCTTGTCTTCGTAATCTGCCGCCGTTAAGCGCCCGAACAGCAGCGGGATCGCCACCATGTACTGAATGCAGTGGTCGCGGTCAGCCGGGTTATTGAGGGGGCCTTTTTTGTCGATGATGCGAATACAGGCTTCGTGGGTGCGAATGGTCACTTTTTCGATATCTGCCGCCGTTTTGCCTGCTGCCTGCATCTGCTCATAGAGCGTCATCGCCGCTTCAACTGCCGTCTGGGAGTGGAACTCCGCCGGGAAGGAGATTTTGAACAGCACATTTTCCATAACGTAGGAACCGTACGGGCGCTGGAAGCGGAACGACTCGCCTTTAAAGGAGACGTCGTAGAAGCCCCACACCGGCGCGGTCAGGGCTGATGGGTAACCCATTTCGCCGGTTTTCGCCATCAGTGCCAGCCGTACCGCGCGGGAAGTGGCATCGCCCGCTGCCCAGGATTTACGCGTGCCGGTGTTCGGTGCATGGCGGTAAGTGCGCAGCGACTGACCGTCCACCCACGCCAGCGAAACGGCGTTGAGGATTTCCTCGCGGGTCAGGCCGAGCATTTCTGCGACCACGGCGGTGGAAGCGACTTTCACTAACAGAACGTGGTCGAGGCCGACGCGGTTAAAGGAGTTTTCCAGCGCGATGCAGCCCTGAATTTCATGGGCTTTGATCATTCCGGTCAGCACCTGTTTCATGGTCAACGGCGCTTTGCCGCTGGCGACCGCGTTGCGCGAAAGCCAGTCCGCCGTTGCCAGAATGCCGCCGAGGTTGTCGGAAGGATGCCCCCACTCCGCCGCCAGCCAGGTATCGTTGAAATCGAGCCAACGGATCATTGCGCCGATGTTAAATGCCGCCTGGACGGGGTCGAGCTGAAACTGAGTTCCGGGGACGCGCACACCGTTGGGTACGACGGTGCCGGGGACAATTGGCCCCAGCAGTTTTTTACAGGCCGGGTATTCAAGGGCTTCAAGACCGCAGCCGAGAGTGTCGAGCAGGCAGTAATGTGCGGTGTCGTAGGCTACTTTGGAGCTGATTTCGTAGTTCATCACGTAATCGACGATATCAACGATTTCACGATCGAATTCCGGGCGGATGTTGTTGATTTGAGCTGACATTGGGTACGTTTCCTTCGGATTTTTTATAAAGTTAAAGTGGTTATTTTTTTACTCTGTTATCGAGGGTGAGTGTTTGCTTCTGAGCAGGCCTTTCCCCTCACCCTAACCCTCTCCCCAAAGGGGCGAGGGAACTGTTCGTGCACTTGGTCAAAATGGAGCGCGTTTTTCCCCCTCTCCCTTCCAGGGAGAGGGCCGGGGTGAGGGTATATGTCCGCACCTGAGCTGGCCTTCCCCCTCACCCTAACGGGCAAATTGTGCACGCTGTTACCTCCTGCGCCGTTCTTCTTACTGACGCTTATCCAGCGCGACAAACGGGCGGTCTTCCGGCCCAACATAATTGGCGGAAGGACGGATAATTTTGTTGTCCTGACGTTGTTCGATAATGTGCGCCGCCCAGCCGGTGACGCGGGCGATAACAAACAGTGGAGTGAACATCTCGGTGGGAACGCCCATCATGTTGTAGGAAACAGCGGAGAACCAGTCGAGATTGGGGAACATTTTTTTGCTCTCCCACATCACCGTTTCCAGGCGATCGGCAATGTTGTACATCTTCAGCGAGCCGCCTTCCTGCGAGAGCTGCTTCGCCACACGCTTGATCACCTGATGGCGCGGGTCGGCAATGGTATAAACCGGATGCCCGAAACCAATCACCACCTCTTTGTTTTCCACGCGCTTGCGGATATCCGCTTCGGCTTCGTCCGGCGTTTCGTAGCGTTGCTGGATCTCCAGTGACACTTCATTCGCCCCGCCGTGTTTCGACCCGCGCAGTGCGCCAATCGCGCCAATAATCGCGGAATACATATCAGAGCCGGTGCCTGCAATCACCCGGCTGGTAAAGGTGGAGGCGTTAAACTCGTGCTCGGCATACAGCACCAGCGAAATTTGCATCGCCTTTTCCCAACTTTGCGATGGCTTTTCGCCATGCAGCAGATGCAGGAAGTGACCGCCGATAGAGTCGTCATCGGTTTCCGGCTGGATGCGTTCGCCGTTGTGGCTGTAGTGATACCAGTAGAGAAGAATCGAACTCAGCGACGCCAACAGTTTGTCGGCAATATCCCGCGCGCCGGAGACGGTGTGCCCCTCTTTTTCCGGCAGCGTGCAGCCGAGCGCGGAAACGCCGGTGCGCATAACATCCATCGGGTGTGATGCCGCCGGTAAGGCTTCCAGCACGGTACGCACGTTAGCCGGTAAACCGCGCAGGGCTTTCAGTTTCGTTTTGTAAGCGGCGAGTTCGTCACGGGTCGGCAGTTTGCCGTGGATCAGCAGATGCGCCACTTCTTCAAATTCGCAATGTTCTGCGAGATCGAGAATATCGTAGCCGCGATAGTGCAGGTCGTTGCCGCTTTTGCCTACGGTACAAAGCGCGGTGTTACCCGCCGGAACGCCAGAAAGTGCCACAGATTTTTTTGGTTTAATGACATGGGTACTGTTTTGCAGGATCGTTGTGTCGCTCATGTTGTCCTCGTCATTGTTATCATTTGTAGGGTCGAGATTGTTGTCGGATGCGACGCCATGCGTCTTATCCGACCTACAGTTCACCCCGTAGGCCTGATAAGTCGCGTCAGCGGCGCATCAGGCATCGGTTGTCGAATACAACCAACGGGCGTTTGTTTATTTCGCCTGGCTACGGGCAAACAGGTCGTCGAGCTTCTCTTCGTACTGGTAGTAGTTGATGCTTTCGTACAACTCGTTGCGGGTCTGCATGGTGTCGATCACGCTTTTCTGCGTGCCTTCCTGACGCAGGACGTTGTAGACATGTTCGGCGGCGCGGTTCATGGCGCGGAATGCTGAAAGCGGGTACAGCGCCATTGCGACATGGGCGCTGCGTAATTCATCGGTGGTGAACAGTGGAGTGGCGCCAAATTCGGTAATGTTGGCGAGGATTGGCACCTGCACCGCATCGGCAAACTGGCGGTACATGGCGAGTTCAGTAATCGCCTCCGGGAACAGCATCTCGGCACCGGCTTCAACATAGGCTCGCGCGCGTTCGATCGCGCCGTCCAGACCTTCCACTGCCAGCGCATCGGTGCGCGCCATGATCACAAAATCAGGATCGGTTTTCGCATCCACCGCCGCGCGGATCCGATCAACCATCTCCTCTTTCGAGACGATCGCTTTGTTCGGACGATGACCGCAGCGTTTCGCGCCGATCTGATCTTCAATATGCAATCCTGCCGCACCGGCTTTAATCATCGATTTCACAGTACGCGCCACGTTAAAGGCCGAAGAGCCAAAGCCGATATCGGCATCAACCAGCAGCGGCAGCGAGCAAACGTCGGTGATACGCCGAATATCGGTCAGCACATCATCAAGGGTAGAAATACCGAGATCGGGTAGCCCCAGCGAACCTGCCGCCACGCCACCACCGGAGAGATAAATCGCCTGATATCCGGCACGCTGCGCCAACAACGCATGGTTGGCGTTAATGGTGCCAACAATTTGCAACGGAGTTTCTTTGGAGAGTGCGGCGCGAAACGCTTTACCTGGAGAGTGTAGAGACATAGCCCATCCTTTGTTATCAACTTGTTATTTTCGTTGATAAACACAAAGCAAGGGCTATGCCACAATTGATAAACTCAAAATAATCAATACATTTCAATTTGTTAACAAAAACACTCTTACTTAATCCGCAAATATGCGTTTCAGTTAACGTTTCAGGCAATGTTTCACCGCGTTTCATTGCAACAATTATGAAACAAGACTAAACCCAATATTCGGTTTCTTAATTCTTTGGGGTGCTATGGCACATCCACCACGGCTGAACGACGATAAACCCGTTTTTTGGACGGTATCAGTGACGCGTCTGTTCGAACTGTTTCGCGATATCAGCCTTGAGTTTGATCACCTGGCGAACATAACGCCTATCCAGCTTGGCTTTGAAAAAGCGGTGGCCTACATCCGCAAGAAACTGGCAAGTGAACGCTGCGACGCCATCATCGCCGCTGGCTCTAACGGCGCGTACCTGAAAAGCCGCCTGTCAGTGCCCGTTATTTTGATTAAACCGAGCGGCTTTGATGTGTTACAGGCACTGGCAAAAGCCGGAAAACTCACCTCATCGATTGGCGTCGTTACTTATCAGGAAACCATTCCGGCGCTGGTCGCGTTTCAGAAGACCTTTAATCTGCGCCTCGACCAACGTAGCTATATCACCGAAGAAGACGCACGCGGGCAGATTAACGAGCTAAAAGCTAGCGGCACCGAAGCCGTGGTCGGTGCCGGGCTGATTACAGATCTGGCAGAAGAAGCCGGAATGACCGGAATTTTTATCTATTCCGCTGCCACCGTGCGCCAGGCGTTCAGCGATGCGCTGGATATGACGCGCATGTCTCTAAGGCATAACGCCCAGGACACTACCCGCAACGCCCTGCGTACTCGTTACGTTCTGAGCGATATGCTTGGTCAATCGCCACAGATGGAACAAGTGCGGCAAACCATTTTGCTCTATGCCCGATCCAGTGCGGCGGTGCTGATTCAGGGAGAAACGGGAACCGGTAAAGAGCTGGCGGCTCAGGCGATACATCGGGAATACTTTGCCTGTCATGACGCTCGCCACGGTAAAAAATCACATCCGTTTGTTGCCGTTAACTGCGGAGCGATTGCCGAATCATTGCTGGAAGCGGAGCTGTTTGGCTATGAGGAAGGTGCGTTTACCGGCTCGCGACGCGGAGGCCGCGCCGGGCTGTTCGAAATTGCCCACGGCGGCACGCTGTTTCTTGATGAAATTGGCGAAATGCCGCTGCCTTTGCAGACTCGCCTGCTGCGGGTGCTGGAAGAAAAAGAGGTCACTCGCGTCGGCGGACATCAACCGATTCCGGTAAATGTGCGGGTCATCAGCGCCACCCACTGCAATCTGGAAGAGGATATGCAGCAAGGACGTTTTCGCCGTGATCTGTTTTATCGACTGAGTATTTTACGTCTGCAATTGCCGCCACTGCGCGAGCGGGGTGCGGATATTCTGCCGTTGGCAGAAAGCTTTTTAAAAGTGTCTCTGGCGGCGCTCTCCGCCCCGTTTTCTGCTGCGTTACGCGAGGGGTTAAATACCTGCCAGGTGGTTTTATTGCACTATGAGTGGCCGGGAAATATTCGTGAACTCCGCAATATGATGGAGCGACTGGCGCTATTTTTAAGTGTGGAACCGACGCCGGATTTAACGCCGCAGTTTTTGCAACGGCTACTGCCGGAATTAGCCCACGCGTCGGCGAAAATTACCGCCTCCCCCTTGCTGACACCCCAACAGGCACTGGAGAAATTTAATGGTGATAAAACAGCAGCGGCGAATTATTTAGGCGTCAGCCGAACGACGTTCTGGCGGCGGCTGAAAAATTAAATTGCCGGATGCGGTGTGACCCCCTATCCGGCCTACAAAATCATAAATTTCAATATATTGCATTCACCGATAGACGTGCACATCGGGCATATTTACATGGCTTCAGAATTACTTCTTCTTATAAATATTTGCCGTGCCGTGGATCTTATTGTCAGTCTGACCGGAGGTCAGTACCAACACATCAGCACCTTTTTCATCCGCTTTTTTGATTAAATCTTCTTTTGCATCTGCAGTCGACATTTCATTACTTGTTGAAATATCACCTATTTTTTCATATTGCGATTCAACCTTTTCAAATTCCGCTTTAGTCATCAATTCAGCGGCATAGACGTTTGTGACAACAAAAGCTAACGCACCAACTAAGAGCTTAGTTCCAGTTTTCATAGGTGAACTCCATAATGTGTGATTGGCTAATGCCCTGAAGCTAACAGTCATCATCAGGGTTGATTAATAAGTAGTTCAGTGGTTAGGAAAAATCCACAGGAAAAGAGAATATATTTGTATTGTTCTTAATGCGAACCACTCTTGTCCGACTGGTTAATAACTTTCACTGCAATTATCGCTGGTGTTATTTGAATTATTTTTTATAAAAATCTCAAATTTTCACTCTGCCAGATATTCAATATAAAACTTACACCACCCACATTATTTTTCTGAATAAAAAAAACAAAACAATCTATTGAGTTGATTTTTATAAGCATTATTTGCTTTATCCATTATTAACCTTAAGACGATTTGCTATTATTTTTTAATAATAACATTGAAAAATTCATTCACACCACTTACAAACCACTAAAACCTATCAATGCAATAAACAACTAACACTTTAATAAATTTATGGCATCTAATATTACAGATATTCTCATTTAGCAACTTGTATATTTACGCCTTACAAGGCTTCGGGAAGAAAAACAGTGCAATAAAAACATCTCGCCATTTAAATTTAAGGATGAAAGTGAGTGATATGAAACTAGCAAAACATGCTTTATCAACCCTGGCTATAGCCATTTCAACAATATTATCCACACCCGTATCTCTGGCCGTAACCCCACCCACAGATGAAAATAGCACTGTTGTCATTAATAATGGCGAAGAAGCAAAAGTTATTGCCTCTGAGGGTTATGCTCCCGGATGGAATCATTTTACTTCTTTGAATGTAGGCCAAAACTCTAACGGCTCATTACTCATTGAAAATATTTCACTTATTACTGCTAATGCTACCGTAGGCAATAACTCTGAAGGTTCCCTCACTTTATCCGACCATACCAACTGGCAGTTTGATACCCCTACCTCCAAAATGTATTTGGGTACAAATGAAGGTTCCGGCACCGTATACGTGTTAGAAGGCAGTAAGATAAGTGGCCTGCAGGAACTCAGGATTGGTGAGTATTATGGTGATGCCAAAGGGTTGATGGTTATTGATGGGGAAAACTCATCAGTTTCCTCTAACATTGCTCTTGTTGGCGATCAGGGAACCGGCAATTTACGTATTACTAATGGCGGCACACTCACTACCTCAGCTCAGGTAGCTATTGGATATGCTTATCCAGGCAATGGTACATCAAAAAATCGTAATAGTTATGGCGAGGTTCTGGTTGACGGTAAAAATTCAACATTGAATGCTGAATATGTTTATCTTGGTGGATTCAGCCCAGATGTTGCTTTTAATACTACCGGTATCCTTACCGTTAATAACGGTGCAACAATCAATGCCAATTCGTTTATCTGGGTTACTGTCGCACCTGGCGCCACAGGCGTTTTAAATATTGGTGGTGCGCAAGGTGAGGCTGAACAGCCTGCAGGTTCGATTAATACGCCATTTATTCATTTGGGAGCCGCAGATGCTTCCTCCACATCGGTAGTAAACTTTAATCACTCCAGTACCGATTTTCTCCTGGCCTCACCTATACAGGGAAACGGCCAGGTTAACCAGGTCGGCTCCGGGACGACAACATTATCCGGTATGAATAACTATGCCGGTAATACCTATATAACCAAAGGCAGCCTACGTGCGGGTAAAGAGAATACCTTCAGCCCCAACTCCGATTTTATTGTCGACGGTGGTGGACACCTCGATTTAAACGGTTATTCGCAAGCGTTAAAAACGCTGGCGCTGGCTGGAACAGCAACGCTGTCTTCGTATGAACAAGGCCACGAGTTCACGCCGACCACACTGACCATTAACGGCAACTATACTGCCAGTGATGGTTTGTTAGTCATGCATACTGTATTAGGCGATGATAATTCCGCAACGGATAAACTCGTCGTAAAAGGTGATACTTCCGGTAGCACCCGCATCATGGTCAACAATGCGGGCGGCCTGGGCGCGGATACCCTGGAAGGGATAAAAATTGTAGAGGTTGACGGCCTGTCAGAGGGCGTTTTCAGTAAAGAGGGGCGTATTGTTGCCGGTCCCTATGATTACAACGTGACCAAAAGCGACAACCAGAACTGGTTTTTAACCAGTGAAATTCCCGCAGGACCGTATACCCCACCGGAACTGCCTGTAGTCCCGGAACCAGATCCTGAGCCTCCTGTAACACCAGAACCCCCTGTAACACCAGAACCGCCAGTGACACCGGAGCCGCCTGTTACGCCATCTGTTCCGCAGCCGGAAAGAAAGCATCAGTATCGCCCGGAGATTGGCAGCTATGTGGCCA
>NZ_JABWMT020000040.1:0-25688 GCF_013368915.2 Escherichia sp. 93.1518
AATATTGGGCCGTTGGTGGAGATATAAGTGGATCACTTTTCATCCGTCGTTGACAGTATACAAAAGCCACAAACCAACTCGGTGAGCCTGGCCTCGGCTTGTACATCCAAATGCTACGACTTCTGTTTTACGCTCACCATAACGGCGCATTGCGTCCTGATCTTCAACGTACTCGATGTTTTGCTTATAACCGTCCTCCTTGTTGTTGTAGGTTACGAGCGCAACAGATGGGCGATCTTTACGCGCAGAACCTTTATAGGTAAACAGTCCATCTTTGACGTTGGAGTTGGTAAATATCATTACCGGATCTGATGGGCTATCCTGCATGATGTTAACCATGCCACCAGCCCAAAACACCATGCCGCGGAATGCACCGGCAATATCCTGAATTAATCGGTATGCGTCCTGTCGACTGGTGATCTGCGTATTGATTGCAAAGCGTTTCTCTTTACCCCCAAAGCCATCATCGACCTCTTCGTCACAATATCGACCAATCTGGTAGAGCTGGCCGAGGTCAATCATGGATTCCGACACAAATTGCCCAAGACCATACCGAGTATTGGTAAGCAAATCGTAGAGAATCCACGCAGGGTTTGAAGAAGACAACAGCTTAAAAGTACCGTCCCATACGCCGACATAAGTATTGGTGTATTCGTTGTAGTTTGACGGTACTCGGATTTTGATACCGCGCACCAAATACGAACGGGAAGGCATTGTGCTACCAAACTGCTCTGAATTGACCTTCAAGCCAACAAGAGCAGAGTTAGGGTAGTTCATGGGTGTATCTACAATCTCACCGATGGAATCAACCCAGGTATCGTTGTAGAGGTACTGGCTACTGTTATCATCTGTAAGACGAATCACCCTAACCTTGTATGCACGACCAGGCTTAGGCAGTTTCAGCTCATAGCTACGGTAATACACGCCGGTTTTCTTTGCCGTTAGCGTGATATCAACGCTTTTCTCACCTTCTGCCACTACATCAGAAAATGTTGCGTCTCCGTTGGCGATCTGGAATTTGTACTTCACCGTAGTGCCATTTGTATCGCCAGAGCTTTTATCAACGCTACGTAAAGAGGGGAATTTCATGATGACACGAACGCGATCAGCTTCATCGTTATCGATTGAAACCGTAACGTCGTGTGTTTTTTTGAGCTGAATATTTACGGACTTAGGCGTTTCAACAAAATCAAAACCAGCCATTGGCGTCTGGTCTTGTGAGCCGTCACGAAAATCCCATGTAATACCGCTGAAGTTGGAAGAGCCATCTTCATTCAAGATCGGTAAATCGTCGATGAAGATCGACTTTGCGCCATTTACCAGGCCACCAATAACCCCCTCGCCAAGAAGGTCGAGGATGGCTGCCATAGCACGAGAATTGACAGTATCATCAGCTTCAACCGGGGTACGGCTGGAGCTTTTACTTTTCTTGCCACCAGCACCGGCAATAAGAGGCGGTAATTTTTTCTTCTTGAACTGTTCCATGCCCAAAAAATCCTTGATTACATAAGCTGGTCGATGGTGATAGAAGAACTCACGACCTGTGAGCCAACTAAAATTTCCTCGCCATAGATAAGCTGTACAGGGTTCCCCTGGTTTGTTGTGTTTTGAGGTCCATCGAAGTAATAAGAGTTCGAGTTATCCGCCTGCCTCACACTTTCGTTAGTGGCTTGCGGAGATATGATTTGAGCTATACCGCCCATCATCAGTGACAAACCGAGAGGGGCAAGAGCGGGCACCCATATCGAGGCAACCATTAACACTGCTCCAACAACCGTCTGAAACCATCCAAAAGCAGATCCACCACTTCCTCGCGGAACAGGGGTAATGCGGATTTTGGCAATGTTGTCAGACTGCCCCATCATCTGATATTCACTCTCGTCCACAGACCACTTGTGGCCCTGTTTATTGGTGATCTGGATGTGGTATCTGTCATAGGTTTTGATATTGCGCTTCATCCATGCTTTAAAACCAGGCTTGTTGGCCTCAATTAAATCCAGAGCCTGTTTTGTATTGCGCACCTTTAGATGCCAGTGGCGGCCAAAATGTTTGGCCATAGGGCCGCCAAGCTGCACATGAACTAACTCAGACACGTCTCATCTCCCTTGAGCAAGTCTCTGTGACGCAAGTGATGCGTCGTATGTTTCTGATACATTCCGCCGTAATAAGCACGACAACTAAGGCGGTCGATCTGGTGATGAAGAATCATTCCATCGCCGATATAAACCGCGCAGTGGTCAGGCATTTTCCCGTATTGGATAAAGAAGATGTCCCCACGTTGAGGCTCTGTTCCGGGCGCAAGCCGTACCAATCCTTCGTTTCGGTAGTTCTGGTCGAGAATGTCGTTATCGCCGGTGTACCACGATGGAATATGCAGGTGTGCGTTCGGGTTTAGTTCGACGTTAAACTCACGCTTCAAATAATCCCGACACAACATCCAGCAATCGAATACGCCAAATACATACGGTCTGCCCAGGTATGGCATTTCGAAACCATCAGGTGTGATCACATTCATCTCGCTAAAATGGAAAGGGGCATCTCCCTCAACATTCTTGCGAATAGCCAGAATCATCCACGGAACTTCCGTCGCTTCGCAGCCTGCACGATCGGCATCAGATGCTTCTGCTGATTCATCAGTATGTGAATGCCAGATTGCGATAACATCACCCGCATCCTCTGCCGCCATAATGTCGTCAACGTGCATTACAAAAGTGTTCTGCGGGTTCTCCGAAACATTTCGCGCTTCCATAAAGCGATATTTGTCGCCATTAGTTCTCACCAGAAAGCCACACGCTTCATTAGGGTAGCGATTTATGGCGCAGAGATAGATTTGCTGCATAACGTCAGAGCCAAGCTCAGGGATTGCTTTATTACCCATACCGCGTAGCTCCAATAAATCCGCCAAAATGGATCACACCGTCGGCAAAATAATTCCGACGCGCATTACAGGCGTCATAACGTTTTGTGCAGTAATCCGCACCAGACATAGACGTCTGCTGGTTATTTTTGTCGAAATATGGACCGGTATAGCCGCATTCTGGCCCTCGGTATTTCCACGGGCAGGTATTTTTAATGATCTGACGATACGGCAGTTGCACCCCCATCAAATCGAACACACTGGACAATTCAAACTCGACAACCTGATGAGTTTCGAGAGTTTTCTGTTCGATAAACCACATTTCATCCGGGAAATGTTGGTTTGGATCTGCTGTTGGGTTGCCGTCTTTAAAATTAACGGCATCGAGGAAGCGAGCCAGCGTCATCTTGCGAATAATGCGGCAGCCAACAAGATCGTCGTTTGCCTGAACTTCCGCAGAGACGGTTCCGGCAAAGTTCGATACCTGAATTTTTGGACGTGGCAACGTTCCCTGGCCCGTTTTGTCAAAGCCTGATGCTTTGATTGGCCACGGCTCGTATGTCACTCCTTGCCAGACGACCGGTTGCATCAGTTCGTTTGTTCCGGCGTGGAAGAATAGCTTCCCCCCTGAAGTTGTGTTCGACATATCCAGTACGAACAACTCAATGAGTGCAGAGGGAGATAAGCTCTGAATATCAGCTTTAATTCCCATTGTTTCATCCTTGAAATAAGTAGGCGCTAACATCCTGTCAGCGCCACAATGATAGTAAATTAGTACTTACTTATCCAGATGCTTAAGCCTCAAATACTTGTCTGAATGTAGCTGTTAAGACACAGTACCCCTGATATCGCTTGACCGTATGACTGTCACATACAACTACAATCTGCTTGCCTCTTGGATTAACCCAATAGAACGACTCAACGCCTGCTCGCTCAGTCAGGAAGTCATCGATTGCATTAATTTCGTTGTATGATCTGGTAAAGGTTAACGACCATTCTTCTTTAATACGATTAAGACCTTGAGCCTGTCGCTGCTCGTAGTCATCACCAAAATTAAGTACCGTTACATTCGGTTTTACGCTTTTTTCAGATTCGTAATCTGGATACCAATTAAACGTTTGTCTTTCCATCTCACATCCTTGTGAGACTGCCCCGACCGGGGCAGTCGATAGTTAGTTACGTTGAGTGTTTGGGTTGAGTGATCCGCCAGGGCGTTTCTCTTGCGCGATAGTCTCAAGCGCGATAGCTTTCATCCGTTGAGCGGCATTGTTCCATATGCTTTCTGTATCGCCGGATTCAGTTGTGCTACCGTCACTATGGACGTTGATCTCAATTGATACCGGAGAAAGAACATTTCCTCCTCCACTCATACCATCGGTACTGAGCGTTACAGGGATTGTTCGACCATCAGGCAATGGAACATACGCCTCATTCATAGAACCTTCCCCAAACAACGCTAATTGAGGCGAGTTAGCAATACCGCCTTTCTGGTATGCCCGGAGCGGGATCACGCCGTCTTTTCCGAATATTCCTCCATTTGCAAACTTCGGGATTGCAGGAATGCCTTTAGTTCCGTCAGCCACACTGCTGGTTGCGGTTTTAGCAGAGCTTGATGTCACGCTGTCGAAACCACCGCCAGCCCAAGCTGAAACAAGACCAGATGCAACCGTTGCTCCAAAACTCAACCACTTATTACCAGAGCCGGAAGCATTAGCTCCAAGCATTGCAAACGCGGCAGACAGCGCGCCGGTAACAGAGCTGAGGTTCTGCATCGAGAAGATGGAGTCCTTCACGGCTTTTGTCTCGGCATCTTTGGCTTCAGTGCTATCAAATAGCCCTGATACCCAGCTACCAATCGCATTTGTTGCAGTGCCAATTGCGCTGGTGGTCTGCTGTGTTGTTTGCCCCAATCCAGTTACCGAACTGGACGTCTCCTTCGTGGCTTCTCCTACCGACTTGTCGCCGTTAACAGTGTTGCCCATTCGTACCCCTTGATTGGCAACGGCGGAAGCAACCCCGGTCAGCAAATTACCACTCTGTGAACTACCAGCTGCGGTGGTTCCCATCCCCAACATGTTCATTAGAGGTAGCGTGATCTGCGACTTCACGACCATATTGGTGATATCTTTCAAAATGGACTGAGACAGGCTGGAGAAGCTCATCTTTCCGTTAATAACGAAATCAGTCAGGACATCCGTTAAGCCACTAAACAAATCAGTCCAGGTGCTTTCGATCTGCTCTGCCAGGTTTTCGTATTCCAGTGCCAACTTCTGCGTCGCGGTCCCCGTCTCTTTAATAAGCGCGGTATTGCCAGCAGCAATAAGTTGATTGATTTTCTTTGTATAAAGCGCCACAACTTTAGGATCAGACGCCTTATCACGAAGTTCTATCAACGCTTTGAGATTGCGGTTGTAAGTGTCTTCGAAATCAGCAACTTTCTCTTCACGAGACGGCGTATAGCCAGCACTAATAATGGAATCCGCCTCCGGTGCCCAAGTGGAGATCATCTGCTCAACATTGCGGCGATTAAACATCTCGCGATATTCAGGTGTCGCATTTTTGAGGTCTTCAAGACGTTTTTTCGCCTTGTCGATCATCTCTTGAGTGATGAACTCGTTAGGAACCGCATTAGCCAAATCTGTCAGCGATTTCGTTGTATCGCGAAGAGACTGATCAAACGATACCGTAGCCTTAGAGCTTTCACCCATTTGCCCCATAAGCTGATCGGCCTTGTCCAGAGCCTTCTGGTATCCGGCTGCCAGTTTCTGTTGCGCTACCTGTTCCTTCTTGGCCGCACGCTGCGAGGCGTTAGCTGATCGTTGGGCTGCTTTCTCGGCTGCTGCTGCATCCTGTTCACGAGCTTTAGTCAGTGCAGCAATGGCTGCGGCACGCTCTTCATCGCTCATTTTCTCCAGAGAGCTGGCACTGGATGCTTTCTGCAAATTAAGCTGCGTCTTGAGTTGTTTAGGCCCAATAATCGGCTTACCTTCGAAGTCCATCATCGGAGTGCCGTCAGGCAAAGTACGCTGATAAGTCGCAGAATCCATCTGGTTTCGCATATATTGCGCCAGCGCCTTCTGAGCAGCTTTATCAGTTGTACCTAACCCAAGAACAGTCCCCTGGTTTGACATTACGCCCTTACCAGTTTTGGCCGCGTTATCTCTCTCGAACTCTGCCTGTGTCAGTTCCTGAGCAACGGCTTCCAAATGCTCCTGATAACCACGAATACTGCCTTGCAGTTTCTGGATCTGCTCGGTATTGCCATCTTTTTTGGCTTTTTCAAGCTGATCATTAAGAGTCGCTATTTGCTTCTCGGTAGCATTCTTACGAGAAGAAAGTGAATCAACCAGTTTTTGCGCAGGCTCCAGATAGCTTTTGTTTACCGTTTCACGTAACGGTGCCAATAGCTTGTTCTTTTCGTCATCTGAAAGTGAACCGTCATCATTGATTTTCTGGATCTTATCCAGAGCCTCCTGCCGGGCTTTCACGAATGTTGCCGCGAAAATCTGGTTTTCCGCTCGAATTTTCTCAATCTGAGATTCGGCAGCCTCTTTAGCCAAACGCTTTGCTACAGCGCCGTCACCAAGAGCTATCGTGCCGGTTATCTTTTGATACTCTTCCTGATTTTTTTTCAGGCGTGCTTCGATGTCAGCCTTCGACTCTTTGTGAGTAATAACACCGGCAGAGTTAGATACGTAATTAACACCCTCACCAGTTTTTAATGCTCGTTGATCAGCAAGAATCTGCTTTTCGAGCTTTTCTGCGCGGTCGGCCATTTGTGCACGTTTGGCCGCCGTCATCGCCTCTGGTATTTTCCTAATCTCGTCAACGACCTTTGAAGTTTCGCTGCGGAGCATGGTCATGTACGTGATTAGGCCAGCAACAGCTACAGTGGCAACTGTAAATGCTGCCCCTATAGGGTTTGCTGCAATGAACGCCGTTAATCCAGCAAAAGCGCCTTTAAGCCCCGTAATCGCCCCACGGATGGCGAAAATAAGAGAGGGGATCGGAGCCAGCCCCATACGTGCCGCACGATTGAATCGGGTTACTGCTGTAGCGCCGAGGTTAAATGGAGTCTGTATGGCGGTCGCCATCGTGGCAAAGGTGCTAACCATCTGGCTGCCTGCGCCAACTACCCCCATGATCCCTGCTCGCATCAGTTTGAACGCAACCATCGCGGCCACGACCTTACCGAGATTAATTACTAGCTCTTGGTTCTTTGCTAACCATTGAGCAAGCTGACGCAACCCATCGATTGCCGTCGTTAACCCCGAGCCTAAAGAATTGGCAAACGAAATCCCTTCGGCGCTATTCATGATTGAAGCCAGTTCTTTCATCCCCTTCGATAGAGAATCCAGATATCCGGCCTGACCAACCCGATCAGCAAATAACGTGAATGACGTCTGAAGTTGCGCCAGCGCACCTGTGTAGGTTTGCATCATGTCTTTCGCTGCGTTCTCATTCTCCGCACGCAGACCAACAAACATCAGAGACAACGCCTGTTTTGCCTCAACCGTACCGCTGGCAACGGCTTTAGTCAGTTCCCCCATAGTGATGCCTGCGGCGTCTGCCATTGCCTGCATCGCGTTAGGAACGGCTTCACCTAATTGCTGACGTAGCTCTTCCATTGACACAACGCCCTTACCGGACATCTGCTGAACGGCCACAGCCGCACGTTTCAACAGCTCACTATCACCACCAAAACGAGCAACGGAGTCCACCAGCGCCTTCAGAGAACCATCGGTTGGATCTAAGCCAGCAGAACGAAACTTCACGAAGGAATCTGTTAACGCCTGCATCGCGAACGGCGCATTTTGAGCCATGTCTACGATGTACTTCATATCATCAGCGGCAGCCTGGCCAGGGTTGGACTTCTCCTTATTCAACCCTCGAAGCATCACCCGCATACGTTCCATTTCGGCCGCAGCTTCAACAATAGGCTTCTGCCACCCAAACATGATGTCAGTAACCGTTCTGGCTGCATCTCCGATCTCGCCAAGCAGGAAAATGTTGCCACGAAGGCCAGAGAACATACCTCCTTCGTTATTTTTACCGCTGTGACCAGAAGCGCCGCTACGCTGCCCGTTACCACCATCGCCACTTCCAGATGTACGAACACGTACCGGCTTGCTAATCAGTTGCTGACGTCCGATAACTTCGTCCATCTGCTCACGAACCTTTTTCAGTCCCTCGGCAGCCTGACTCGTTGTGACACCCCAATTACTGAGTCGCTTCGTCGTGGTATTAAGGCGCGTATTCATGCCACTCACGGACGCAGAGGCTTCTTTGACCTCCGTACCAAAGCGGCTTGCGCTTTTGCTTGCATAGGTCGCCCAATCAGAGAAATCATTTAGCTCTGATTGCACTTTACGTAATGACGCGGTGAGTTTATCTACTGAAGAAGTTGTCGTATCGACGCGCTCAATCAGGGCTTTAAGACCAGAATTGAGGCTGGTGATGTTGCCACGCATTTTACGCGTAGCATCTGAAGCAAGCTCAAAACCGGCAGCTACATCCTGTAGTTTATCTGCCGTAGAATCGAGCTTGCTTTCCAGAACGCCAATGATACGGGCGACCGAACCCAAAGAGCGTTCAAAGGTTTGGATTTTTTGAGCAGGCTTTGTTACCTGCTCACCAAATCGAGTAAGCAGTTTCCCCGCACGATCGATTGACGCTGTAAACTGTTTGTCTTCCAGCGACAGGATAAACTCTACGTTTTGTGACATTCCCTTGTCATCCTCTGCCAAATATTTGCATCAGTTGCTCTTTGGCGTCAGGGTCTGCCTTATCCTGGCTTGGATCGTAGACTTTATCTGTTACGACTGGTCTTCCAATCCTGAGTTGCAAACCCTCCATGAACGCCTTCACAGCCTCGCCATCCGCCTGGGATGCACGAGCGACTTGTAAGTTGCGGACATCCTCTTCCGCACGCAGACGGTCTATATTGCGACTGAGCATCCAGAACATCGTGAGAGGGATGTTCAATAGCTCTAATGGCGACACAGCGTAGTGAGCAACTACACGACTGAAATAGAATCCGAGATCTATTGAAACGGTCCTTGTCCCGGATTCATCGCGGGAAATTACTTTGCACCTTCGCCAGCCGCTTTTTCGTTTTCTTCATCAATCACTTCCATAGCGAAGGTGAAGATCTGCTGGAGTTGCGGAACAGTCAGTTTTTCAAGAACTTCGTCAGGTACTGAAGGGATAACCTTACGAACCAGATCTGCATAAGCTGTCACTTGCTCAACAGGAGACATGTTCATGAGATCTTTACCTTCCATCTGCTTGATGGAAACGAACAGACCTACCGTCATTTCAACGATGGGATATTCCTGACCGCCAAATTTGATGCTTTTCTTCGGAGGCAGAATGGAATCGAGATCGAGTAATTTGGTCATTGGTTAAAATCCTTTTAAAAGAGAGGCCCATCCTGAGCCTCTGCTTAATTACTGATTAATCTGCGGGGTTAATCGTTACTGACTTAGTAGCCTTCTTAGAACCGCTATTGCTGGTGAAGGAGATGTTTGCAGTACCCTGCGCCACACCACGTACCAGACCCGTTTGATCTACCGTGGCCTTTTCCTGGTCTTCGGATTCCCAAACACCGGTTTTGTCTGCGGCATCAGCTGGAGTGATCTCGGCTGTCAGTTGCACAGTTTCTCCAGCTTTTACGGTTGGAGATTCCGGTGTGATCGACACAGTTTTTACCGGTTTGGGACCGCTCATTTTGCCCAGAACGCCTTCATCATCCGGGTATGCGCTGAACTGAACAGAGAACACACGAACATCATCAGACTGGTAGGTCATAGTGAAGTTGCCCGCGGTTGCCGCTTTCGGAATGGTCAACACATAGTCGGTGGTGTCCTGCGGAGTCAGAACCAGCTCCTTCGCCACATCGATCAGGTTGACGCCCTGTGCAGATGTGATCGTGACAGAGTTGTCATCTTCGCTCAGAGTAGAACCGGGCATCAGGTCAACCATGTTTTGGAGTACAGACTCAGCCAGAGGCGCGGTGATGGTAATGTTGCGCCCCTGAACTAATTCGGAAATTACGGTCTGCCCCAACTGATCGACGGTGACTTTCAGCGTTTCAGTGGCTACTTCAACCTGAACACCACCTTTGGTGTAACCCAAATCCACACCACCAAACGACACCTTACAGGCACCAAGTTTGATGTTTTTTACATGGGTATTAGACATTGATGGAAAACTCCTTTTTCCGTTAATTCTACGCATTCATTGCGCTAATGGTAAGTATATACTTACCGATTAACTTAATTCAATAAATAGCCAGCAAATTCAACAGGAATGCCTGCTTCTATTAATGCCCCATCATTTTTGGGATAAATGATTGGCATCGCCATCGGTCGTACAAGTCGAAAATAAACACCACCAGATTCCGTTTCCTCTACTGGAAACATCTCAATGATTTTATTGGCTTTCTCAACCGTCGTAGTAATTGACGAACCACGCACAATGATTGTGAATGATTCGTGATAAAAGCCCTGTAGCTCATGATCGATGCTGATGCCGGTATTTGGGTTAATAAGCAGGACGCCAGATTTCACATTGGCAGGCAAGTAGTGACAGAAAATGTCAGTCCCGACCGTGCCAATCTTTGCCTTCTGCATCAAACTTGCAAACGCTTCGATAAACACATTAACCTCTCGTAAAACCGGCTTTTCTGGCAGCCTCAAGAATCGCTTCTGAGAACTGCTTCTCGCTAATTTCCACCGCTCTTTCCAGAAAGTGTGGCCCAACACGAGGTTTAACACCGGCAATTGGTGGGTTTGTCACGTTCTTCATTCGAGAAAGATAACCGAGTCGATATTTACCCAGCTCCATGTACTTAGCATAGTCACCGACTTCTACGCCCGGATGCCCCTGACGTGGTTTTGCTCCAGACACAGAAAGCTCAATGCGCAGCCCTGAATAACCTTCTTTAATCACCCTGGCAAAGATAGCTGTCTCCAGAGATCCGGTTTCCAGCGGAGCCATTGCACGGCTGAGACGCTCAACCAAACGCGCCAGCTTTTCCATGTCCCGAATAAGATATCGCTTAAATGCTTTCTGGCTGTTGTTGAGTCTATTCCCCGCACGTTTGAACTGATGCGCATCGTATTTCAGACCCATATATTCGCCCCCACTTCAAGATGCCCAGGTCTTCCTCGTAGCCCCCAGCGGCGATGAACACTGGACACCTTTAATTTTTGACCTTCAAGGATCAGCACATCATCAAGTTGTACAGCCGCTTCTAAAGGGACAACTAACACAGCATCAAACAGCTCCAGACTCGCCTTACCACGGCTACCAGAGCTATCAGCACGAACTGACGATTTCTCATTACTCTGTTCGAACTTAACCACGCCGACATTCGTCTTCCTGACGAATTGCAATTGCGCCTCGCCGTAGACGTTCTTTGCGCCAAAGCGGTAGATCGCAATTTCTGTTTGCCATGAAATATTCATGCTCTCTCCCTGTTGTTGTCGGTCGCTCTCATTACTGGCCAAAAACCCTTTCGACCAAAAGTAAATAATGCGACTAGCGTTACGCACGGCGAACAATCATACGGTTGTTAATGTAACTGACCAGCAAGCGCCAGGTACTGCGAGCCACATGCACGTTTGCAGCTTTACCGGTACGGTACATGTTGGTTGTTTCACCGATGGACTCTGACAAAATGCCATCCTCTCGTGCTGCGGCTACATCATTGCCATTTGCGATCTCACACGCTTCGTTGACAACGGCAAGCATCAACGCTTCTTTGAAGTAGTCAGGGAACTCTTCAAACTTCTCCTGCGTCATCTTTTCCCAATCGACTAAATCATGCCGGTACGCTCCATCTGCTCCCCACGGAATGTCATACACATTCAGCATATTTTGAGGGCGATCGTATCGGTCAAAGTCGATACGTAGAATTTTGCGGATTGAGAACGGTAAAGTTTTAATACGTCTGGTAGCCTCAATGAGACGCTTGCGCATTAAGCCTTCACCATCCGACAGCAAAGTGTCCCCATTCAGCATATCGATCGCCTGCATTTGAGCATCAGCGACAGTTGCAAACGACTGTTCTGGTATCGACAGTTCAAAACTATTCAGCAGAACATACATTTGACGCTCTTCATGCGTCAGGCCCGATGCAACAGCCTTCACAATGACGTACCGCAGATCTCGCTCTTTCTCAGAGAGCTGGTTATATTCAGCCGACACGACAACCGGAATCGACATTTGACCGCTGGTAATTTCTAGCGGCTCGCCATCAACGAGAATAGCCCCGGTGCTGTCCTTTACTGTGTAGGTAGCAGATTCGATATCCAGCACGTTGAAGGCAAAGGAAAGAGAAACAGCTTCACCGCTACGATACGAGTCGATCTGCGCCATTACTCACCGCCTTGTGCTTTCAGGATGCCTTCAATCATCTCGACAATTCCTTTCGCTTTGACACCAACCTGATTACCAATAACTCGTAGACCGGCAATACCTTCGTTGTCTGCAATGGACTCCAGCTCTTCTCGTGTGAAAGCCTGGATCTGTTTGGCCGGTTCATCTGGTGTTCCACGTTTCATTGGCACAATGTCAGGCGCTGCTGGCTCGGTAATCAGGTCTGCTGTCAATTCACCACGATCACTGTATGCGGCAGACGGAGAGACATTTTTGCCCTCTACTGTTGACGCTCGCATTGAAGCACAAATCCTCTGCTGATCGATAAAAGGCAACTCCGCTACGGATACCCCGTTCTCGAACTGAACGCCGCACAGCATTCCCGAATAACCGGAAAATTGCGGTTCTAATAAAACAATTTTTGCTGGTTTCATAACGCTTTCTCTCCACTTGGGCGGCTTTCGCCGCCCAATATCGGTTATTCCTGTGCGGCAGTGACCTCTACGGTCGCTGTCGCTTTGTGGCTACCATCTTGGGTAGTAACCTCGATTGTGGCAGTGCCAGCCGCAACACCAGTTACAACACCGGTTTCGCTGTCCACCGTTGCAAACTCGGTATTTTTGGATTCCCAAGTAACGGTTTTATTTGTGGCTCCTACCGGCTCGACATTTGCGGTCAGCTGAACAGTTTTGTTTGCCTCAACGGTTGTGCTATTTGGGTCGATTTCGACGCCTGTAACAGCCACAACAGGCGCAGTTACTTCCACCGTTGCAGTTGCCTTTTTGCTACCATCTTGGGAAACGATCTCAATCGTCGCAGTGCCAACTTCTACACCAGTTACGTTCCCGCTCTGGTCTACCGTTGCCTTATCTTCATTTTTGGAAGACCAGGTAACAGCCTTATTCGTCGCATTTGACGGCTGAACATTCGCTTTCAGACTGACTGATTTTCCTTTCTCAACAGAGGTTGAGTCTGGCGTTACCGTTACGGATTGAACGGCTACCGGATTTACGGTGACTTCCACTGAAGCGGAAAGCTGGGTTTCCTGATCAGTTGCAGTAATTTTTACTTTGCCTGGGGCTACGCCAGTTACTAATCCAGTGCCGTTAACGGTTGCAATTTGATCATTGGCTGACTTCCAGGTGAATGAACTGGCACTCTTACCCATACTAATACCTGCACTAAGTTGAACAGTTTTCCCAACCAAAACTGATGGTGAAGCCGGAGTTATGTTTACGGATTGGGAGAAGGGAACCGCCTGCAAACAAGCAGATAGCTGACTTTGTTGCCGCTCGGTTAAAGGTTCATCGGAGATAGAATTGGTAAATCCGGCGCGGCACATATGCCCCGTAAAATCCGAAAATGCCTCTTCCGTAATCTTCATCTTTTGTTCTGGCATTTCTTGCTCCTACAAAAAGGGTGGGCGTATAGCCCACCCTTAAACATAGATAATTACTTATCTACCACACTGATTAAATTTTTACATTGGTCAGTGCAGCGATAGCCTTATCGTGCTTATTCGCCAGAGAGCAGTACCACTTCACACGGGTACGTACTGCATCTTTGTTCTGTACAGTACCAATGTTTTCAACAACGATACCTGCGTTGTCGCCGCCATACAGACCAGTAACGCCGTTCTCTTCTGACAGATGCAGGCAGTAGATGCTTGCTTTGCCAGCATCGGTCGGGATGAAGTCGTTGATGATGAACGGAACGCCGTTATGACACAGCATCGGACGACCGAAGTTCTCCATCATGATTTCAGACGGACCTACGTTTACTGTACGCAGCAGCGCACGGTAAGCACGAAGGTGCTCTGAACGCATCATGATGCAGTCAGCACCAAGATCTTTCACCGCATCGACCAGTTCGTCGAACATGGAGAAAGTCATAGATGCACCTGCAATGTCGATCTTCTGATCTGCGTGCATCAGGCGTGGAATGCCGTCAAACGCTTTGTTGTTGGAGCTGGAGTCACCCAAAATCAGGTTGCGGCGGAACGCACGAGCCAGACCTTTAACTTTCTGACGAACCTGAATAGCCAACTGGTTATTGGTGTCGGCCATAGTGGTTGCCAGGAATTTATCAACGTCTACGTCACCAGCCAGAATACGCAGTTTCGCAACGCATTCTTCGAAGGTTGCTGCACCTTCCGGGATGGTGTCGTTAACGTCGATGAAGGTAGCTTCACTCAGCGTTTTTTCACGATTGTACAGATATGCCTTTGAATTAATTTTCATAAAAGGCAGGATGGCAAACAGGTCATCGCGATCAATGATAGTTTCGATCACACCCTGTTCGAGTTCGTTGTTAGACAGCTTTTCAGCTTCTTCACGCAGTAATGGCATCTATCAATTCCCTTTGATTTAGATGTTACTTAAGTCCAATTTTCCCCAGACCGGAGGCCAACTTATCCATAGTCGACTTGTTCTTCGGTTGGGATATTGTGTAGGTCGATTTAGAATGTGAGCCTACACCCTGCTTGGCTTCGCTACGCATCAATGCGTCAGCTTCCGGATCTGCCCGCACAATGCGTTCAATCGCGGATTCAAACGGCAACGGCTTACCTTCACCGTCAACCAGAACAGCTCGTTCTTTATGACCTGCCGGTTTGTCATAACCCACTACGCTACCGTCTTCACCCACTTCAAAATGAGAACCGTAGATCACGCGGGCTTTTGCCGGAGTCATCAGAACTTTGTCACGTAGGAAGAGAGAGTTACTGAAGGAAGCGCCCACGGTCATCTCGACTAATTGAGATTTCAGTGATGCGTTTTCACTTTCCAGTGCTGTATAACGTTCGTCACGCTGTGCCAGCTCTGCCTGGTGTGCTTCGATCATCTGTTTTTTAACAGCATCGAACTCACCACGACGCTCCAGTTCAGCTTGCTCCGCCTCACGACGTGCATTTTCTGCGGCCTGTTCAGCTTCTAAAAGCTGGCGAGCACGCGCCGGGTCGATATCACCGTACTGAGCAAGCTGATCGGCCAATGTGCGCTCTTTCTCTTTGCGCTTCATGTTCTCTTTCAGCAGTTCAGCACCAGCTTTCTTGGTTTTGCGAAGTTCGGCCAGTAACTCTTCATGAGTCATGTCAGCGTATTCGTCATCACCCTTCGGCTGCTCTTTTTGTTCACCCTGTTTGTCAGGATCTTGTGTACTCTGCTCATTATCAGCAGCTACACCGCCAGCGCCTCCACGCTCATGCGCTTCAGCAACATCCATCAGACCACGACGGGCCAAAAGCATTTGCCACAGTTTCATAAAAATTCCCTTTGTTACTTATCACTCGTTCTCTTGAGTAGATGAGTCCCCATTCCCTCGGGGTTGATCTTGCCCGCTTTCTTGGGCTGCGCCTTGATCATAAGTAAGTACTGACTTATTTTCAAGGGTATTTAGATCATTTTTTGGCGGAAAATTCAAGAGATCTTTATCAAATTCCTTCTTCATCGCCTCAGTGATGTTCGGGAAAATCTTCTCAATCAGCATTTCCATCTGGTGACGACGTACAGAGTCCGGTGCCTGAAGTAACGACAGTTTCTCGGCAACAGAAAATTCATCAGTAAGGCCACGAATATCGAAACTTTCTGGATACGCAATTAAAGAGTGGTCTTCGTCCAGATCTACCCCCATCCATTTCGCAACCAGTAGCATGATTTGGCGTTCAGCCCTTTCCAGACGCTCTGCTTTTGTGACAAGCAAGCTATTTACACGCTGGAAGTCATACATTTTTGCGGCACCAGATGAGTTATCGATTCCCTGTGCGTTGTCCTGCTTCGTTCGCTCACCAGCTACACCAACTGAATGGTAGATTTCGTTAATCACCGTCTTAATCGTAGTGATGATCATCTGAGCTTGTTTCGGGTCTGGTGACAGATAAAACGGCTGGTTTCCACCTTCAGAATCGTAGGTGAAGACTCGCTTTGTGCCCATTTCAAGCACTTTAGTGTGGTTTTCATCACCAGGTAAAAGCGACTGTACCGGTATAGCCAACTGGCTAAATGTCTGATCCTGAATAATGGCATCAAGGTTTGACAGATAGTTTGCAACCGCACGATCAAGATAAGCGATATCATCGATCAACGATGGGCTGAAATACGGTGATTCACTTTCTCCAATACAATCAACAGGAAACACAGGAACTACGCCGAGATTATGCGCACCGCTATCCTCTAAAATAACTTTTGCCTGACGGCGACCTGCTCCACCAGCGCCCTTCTTCACTTCCTCACGAAACAGATACCACTCGTTTTGTGTCCACAGACGATAACGTTGGTATTCCTGACCTGTAGAAGTAAAAGGATCTGCGTCATCACGAGCGACTTCCACAATTAACGCCCACAACATATTCCCGTCGTCGTCCCATGCCACATCCAGCATTTGCTGAGGTGAAATCCAGTAGGCGTAGGCGCGAGCATCTTTCTTTTTCTCGTCAGCTACTGACTCAACATCACCACTCATCGTGCTATCGACAACAACCCATATGCGACCGTAAATAGACGACTGCAAATCAATAGCGGCCATAAATGAGTCAATAGAGGCATTCTGGCGGGTCGCACGTTTCCAGAAATTGCGGATCTGCTCTGGTGCCTCTTCGATATTTCTATGAATGTCTTCTTTAAAGAGATATTTGTTGATGAGGTTTACCACCTCACGAGTGTGGTTGAAGCGATAAGCACGCTCAACTCGCTCCTTAAACTCCTGATCTCCCTCTTTAAAGTAACGAAAGATATTGTCTGTAAACCAACCACGCCCGCCAGCGTAAGTGCTGGCGAGGAAGTCCCAATGTTCTTTTTTCTTTTCGTATTCCGGGTGGCGTCGCGCCACCAGATCCTTAATTTGTTTGTCGTTCAATTCCATTTGAATAACCTTAGATAATTACTTACCTATCGAGAACCACCAAGAATAACACGGTTTTTGACTGGATACCTACGATGTACTGGATAGCCCAATGCGTCTGCACTATGCTCAATGCCACCTGTCTTATCCATATCTCGTGTTCCAGGCTTGTAGATGACCTTTTCCAGTGAATCAATCAAATGCTTGCACTTCGGATCGATATACAGCCGGATATCTCCAGATGCGGTCATCAGCATTCGGTTAACAGCATTAACACGATCCGCAATTGGCGGGTGCTTTTTCGAATAATCGACACGTAAGAATCCCTTCTCTTTGAATATGTCTACGTCAGACTCCCCGCGAGCATGTTGGCGATAAGCACCTGCCGGATCTGGAAATACCGTTATCTGTGATTTCCAGCGCCAGAAGCGCCTCTCAAGCTCATCACAAACCTCTGCCGTGTTAGAGGAAAAGAGCACCAATTCATCAATTGCCCATAGCTCACCATTTGGCTGAGGTTGCAAAATTACGGAAGACATCGGGTCAATGTTGAAGTCCTGTCCTACCCATATAGGCAACCGAGGGTTGAACTGAAGCGGTTTAACATGCACGTTTCGATCGAACGGGTAGTAAACGCGCCCGGACATATTTTCAAAGCTGGCCAGGTACTCCTGAGCAAACGATTTAGGGTCCATATCGTTCTTAGCAGCTTCAATTTCCGCCGTAGGCACAAACGGCGAATCAGCAGTTACAAACTGCCAGCTCTTCCACTGTCCCTTTCTTTGCAGCTCTACGTTCTGGCCTATAGTCCACAGTTTGTGAAATTCCGAGAAGCCTTTTGGCGTACCAATGATCAGTGCACCGCCACGTGTCGATGAAAGAGTAGGTCGTAACACCTTGTACCAGGTGTCAGCCTTCATATCCTGAAATTCATCAAGCACTACAAAATGCAACGCTACGCCGCGCAGAGTGTCAGGTTTATCAGCACCTTTGAGGGCGATCTCCGAACCGTTCTTCAACACGATTGTCATCGTGGTGTCGTTCTTTTTCCTAACCCACTTACGGGGCAGAACTTCCTGTAGATCGTCCCACAAAATCTGGCGAGCCATCTGGTAAGTAGGAGCGACATACCAGACCCTTTGCTTTTTTTCCTTTGCCGCCGCACGAATAATAGTGGAGATCGACAACCGGGATTTTCCCCAGCGTCGACCAGCACAAACAACTTTAAATCGATGCGGAGACTGGAAGACTTTCATCTGTCCAGAATGCAGTTGCACAAGACTGAGCGAGGACGGGATTGCCATTATTCGTCCTCCCCTTCACTTCCATCATCTGTCGCATCAAATTCGCTTAGAGCTTCTTCTTCCAACGTCTCAAGCAATTCGTCATCAATGATTTCAGGCTCGTCGTCTTCCTGACGTAATTTCGCCACCTGGGAAGGCGTAAGCTCACCAAATACCAGGTTCGGAATTTCTTCCTCGTCATTTTCCGCATGATCCATGCCCAATGCTTTGGACGAAACTTCAAAACATTTTGCAAGGGTATTACTGGCTCTCTGTAAGCTCTTGAGAGAACCCTCAATCGCCCCTAAAGGCTTACCCTCACGTTTGGCCGTAGTGACTTCGACCATCACCATCTGCCCCAACGCATACGCCCAGCCGTCATAACGTGTACGACGTTCTTCTATCTTTTCCGCACGGGCTTTAGCGCGAAGCTCTGCGTCAGATTTAAGAGACTCACGAACCATCTTCCCAACAGAGTCCGCGCCTTTCTCTAATCCTCGCTTTTTGAAATGTCTGGAGAGTGTTTCACGACGAATGCCGTACTCTTCCTCCAGCTTTGAGAGTGTATATTCGCCTGACGTCCATTTGGCTTCAGCTTCGGCCCACTCCGCTGGTGTCAGGCGAGTTTTTACCTCGTCTTTTTCGACAGTCATAGATCCCTCTAAAACACACAGAGCGCGTCCATGCGCCCTAAAACAACTTGTTTACTGCATCTGCTAACCAACTTGTTTTCTGGGGTGTCTAATTAGGTCTGGGCATGTCTTACTAAGCCTGCTTCCGTATATATTTAATAAGTTACTTATTATTTATATATACAGAAGCAGGTCTTTAAATAAGCTCCCAGACCGATTACATCACCAGTAACTTCGCTTTGGCTCGACCTAAAGTGGTTAACCCAAGAGTCCGGCGGTGATAGCGATTGTCACTGCGTTGGCGCGTATGTCCTTTCTCCACCAGCCCCTTTTTTATCAGAGCGCGAATTGAGAACTGGATACTTTGCTTGGTTGTCTTGTACGGCAAAACTTCAAGCAATTCGTCCAGATCAAGTAGATGACCTCGCTCATAACCGAGATTGAGCGTTTTGATGATGTCCTTTTGTTTGTCGGTTAACGTCATGGCAAATCCTTATGCCGGTAAAGCAATTTCTAACGGTTTATCCAAAGGTTGTTTGTCGAATGCCAGCAGTGGCAGCGTGTCAGGCAGTCGACGACCAAAGTCAGGGTTTCGATACACACCATACAACGGAGACGTAAAGCTCAGGTTGTGAATGTCCTTGAGCAGCTTCACAATGCTGGCCTCGTCCACCAGACTGTCGGCAATGTCCTGAATCGTCGTGCCGCGATTCCGCCCAGCTTTTGCCAGGGAACTGTTCTTGTGGTAGTCCGCCACCAGATCACGCAGTGCACGGCGACGACGTGACTCGCTCATTGCGAACAACTCTTTGACGATCGCCTCGTTATCACCCGGGTCGGAACGAAAATGACGCTGGAAAACACGCAGTGCACTTTCATAGCTCTTCGGTCGCTCAGGGCGGATGAACTTGAACCCTGCTTTCATGGCGAAGGGATTGTATTTGCTCATCGAGGACTGGATCTCAATGATTGGCCGGTCATGCATCCTGCTAACCAGGTTAATCATTCGATAAGAGACGCCTACGCCACGATACTGAGTATCCACAACTGAGCGACTGATCACCGCAAAGTTGTTATTCACGTACCGACCCCAGTACTGGTTAGCCACGGTGGTATTAGTGGTTGGTTTCAACTTAGGAAACATGCGGTGGCGAGGTGCCAGCAGTAGTTTCGGGTAAGCCATAACCACGACGCCCACCAGACGGTCATCAAGTTCGCAGCGATAGTAAGTTGGCGCGAAAGGTTTGCCGTCTGTTTTGTAGTGAAGCGACTTAAGAGCGTGCCAGTCCTCTACAGTTCCCTTTGTAACAGTCATTCGCTCCAGAAAGTCCAGATGACGCGGAAACTCTTCAGGGCGGTAGCGTTTAATGATGATGTCCGTCATGAATGGACCTCATCATGACTACCATTGTGATATTCCACCTTCACGCGTTCTTTGTAGTGCTTGGTGATCTGCATATCCGGGCGCAGCGCGTTCTTCAGGTCTTCGTGAGTCGTCGCCACCATTACCGTCGCACCAACCTTTCGAGCGGCACGCTGGAGATTAGATGCCACAACCTGAGCGGTTACACGGTCGAGAACAGCACCGAACTCGTCAGCAGCCCACACTTTAGCGCCTGACTCAATCAGTTTGGCAATCTTGAGACGATATTTCTGACCGTCTGACATTTCAGAAGGCTTGCGAACAAACAGATATGCATCGTTCAGACCTGCCATAGATAACAACCCAAGCGCATCACTGGTAGTTTTGCCCAGTTGGTCAATGACGTTAACCTCATTATCGAAGGTAAAGTCATCAATAGAAGCTACAGAAAGCCCTTCATCCTTCATCTGGCGTTGCAGCTCGCGCAGCACAACGGATTTACCTGAACCGGATTGGCCGGTGATGTACACCACATCGCCCTGCCGAACTTCCAGCTCCAGATTGTCGTAAAGCGTCCACTCTTTTTCGTCCAGACCAAGCCCGAACGATTCGGCGATTTCTAACGTGCGCGTGGTTTTATTTACGCGAGTCTGAAACGATACGTTGATGATGTATTTGCTCATGCAGTCATCTCCCCGGAAGAGATCTTCTCCGCATATGCCACAAATGCGTCTACCCCGCTTTCTCCCGTCATTTCTTCCATGTGGGCAAGCAAATCACCAACAACAATGGCAGAACCAGCAGGGAGAGTTTTAAAGCCCAATACGTCGACAACACGTACTTCTTCCGCTGCAACTTCACGACTGATCTCGGTGTGTTCATCCTTCTGTCGTTTAGTTTCTTCGCCCAGATCGATAACTAGCGAGTCGGTGTCCATTTCTTCTGTCATGCTGCCAACGAGAACATTCAACTCCCGCTCTTCAAAGCCGAAAACCTCGATATCGTCCAGAACAAGCGACTCAAGCTCTTTCTGTAGCTTAATTGCATCGTAATCAATGCTGGCAAGTCGGTTATCTTCAAGGCGCTTCGCACGAACCTCGTCATCACTGAGATCATCGCGAACAATAACCGGTACGCGCTCAAGTCCAGCAAAAATTGCAGCCTCACGGCGGCCGTGGCCAGTAATAATTACGTCGTTCTTATCGACCGTAATTGGCTGGTCAAATCCGCGCTTTTTAATGGCTGCGGCCAGATCTCGGATCTGCTGTTCATCATGCTTTTTGGCATTCATCTCATAGGGAATAAGATCTGCCGGGTCGCGATATACGATTTCAAACTTTTTGGTCATTACATACGCTCCTTGTAGTAGTCGACCAGCCACACCAGAGCCTCACCAGCATTCTCCATTTCATTACCGGTGTTAATAGCCTGCTCTTTGATGATGTTTTTTATGGTTTCTGCAACACGATCTGACGCATCGAAAGTCACTTTGAATCGCATAGTCTGATGTTCCGCCCCCACACGTTCGGTTTTCTCTCGTTTGTCGGTATCGACAGGCTCATCACTACCACGAGACAACGCCTCCAGTGCTTCAAGGTCGATTGCCGTCTCTTTTGCTAAAACCATCGAGATTTCGTCGTCATACGGGGCGATTTCAGACAGTTGATAGTCAAGTTCTGACTGAATTTCTTCAATGAAGCGTTGCAATGCGATTTGGTCGTCTTCACCGTATCGCTCGTTGTCCACTAGTGACATCTGTTTAGCTACGACATCGCTAATTTTGCCCACAGAAAGCACTGGAACCGTTGAAATTCCTTGCTCAATAGCGGCACGCCAGCGATGTTCGCCACCGAGGATTTCAAAAAATCCATCTTCAAGTTCACGAGCCAAAATTGGCTTAAAAAAGCCCAATTTTTCGATAGAACCTTTCAGTTTTTCAAAATTCTGCGCACCAACCGAATTGGTGTTCCAGGTATTCGGGCGAAGGTTGGCAACATCAACCTGCAAAATCGTGATTTTTACATCCATTTTATTGCTACAATCCACTAAGTAATCACTTACTTATTATAATAGCCAAATAACATACAAAAGGCACTAAGGAAAGAGGTTTATGACTGTTCGGATTGTATCTAACGCAGTTAATGCGCTTATTTCTGGCGCAGATGACAAGGTAAAGCAACTGGTGCAACAGATGTTGAGCTACGAAGTCGAGACTGGCGACTGGAAGGGCACAAGCACAATGTTCAACTGGAGTAAAAACTCGTTCCCTGCTGGCTTTGCCAAGCCTGTAGCGGCGAACTTGAACAAGGCGGGCATCAAATGTGTTCATATCCGCAAAGACAAAGCCCCGGCGCTTGGAAAACCAAATCCGGCGGTTAACCCATTCCCATACAATCCTGATTATGCGTATCAGGATCAGACTGTGGAAACACTGGTTCGAGAGGGAATGATGATTGCGCAGATCGCTACTGGTGGCGGGAAATCAAATGTTGCCTGCAAAGCAGCTGCACGTATCGGTCGAATGACATTATTTTTAACAACCCGCTCTGTTCTGATGTTTCAAATGGCCGAAAACTTCCAGAGATCCATCGACTACCGCGCCAAAAATGGCGAACCGTGGTTAAAAGACCAAAAGGTTGGAGTCATTGGCTCGGGTGAGTTCCAGGTATCACGACATATCAACGTCGCTACAGTTCAAACTCTTGCAAGTTTCCTCGAAGAACCACCACGCGATGCAACACCAGATAAGAAAAGCTACCACCTCAAACGTCGGGAGTTGGTGAAACGCTTCCTTTCAAGTGTCTCTCTTCTTATTCTGGAAGAGGCGCATGAGTCTTCAGGCTCAAATTTCTATGACATCGCCAGATTATGTGTGAACGCAGACTATCGTCTGGCGCTTACAGCCACGCCGTTCATGAAGGATTCGACGGAAGCCAACATGCGCCTGATGGCGGTGGCCGGGCGAATTGAAATTAAAGTCACAGAAAAGTACCTGATTGATCGAGGCATTCTGGCAAAGCCGTACTTCCTTTATCATAAAGTTGCCTACAAGCCAGACGAGGCCAGAATCAAGGCCGAACTTGCCAACAAACACCTCAATTTTAGAGTTGGTATGAGCACCGCCTACCAAAAGGCTTATCAGTTGGGGATCGTGTATAATTTGGGACGTAACGAGGCCATAGTGCGCGAGGCATTGCTTTATAAGCAACATTCACTCAACTGCATGACTCTGGTTCGTCTTAAACGCCACGGGCAAATCCTGATGGAGATGATGAAGGAGTCCGGCCTTAGAGTTGACTTCATCTATGGGGAATCGAACCAGGCGACAAGGCAAGCAAAGCTGAACAGTTTAGCGTCTGGCGAAATAGATGTTTTAATAGGCTCGACTATTCTGGATGTCGGTGTTGATGTGCCAAGCGTTGGTGCGGTCATTCTGGCTGGTGGTGGGAAAGCAGAAGTTGAAATGAGGCAGCGTGTCGGTCGTGGCTTACGAGCCAAGAAGAATCAGGCAAACGTGTGTTTTATTACTGATTTCATTGACATTAGCAACAAATACCTGTTGTCTCACTCTTATGAGCGAAAACACATCATCGACACCACACCTGGCTTTGCAGAAGGTGTATTGCCTATTGATGGCGCATTCGATTTTGGAGTTCTGAAACGAGATTAGTTATGAGCGAAAAGAAAACAACTTATTGTCAGGTGGCATTGTCCGATAAGGCCAATGACAAACTTGGAAAGTTTCAAATGAAACTAAAAGAAAAAAACATCAAAATGTCTAAGGCTGAAGTTATCAATACCATTCTGGAAGCGATGACAATGGCTGAATTTGACAAAGTTTCATCTGCCGTTGGAGTCTCTGCTAAGGCTCGTGAGAAAATCATGCGCATCTATGAGAACTCTAATATGACAAAGGAAGATTTAGAGCAAATTCTAAGCAAACTGCCGTAATATTGGATTCTTAGTCAATTTCAGAATTGCCAGACTTGAAGAGCTAATAGACAGAGTGCGGCAACAACGCCTTTGCCGCACAGCTTTTAGAGAAACACGTCTGCTATTTACAGTTGAAAGCTTATCGTTTGAGACTATTGGATATTTATAATTCTACTTTGCAATAATCGCTGTATAAAAATGAAACGTTCGTTACTTCTTGCTTGTATATACCTCTCGTCATTTTCCGCAAATGCGTTGTCAGATATCGTCTCCGACATGCAAAAAACGTACAGCATGTATACTTCTGAAGACGTACTAAAATACGAATCACGAGGTCTGATTCAACCAGTCTGGTTCAGATTCTCAGATAACGCAGAAGAAACAATACTTAATGCAGGAAAAGAAAGATTACGGTTGCAAATTAACGGGACCGCTGTACCAGAAAACGTTAATGTAAGCTCTGACGAAGCCATGAAGCCATCTGGAATTGTTTTGGAAGTTCAAGACGGCACACTTTACTGTGATGAAATGGCTACAACAGGTTGCCAAGTAAACATTAGGGTTGGCAATGAAGAGCCTATCGTTACTTACGCCAAGGCTGAAGGGAATACAAGTGGAAAGGTATTGTTTATCGATGAAAATGCCTCAAAACGTATCGTTCGTGACATACAGAAAACAGCGAACTCTAAATCCGTCGATAAAAAAATCTATGTTGAGGTTCCCTTCTTTGTCGTTGGTAACAAAGAATTTAAATTTGGGTTGCTGAAAACACCTCTAAGAGTATCAGAATGAGAACATCGGACATCACCTACGGCATACCGGCTGAAGTCTGGCCGCGAGACTACGAACATGCTGAAAACATACTTATGTTCTGGCGGAAGAACAACATTCCTGTAAGAGTCACGCTTGAAGACGGTCAGGTGTTTTGCATGTACGTTCAGGGGACAATGCCTTCCCGCAATAAGCTAGATTTATGCCCGCTTCCATATGATAAAGAAAATCGTATAAGACTCCCACTTGAGCGCATTAGCACAATTGAATCAGGTGTAATCGATGGCATTGCTCGCGAGTTCAAAGGTAGGCTAACAATACATCCAGACTATGTTGACAATCAGCCATCACGCCGTGACTTTTTTGCGATATGTCGCAAGGCTTATCAAAACGACCAATCTATAAGGGTCTACATGGCAGACGGTCGTGAAATTGAAGGGGTGTCAAGAGGCGTTGATGCTTGCCAGGTCACTCTTAAGTTAGAAGACGGCAGAAAAATACTTGTTTTCTTCGATTGGGTTGAACGAATCCTTCCATTTTAAATCTATAAGGGTAATAACCGGCTAAGCCCGGTTATTATTTTACATGCCATTCATTTAAAACTCATTCAATGCCACTCTGTATAAATA
>NZ_JABWMT020000041.1:0-25588 GCF_013368915.2 Escherichia sp. 93.1518
ATGCCGGATGCGGCGTGAACGCCTTATCCGGCCTACGAAACCGAAACATATGTAGGCCTGATAAGACGCGTCAGCGTCGCATCAGGCGGTTGTTGTCGGAGCGGCGTAAATGCTTCATCCGACCTGGAAAAACGAACTGTACGTAAGCCTGATAAGACGCGCCAGCGCCGCATCAGGCAGTTGTTGCCGGATGCGGTGTAATCATTTATCCGTCCAGGAATGAGGAAGAACCCCATGGATGTCATTAAAAAGAAACATTGGTGGCAAAGCGACGCACTGAAATGGTCAGTGTTAGGTCTGCTTGGCCTGCTGGTGGGTTACCTTGTTGTTTTAATGTACGCACAAGGGGAGTACCTGTTCGCCATTACCACGCTGATTTTAAGTTCTGCGGGGCTGTATATTTTCGCCAACCGGAAAGCCTACGCCTGGCGCTATGTTTATCCGGGAATGGCAGGAATGGGGCTGTTCGTGCTCTTCCCTCTGGTGTGTACCATCGCCATTGCTTTTACCAACTACAGCAGCACTAACCAGCTAACTTTTGAACGCGCCCAGGAAGTTCTGTTAGATCGTTCCTGGCAAGCGGGCAAAACCTATAACTTCGGGCTTTATCCGGCAGGTGATGAGTGGCAACTGGCGCTCACCGATGGCGAAACCGGTAAGCATTATCTCTCCGACGCCTTTAAATTTGGCGGCGAGCAAAAGCTGCAACTGAAAGAAAGCGCCACACAGCCTGAAGGCGAGCGTGCAAATCTGCGCGTGATTACCCAAAATCGTCAGGCACTGAGCAACATTACCGCCATCCTCCCGGATGACAACAAAGTGATGATGAGCTCCCTGCGTCAGTTTTCTGGCACTCAACCGCTCTACACACTGGGCGATGACGGTACGCTGACCAATAACCAGAGTGGCGTAAAATATCGTCCGAATGACCAGATCGGCTTTTACCAGTCCATCACCGCCGATGGCAACTGGGGCGACGACAAACTCAGCCCCGGTTACACCGTGACTACCGGCTGGAAAAACTTTACCCGCGTCTTCACCGACGAAGGCATTCAGAAACCGTTCCTCGCGATTTTCGTCTGGACCGTGATGTTCTCACTGATCACTGTCTTTTTAACGGTTGCAGTCGGCATGGTGCTGGCCTGTCTGGTGCAATGGGAAGCGTTGCGCGGCAAAGCTATCTACCGCGTACTGCTGATTCTGCCCTACGCGGTGCCATCGTTTATTTCAATTTTGATTTTCAAAGGATTGTTCAACCAGAGCTTCGGTGAAATCAACATGATGCTGAGCGCGCTGTTTGGCGTGAAGCCCGCCTGGTTCAGCGACCCGACTACCGCACGGACGATGCTGATTATCGTCAACACCTGGCTGGGTTATCCGTACATGATGATCCTCTGCATGGGCTTGCTGAAAGCGATTCCTGACGATCTGTATGAAGCCTCAGCGATGGATGGCGCAGGTCCATTCCAGAACTTTTTTAAAATCACGCTGCCGCTGCTGATCAAGCCGCTGACGCCGCTGATGATCGCCAGCTTCGCCTTTAACTTTAACAACTTCGTACTGATCCAACTGTTGACCAACGGTGGCCCGGATCGTCTTGGCACCACCACGCCAGCCGGTTATACCGACCTGCTCGTTAACTACACCTACCGTATCGCCTTTGAAGGCGGCGGAGGTCAGGACTTCGGTCTGGCGGCAGCAATTGCCACGCTGATCTTCCTGCTGGTAGGCGCGCTGGCGATAGTGAACCTGAAAGCCACGCGAATGAAGTTTGATTAAGGGAGATAACAAAAATGGCAATGGTCCAACCGAAATCACAAAAAGCACGTTTGTTTATTACTCACCTGCTACTGCTACTTTTTATCGCGGCGATTATGTTCCCGCTGCTGATGGTCGTCGCAATCTCGCTGCGCCAGGGGAACTTCGCGACAGGCAGCCTGATCCCGGAACAAATCTCGTGGGATCACTGGAAACTGGCGTTAGGCTTTAGCGTTGAACAGGCCGATGGTCGCATTACGCCACCGCCATTCCCGGTACTGCTGTGGCTGTGGAACTCGGTAAAGGTCGCCGGGATTTCCGCGATTGGTATCGTGGCGCTCTCCACCACCTGCGCCTACGCCTTCGCCCGTATGCGCTTCCCTGGCAAAGCGACGCTGCTGAAAGGAATGCTGATTTTCCAGATGTTCCCGGCGGTACTCTCACTGGTGGCGTTGTATGCGTTGTTTGACCGTCTGGGTGAGTACATTCCGTTTATCGGTCTGAATACCCACGGCGGCGTTATCTTTGCTTACCTGGGCGGGATTGCGCTGCACGTCTGGACGATTAAAGGTTATTTCGAAACGATCGACGGCTCGCTGGAAGAAGCGGCGGCGCTGGACGGTGCGACACCGTGGCAGGCCTTCCGCCTCGTACTGCTGCCGCTGTCAGTACCGATTCTGGCGGTGGTGTTCATCCTGTCGTTTATCGCTGCCATTACTGAAGTTCCGGTCGCGTCGTTGTTACTGCGTGACGTGAACAGCTACACCCTGGCCGTGGGAATGCAGCAATACCTCAACCCGCAAAACTACCTGTGGGGCGATTTTGCCGCCGCTGCCGTAATGTCTGCATTACCGATCACCATCGTCTTCTTGCTGGCTCAACGCTGGCTGGTCAACGGCCTGACGGCAGGTGGTGTGAAAGGTTAAAGATGTTGTTCTGCCAATGTTATGCCGCTGCACCCTCAACTTACGTTATCCCAACTTGTGACTGTTATTCGGCGCTCCCTGGAGCGCCTTTTTTTACTCCCGCTTCAGCCGTTTCGAATTACACAACCACAGGGTGATCACCAGTAGCAGGATCGCTGCCGAGTAGATCAACACATCCAGTGGCGATTTATGATCGACGATGATCAAGCGCACAATGGCGGTGATCCCGATATAGACAAAGTAACGCAAGGGAAAGTGAAAACCGGACTGGAAGTACTTCACAATCAGGGCGATAAATTCGAAATAGAGAAAGTAAACCACCAGCCCTTCCACCAGCTCATATTTGCTGGTTTGTTCTGGCGCGAACAGCACATCAGCCAGATGCACCGTTTCTTTGCCGAGGAAGACAACCAGAATCAGGCCGAGGCACAACAGGCCAAGATTGAGTACGGTCTGCAAAATGGTGGAGATAAACTCCACGCGCGGACGAGATAACGACGTCATAACAGCCCTCCAACTCAGTGGCGAGCTTCCTGTATAACGCAAAAATGTGACGGGGATCTATATTTTTTGTGTATGT
Source organism: Escherichia sp. 93.1518 (assembly GCF_013368915.2). Lineage (NCBI taxonomy): Bacteria > Pseudomonadati > Pseudomonadota > Gammaproteobacteria > Enterobacterales > Enterobacteriaceae > Escherichia > Escherichia sp. 93.1518. The sequence continues at coordinate 3,265 of NZ_JABWMT020000041.1, forward strand.
TTTGTTCAACCTGGTGTTAGGACGCCCCCACCAACATCGGATGTGCCTACCCGTAGGCTGGATAAGCCGCGCCTGGCGGCGCATCCGGCAAGACAAACCGCACCATAGCCTGTACTGCAAAAATCACCCATTCTGGTGATTCCCAGCCACCAGCAATGCGCGAAAAATCGACAATGTTCCTCTGGAACAAATGAAACGTAACCTGATAAAGGTGGTAAAAATGAAGCCTTATTTTGCTGCTTTGTTGTTATCAGTCTCTGTTCTTCCTGCTTTTGCCGGTCCGCTCGGTACTGCTGACAAATCCGACCTTCCGCAAAGCAATGTCTCCAGCCCAATGATGGCTCAGTCGCTCAGGCAATCAGACCTGCAACCGATATCGACGGACAGGAAGACAGAATGTTTTCGCCTTTACACACCAGATCGCAAACCGGGGGTGAACTGCGTTCCTGATGGCTCAACAGGTCATTAAGAATGAGGGTGCCAGTGATTGCGAAAACTGGCACCTTTCCCAAGACTTAGCGGAAATTCACGCTTCGGTCGCTGGTCATGTCATACAACTGGAACTTACGCCCAAGTTGCTGACCACCGTCACGCGTCAGCGGCGTCCAGCCAATTGCCGCACGGCTGCGTGTCGGGCCAGACGAGAAGAGATCCAACGGTACAGAGACATACACGCCTTTGGTGAAGTCCCCTTCGCCGTACTCCTCTTTCGAAACATTCGTGATCGTGGCATAGCCCCCCACCACCACGCCGCTATCAAAGCGTTTGGCGATCTCCAGCGTGCCGCCTTTATCCCCTGCCAGATACTGCCCGACGCTGGCTTTCACTAACACATCCTGAGCGAAAGATGGCGTCCAGTATGCGGTCAGATGTCCGGTTTTCACGCTGTAGTCGGTGAATTTCATCATATCTTTTGCACTACGCCAGTCGCGCTGTTTAACGTAGTTGGCGTCCAGACCAAACGCCCAGTTGCTATCCAGCGGACGATACAACACCTCTGCCCCCGCGCCGCCAAACATGGTTTCGAGATAACCGCCATAAATCTGCCCGTAGAAGCCGTTGCCCAGATGCTGGAAGTAGTTGGCTTGCAGGTTATTCACATAGACATCGTTCTGCACATACTCGCGCACATGGGTACGAACGCGCGGTAAGTGCGAGTCCTGCGGTGGATTGGTGTAGTTAAACTTGTCGTAATTGTTGGCAAGGTTAGCAAACAGGCTGCCGGTGGTGAGCAGATGGTCCGTCAGCCACAAATCCGCCGTTCCCATCACGCCCAGTTGGTACATGTAAAAGTTTTCCGGGCCACCGACTGACTGGTTCAGCACAGGATCGATATGGAAATCAAAGCGCGATTTGTCGATATACCAGCCCTGCTCGGTGGACTGCGGAACCACCGGCTCGACGCGTTTTTGCGCCAGCTTCGTTTCATACCCAAGCGGCTCGCCGGCGAGATAGTTTTTCAGGCTGGCGACATCGGTTTCCGTCGTCACCTGCGGCATGTTAAGGCGGTTTTCCGTGATACGGATCGTTTTGATCCCATCCGGCAGTTCGTTCATCACGATCCGATTAGCGCGAATGATCCCTTCGCGCGAATCACGATATTTCACCTGCTCGCCGGTAACATACAGCGTATCGCCTTTCGCCTGGATCTGCGGATCGGCCAGTCCGGCGTTATATTTCAACAGTGTTAGCTGATTCGCCACCACCGAATGCTGCAAAATGGCATCCTGTGGCTGCGGTTGATATTGCGGGCGGGCGTTATCGTTGTAAGACGGGCGCAGATCGTTAAAGTTGGTGCGCAGCGTAACGCCAAACATAAAGGTGTTGCCACGTTCATAGCTAAGGTTAACGTCGGCCCAATCGGTAACGCGATAAATCGCCCCGACGTTAAACTTACTTTTTTGCTCCAGCTTACCGGCAAAATCCTGCTGATAATTATTGCCTTCATACTCCAGTTTCAGGCGCAGCGGTTGCCAGGGCGTCTGGTATTCCACGCCGCCAAACAGTGAGGCAGGACCGTGGAACATCTGGCTACCGTCGATAGATCCCGCCTGTTTGTAGCTGTTATCGCGATAGCAATATTTATCACTGGCTGAACAGAGCGGATTTTTCACATTACCGCTGGTGCCCAGATATCCCCAGCCCAGGCCGAGCGTAAAATCGAACGGCCCCCAGGCTTTGCTGGCAACAAGATATTCCGCATCAAACAGCCCCGTACCGCCGATATCCCGCGCACCAACCGCCACTTGCGGCAGCCAGTAACTCTCTTCCCACAAACGCAGTTTGAGATCGAAGGCTTTATCTTTATACGTTTGATCGCCAGAGAACGCTTCGACGCTGCTGTACTGCCGGGTGCGCACATCGGTGTAGCGCAGCGTTGTTTCCAGCCACGGGAAGAGTTGCACTGAAGCAGAGTAATAACGGTACTGATCGTTATCACGATAGTTCAAACTCAACTCCCCTTCCCGCGCCATACGGGCGGTAGGCGTTTGTAACAGACCGACGCCGCCGAAGTCCGATTGCGATGGGCCAATAGGCGCAGGATACGTTTCGCCGTAGCAGGCCGTGCTAATGCCCAGCGCCAGTAAGCTAAGCAGATGTCTTTTTTTCATTATTGCGGTATCCGCTGCGTCAGAGTCTGAAGAATGTCGGCGTTCAGGGCATCAGGCGTCTTACTCCAGGCGGAGTCCGCCAGGCCAACATAAATAATGCTGCCGGGCATCGGCTCTACGTGACGCTTGTTCCAGTAAGCCACCGGCGCTTTTTGCGTGCGTCCATCCGGGTAAACCACCCACGCGTAGCTGCGATCTGCACTGCTAAGCAGCTTCTGACCGGAGAGATAGCTCGCCACATCGCGACCTGGAGTGAATGGCTGCTTGCCAGGACGGCTGATAAGCCCGAACAACGTGACCGTGGACGGCGCGGAACCCACCCACAGCGTGTAATTACCCTGCAACGGCGGGTTGCCGCGTTCGGCAACGCGGACGATATCGGGATCAAGATTGATTTTTTGCCTGCCCGTCACTTTCAACGCCTGAATTTGCTGGCGTAAGGCGTTGATCGCGGCTGCATCGTCGGCGCTGGAATCTGCGGCCTGTTCTGCCAGCCGCGTCAACAACGCCTGCTGCTGCCGCAATGCTGCCGCCGTTGCCCGCTCTTCGCTAATCACCGCACCAGGCCACCAGCTATTCGCCAGTCGTGGTTGGCCTACCAGATCGATTAAATGCTCCGCGCCCGTCAGCGTTTTGGCCTCACTACTACCATTGCTGAACACCTTGACGGTGCCTGCCGCAAAGACCGATGACGCTCCCACGCTCAAAAGCAACGCGACAATAGTTTGTTTAATCATTGTTTTGCCGCCTTGATGAGAGTGGTTTTCACCGGGAAGTAATCCGCGCCGAGATACTGTTCCGACTGGCGAATTTGCCCTTCGCTGTCGATCCAGTAGCGGTTATGCCATCGCGCCTGGTCGGTGGAGACTTCTTCGTCCAGCACGCGAACCGGGGTTTCATCGCTGCCGACTTTGACGGTATCGGTGCCAGCCCATTTGAAGACCGAGCGTGCGGTGGCGTAGCGCACCTGCTGGTACTCGGTCCAGCCCATCGTGCGCGTCCAGGTTGCGCCATCAACGATTTGTGCAGGTTTGATCAGCGGATCGGCAGCAAGGTTATTCACCTCAATCAGGTTGTCGCCGCCGAGCAGAGTCTTCACCAGACGGTCATGTTGGGTAACGAGAGTGGCCTGATCCTGAGTGACCCATTTTTGTTGTCCGTTTTCAGCGAAGGCCAGCACCACAAATAACTGCGGCCCGCCATTAAACTGCATGTACTGGCTGGCGTAGGGCATATTTTGAATATCATCGTCCGTCAGCTGTACGCCTGGCGTGCCGAACAGACTGTCCCACAGTGAATTGCCCAGCTCTTTAGTCGAGGCTGAACACGCCTGTAATAACAGGCAGATAAGAATGAGTGCAGGTCGCTTCACGACTCTTCTCCAGAGGGGCAGAATAACCACACCGGAGTGTGGTTATGGTAAATCCCTTCATACTTCAAGCCACAGATGCAATGACTCGAATTATTTTGGGGATACATACGTTATTACTGGGTACTGGTGGTCGTGGTTGTGGTGGTCCCGGTATTAGAACCATCGCCGCCACCGGTTGCCGCGAGCGCGACACCCACCGCCGAGCTTACGGTGCTAACGCTGGTCGCGGAGGAACTACCCGCCGAAACCGACGTTGCTGCCGACCCTGCCGCTTCGCCCACCTGTACAGGTGCAGCCCACGCAGAAGTCGCCGCAAGCGCAGATATGGCAAAAATGCCATACAGAACTTTTTTCATAACAATTTCCCTTCATTGAATGAATGGAGATTTACCCAAAAACATTTCGGGCGGAATCGAGTATACACAACTAAAGCATGTGGATTACGGCGTGGGGAATTAGTTATGGGGTTTTAGGATAATTGGAATGAATAGCAATTATATATTTTTTATTATATATAAATAATCATGTTAATCATGAGGTTAAAATAAATACAAAAGCGATTAACCTGCGTATATTCCGAAATGATTACAGACTGAAAATCTATTTTAGGATTAACCTCACGGTATGATTTTCGTTAAATCACAGACAAGAGGATTTATCTGATAAAACAATGCCGACTTATAGTCGGCATTGTTATTAAGGTTATTAAATCAATCGTGCTATGTATTAATTGCCGAATACGATGTACATATCGGCATCGACCTGTAGGCCTGATAAGACGCGACCGCGTCGCATCAGGCACCGGTTGCCGGATGCGGCGTAAACGCCTTATCCGGCCTACGTAGCGACATCAGGTATGCACGATGATTAACCGCGCCACGCTTTATAGCGGTTAATCAGACCATTGGTCGAGCTATCGTGGCTGCTGATTTCTTTGTCATCTTTCAGCTCCGGCAGAATGCGGTTAGCCAGCTGTTTACCCAGCTCCACGCCCCACTGGTCAAAGGTGAAGATGTTCAGGATCACGCCCTGAGTAAAGATTTTGTGCTCATACAGCGCAATCAACGCCCCCAGGCTGAACGGGGTGATTTCGCGCAGCAGGATGGAGTTGGTCGGACGGTTACCTTCGAACACTTTAAACGGCACTACATAGTCGAGCGTCGCCGGATCTTTACCCTGATCACGATATTCCTGCTCAACCACTTCGCGGGATTTACCAAAGGCCAGAGCTTCGGTCTGAGCGAAGAAGTTAGACAGCAGTTTCTGGTGGTGATCAGAGAGCGGGTTATGGGTGATAGCTGGCGCGATGAAATCGCATGGCACCATTTTGGTTCCCTGGTGGATCAGCTGGTAGAACGCGTGCTGACCGTTAGTACCTGGCTCACCCCAGATAATCGGGCCAGTCTGGTAATCCACGACGTTACCGTTACGGTCAACGTATTTGCCGTTGGATTCCATATTGCCCTGCTGGAAGTACGCCGCAAAACGGTGCATATACTGGTCATACGGCAGAATCGCTTCAGTTTCCGCGCCAAAGAAATTGTTGTACCAGATGCCAATCAGCGCCAGCAATACAGGCAAGTTTTTCTCTGCTGGAGTAGTGGAGAAATGCTTGTCCATGGCATGTGCGCCGGAAAGCAGTTCAACGAAGTTATCAAAGCCGATGGAGAGAACAATCGACAGGCCAATCGCTGACCACAAAGAGTAACGACCGCCGACCCAGTCCCAGAACTCGAACATGTTGGCGGTATCAATACCAAACTCGCCAACGGCTTTCGCATTGGTGGAAAGCGCCGCAAAGTGTTTCGCAACGTGCTTCTCATCACCTGCCGCTTTCAGGAACCAGTCACGTGCGCTATGGGCATTGGTCATGGTTTCCTGAGTGGTGAAGGTTTTAGACGCCACCAGGAACAGCGTCGTTTCCGGGTTCACTTTTTTCAGCACTTCTGCGATGTGAGTTCCGTCAACGTTAGAAACAAAGTGCATGTTCAGGTGATTTTTGTACGGACGCAGTGCCTCAGTCACCATGTACGGGCCGAGGTCAGAACCGCCGATCCCGATGTTCACCACCTCGGTGATTGCTTTGCCGGTATAACCCTTCCACTCACCGGAAATAATCGCTTGCGAGAAGGTTTTCATCTTCTCCAGCACCGCGTTGACTTCCGGCATTACGTCTTTGCCATCAACCAGAATCGGCGTATTGCTACGGTTACGCAGTGCCACGTGCAGCACGGCACGGTTTTCGGTGCGGTTGATCTTCTCGCCAGAGAACATCGACTTAATCGCGCCCGCCAGATCGCACTCTTTCGCCAGATCCTGCAATTTCGCCAGAGTTTCTTCGGTGATGCGGTTTTTGGAGTAATCCACCAGCATCTGATCGTCGAAGGTTGCGGAGAACTTAGAAAAACGATCGCCATCTTTAGCAAAAAGATCGGCGATCGTAACGTCTTTCATTTCATCGAAGTGTTTCTGTAGTGCCTGCCAGGCAGCGGTCTGCGTTGGATTGATGTTTTTCATTAGCAATACTCTTCTGATATTGAGAATTGTGACTGTGGAAGATTGTAGCGCCAGTCACAGAAAAATGTGATGGTTTTAGTGCCGTTAGCTCAGCTAACTACTGAAGAGGATAAAAAGTATAGACGTTATAAGCACAATTTCTGACCACGCCCGCTGCATGAATAATCCGCATAATCCCGGCGTTGACACACTCCCCTACACCTTTTATTTATAAATACGGTCTGCGCCTGCACCGGTTTCTATTTTGCCTTTGTGCCAAGGTCGCTTCTTTCATTCCCTGACACGAGGTTGTTATGCCCGATATTGTTGTCTCCAAATTTGGTGGTACTAGCGTGGCTGATTTCGACGCCATGAACCGCAGCGCCGACATTGTGCTTTCTGATGTGAATGTTCGTTTGGTTGTGCTCTCTGCTTCTGCGGGGATTACCAATCTGTTGGTTGCACTGGCTGAAGGTCTGGAACCGGTTGAGCGTTTCGAAAAACTCGATGCTATTCGCAATATTCAGTTCGCCATTCTGGAGCGTCTGCGTTACCCGAACGTCATCCGTGAAGAGATTGAACGTTTGTTGGAGAACATTACTGTTCTGGCCGAAGCGGCGGCACTGGCAACATCTCCGGCACTGACGGATGAACTAGTCAGCCACGGCGAACTGATGTCTACTCTGCTGTTTGTTGAAATCCTGCGCGAACGCGATGTCCAGGCGCAGTGGTTTGATGTGCGTAAAGTGATGCGCACCAACGACCGTTTTGGTCGTGCGGAGCCAGATGTTGTTGCACTGGCGGAACTGGCTGCGTTGCATCTGACTCCACGGCTCAGTGAAGGTTTAGTCATCACCCAGGGCTTTATTGGTAGCGAAAGTAAAGGGCGTACAACAACACTTGGACGTGGCGGCAGCGATTATACGGCAGCCTTGTTGGCGGAAGCCTTACACGCATCTCGCGTTGATATCTGGACTGACGTCCCTGGCATCTACACTACCGATCCACGCGTGGTGCCGGCAGCAAAACGCATTGATAGAATCGCTTTTGAAGAGGCCGCTGAAATGGCGACCTTTGGCGCGAAAGTGCTGCATCCAGCGACGTTGCTGCCCGCAGTGCGCAGCGATATTCCGGTGTTTGTCGGTTCCAGCAAAGACCCACGTGCTGGCGGTACGTTGGTGTGTAATAAAACCGAAAATCCACCGCTGTTCCGTGCACTGGCTCTGCGCCGTAAACAAACGCTATTAACCCTGCACAGCCTGAATATGCTGCATTCCCGTGGCTTCCTCGCGGAAGTTTTCGGTATCCTCGCGCGGCATAATATTTCGGTGGATTTAATTACTACGTCCGAAGTGAGCGTGGCATTAACTCTTGATACTACTGGTTCAACTTCTACCGGCGATACATTGTTGACGCAATCACTGCTGATGGAACTTTCGGCACTGTGCCGTGTAGAAGTGGAAGAAGGCCTTGCGCTGGTGGCGCTGATTGGTAACGACCTGTCCAAAGCCTGCGGCGTCGGCAAAGAAGTATTTGGTGTGCTGGAACCGTTCAACATCCGCATGATTTGCTACGGCGCGTCCAGCAATAACCTGTGCTTCCTGGTGCCAGGTGCTGATGCAGAGCAGGTAGTGCAGAAATTGCATAGTAATTTGTTTGAGTAAACGACCAGTACAGGTGAATAGCGACCCACGTCGCTATTCACCATGCCGGATCAATTACGAATTACTACGGCGCTGTTGCTTTTCCGCATGTACGCGTTTCACTATCTTATAAATCCATTGCAACGTCAGATTATATTTCTTCGCTAATTCGGCGTAGTTGCGACCATCGCACTCGCTATAGATTTGGTAGTCACGCTCCGACGCCCGTCCGGAGATCCCTTTCGGGAAATAAATGCTTTGCCCACCCCAGTTACGCATCATTCGGTCGGCAATGGCAAAGCCCACATTTTCCGCCGATGAACTGTCGAGATTGATGCTCTCAATCAGAACTTGCGATGCATGAAACGCCAGGTCGTTAATGATCTCCGGTGTCCGGGCCATCTCTTTTGATTTTCGTATCATTTTTCATCTCCATATATCTTGCATCCTGTATAAGACCCGATGCGTGTAAAACCACGGATATACGCTAAGCAGTTGTCATTACTGCTACTCAATACATTCAACAAACAAATAAACAATCACCAAAAATATAAATTTTTAATATTAATGAACGTCATAAATTCACAAAATAAATATATTGTTTGCGTTATGTTTCTTGTCAACTGGAGTATCATTTTACACGATACTGTATGTGCATACAGTATTATTTTTACCTGTAGTGTAAAAAGATCGTTTCCCTCACAGTCGCTGACTTTCTTAAACAAACTTTAAAAATCAAATGACTATGGGCTATTCCTACGATTCACCATCCTCTTTTCCCTGCATAATGACGCGCTTATTCTCCAGGACACCTTTTGCTCTTTTATTAATGGGTGGATTTATTAGCAAGCATGTTCATTTATAGAGGATCTATTTTTTAAAGTTATTTATTAAAGCTTTTTTCATTCTTCACTGGAGGGATCTGGCGACACTAAACGCTCACTTATCAGGAGATATCGTATGAAAAAAGTCACTTTTCCCCGTCTTTCCGGCTGGCTGGTCGCTTCCGTCGCGCTGTTTGTCGCGATCGGCTGTACATCTTCCGCACAGATCCCGGTTGTCATTTATAAACTAAGTCTGGTTTCGCTCGCCGCTGTGCTGGGATACTGGCTCGATCGCAGTCTGTTTCCCTGGGCGCGGCCTGACTCATTTTGCCCCTGGGAAGAGGCGCGATGCTGCGCGGCGGCAATGATTCGTCGGGCTATCATCGTTGCAGCCGTCTGCCTTTCCGTCGCGTTAGGACTTTAGTGATGCAGGTAAAATTTCTCGCGCTAATTACTCTGTTCGCGTTCTTCCCGCTTAACGCATCTGAACCGCCGCGAGCATCTCTGGCATGGCGAAACGAACTGATTCGAACTGCACGAGAAGTCTGGGGACTGAACGCCCCGGTGGCAGACTTCGCCGGGCAGTTGCACCAGGAATCAGCCTGGCAGCCAATGGCGCGTTCCCCCGTCGGCGCACAGGGTATGGCGCAATTTATGCCTGCCACAGCGACATGGATAAGCCAGTTGTATCCACAGCTACGTGAAAACAAGCCCTATAACCCAACCTGGGCGATTCGCGCATTGGTGCAATATGACCAGCATTTGTGGAAAAACATCTCGGCGAAAAATGGCTGCCAGCGTATGGCGTTTACCCTAAGCGCCTATAACGGTGGTCAGGGATGGGTTAATCGGGATAAAAAACTGGCCGCATCCAAAGGGTTAGATGCCACCATCTGGTTTGGTCATGTTGAGCACGTCAACGCCGGGCGTAGTGCCGCAAACTGGCGAGAAAATCGTCACTATCCGAAGATGATCCTCTATCAACATGCCGCCCGCTACTTACTCTGGGGGCAGGCAAGCTGTCTTCACTAATCAGAGGGGCCGATGAAACTCAGTATCGATTTTTGGGAAGTGATCTCCCTTATGCTTTCCTTCGTTGGATTAATGTTTGCTGCCGGAAAATTGCTGTTAGCGCAAATTGAAAAAAGACTTAATGAGCGTTTTGAATCTCTGGAAAACGCGCGCCGGGAATCAGAAACAAGCTGGTCGAAACTGGAAAGAGAATTTCTCGAATTTCGTGCCGAGCTTCCGCTGCATTATGTCCGCAGAGAAGATTATCTTCGTGGCCAGGCAGTATTAGAAGCAAAGCTGGATGCCTTATATAGCAAAATAGAGCTATTACAACGTGGCAGCTATTAAATACATCCCCACCTTTACATAAGTGTGGGGATTTTTTATAGCCATTCAATTTTTTCTCTAAATCACATTAAAAGATTCTTCACCTTCACTGCTTCAGAATACATTTCAACGATAACGAAGTGAGCAGTAATTAAGGAATACCCTATATGGAAATTTTATCTGTAATTAATTCTGTTGTGACCAGATTACGTGAACAGAATCCCGAAATGGACGTATTTATTTCATCGGTTGATGCCCATAAATATATTCCGCAGACGCAGCAAGTTACAGTGATTATTAATTATAGCGGTTCTCTATTTGCCATGCCTGAAAGCAGTGATGCCCTCGTGCAACAGCAAACGCTCCGTTTAACTGCCACCGTTATTGTTGGCAAAAATTGTGACGCGTTAAACGCACTGGATCGCATACGCAGCGCACTGGGGGGGATCCAGCTTCCTGATTGCGAGCGTCTTCTTTGGCTTGAAACAGAAATCAATGCAGGCGAGAGCGGTGGTTTCTGCCGCTACATCCTGGAAATGGCGACCAGCTCGCTGTTTATCGCGAAACGGGAAAGCACGGACCTTACCCTGCTTACTGAAGTTAATTACGAGGAAACTGAATGAAATACATCTACAACGGCCCGGCAAGCGGCGTCACCCTTGCCGACGGACAAGAAATCTTATTGTGGCCGAACAGTGAAATTGATCTGCCAGAAGAAAACGAGTGGGTTATGACCATGATTGCCCGCAATCACCTGACTCCTGTCATCACTCAGGAAGAACAAAATAACGGAGAGGAAATTGTACATGGCAGCTAATTACCTGCACGGTGTAGAAACCATTGAAATTGAAACCGGTCCGCGCCCGGTTAAAGCGGTAAAATCCGCTGTAATCGCTTTAATCGGTAGTGCACCATGCGGTCCGGTAAACAAACCAACATTGTGCCTTTCTGAAAGCGATGCCGCGCAGTTTGGCTCGACTCAGGCTAACTTTACTATCCCGCAGGCGCTGAAGGCGATTTATGACCACGGCGCCGGTACGGTGGTGGTGATTAACGTACTGGATCCGGCAAAACATGGCTCCAGCATCAGCAATGAGAGTATCACTTTTGATTCCAACAACCAGGCAAAACTGGCTCATCGTGCGGTGCGCAATGTCGTCCTGAAACCCTCTTCAACATCAGCCACTACGTATAGCAGCACAGCGTTTCATGTTGATGAACAAACAGGAATAATCACTCGTGCAGAGACTGAGATCCCTGCCGGAGCGAAAGTTTGTGCCTATTACTCATGGGCCGATCCAACAAAAGTTACCGCAGCCGATATTATTGGCGCCGTTAATACCGCAGGCGATCGCACGGGGATGAAACTGCTACAGGATACCTATAACCTGTATGGTTTCTACGCCAAAATCCTGCTTGCTCCCGTTTTCTGTACGCAAAAATCGGTCACCACCGAACTGATTGCTCAGGCGGAAAAACTCGGTGCTATCGCCTACATTGACGCCCCAATCGGTACTACATTCCAGCAGGTACTGGCTGGTCGCGGCTCGAAAGGCGCAATCAACTTCAACACCAGTTCTGACCGTGCGCGTTTGTGCTATCCGCACGTCAAAGTTTATGACGGCTCAACCAACCAGGAAGTTCTCGAACCGCTATCTTCACGCGCTGCCGGACTGCGTGCCAAAGTAGACCTGGAGAAAGGTTTCTGGTGGAGCAACTCAAACCAGGAAATTCAGGGCATTATCGGTATCGAACGTTCACTTTCCGCAATGGTTGATGACCCGCAAAGTGAAGTGAATCAGCTCAACGAAAACGGCATTACCACTGTTTTCAATAGTTACGGCTCTGGTCTGCGTTTATGGGGCAACCGCACTGCGGCATGGCCAACCGTGACCCATATGCGTAACTTTGAAAACGTTCGCCGCACGGGTGATGTGATTAACGAGTCGATCCGTTATTTCAGCCAGCAGTATATCGATATGCCGATTAATCAGGCACTAATTGATGCCCTGACCGAGTCGGTAAATACCTGGGGCCGTAAGCTGATTGCCGACGGCGCACTGCTTGGCTTTGAGTGCTGGTACGATCCGGCGCGAAATTCACCGACCGAACTCAGTGCCGGGCATTTATTGCTGAGCTATAAATTCACCCCGCCACCGCCGCTGGAACGTCTGACGTTTGAAACTGAAATTACCTCTGAATATTTAGTCTCTCTGGAGAGCAATAGCTAATGGCTGGAAAAATTCAAATTAACCGTATTACCAATGCCAATATTTATCTCGATGGTAATAACCTTTTAGGTCGTGCAACCGAAATTAAATTACCGGATGTCAGTTTAATTATGCAGGAGCATAAAGCACTGGGCATGGTCGGCAAAATCGAACTCCCGGCAGGTTTCGATAAACTGGAAGGGGAAATTAAATGGAACTCCTTTTATCAAGACGTCATGCGTAAAACGGCAAACCCGTGGCAGGCGGTAGCATTACAGTGCCGCTCCAGTATTGATTGCTATAACTCCCAGGGGAAAGCGAATCAATTAGCGTTAGTCACTCATTTGACTGTTATGTTTAAAAAGAATCCATTGGGAACATTTAAACAGAATGAAAACCCGGAATTCAGCAGCGCCTTTGGTTGTACCTATATTAAACAGGTGGTCGATGGTGAAACACTACTGGAACTGGATTACCTGGCGAATATTTTCCGCGTTAACGGCGTGGATCAATTAAGTACCTATCGCAATAACATCGGTGGCTAAGTTATTCGGGGCTACGGCCCCGATTTCCGCATGACCAATAAGGATACAAAATGAAAGAACATTATACCTTACAGTTCCCGTTTACTTCAGCGGCGGGAGACGTAATTAACACTCTGCAATTACGTCGCCTGAAAGTAAAAGATATGCGCAACGCGCGCCGGATCAGCGAAAAACCAGAAGAATGGGATGAACCGCTAATGGCTGCAATGACCGGACTGGTGCCAGAAGATTTAGCTGAAATGGATTTGCTGGATTACCAGGCATTGCAGAAACGATTTCAATCCATGCTTAGCGTGGCTACAGAATCTGCCACTGTTATTGCAAGCGATGGCGTTACTGGCAAGATGGTTTCGCTTTCCGCCCAGTGAGATAGACGCCCTTACCGTCGATGACTTTAGCAACTGGCTGGATGAAGCCAACGCCCAAATAAAAATCGAATATGACTCGCAGACCTGATGTCTGCGAGTTTTCCAAGCCCGTCAGGTTTATTTCTTCCCTGCCCCTTTTTTTTAGAAAAATAACCAGCGGGCCATTATCAATATTTAAAGAGAAACAATTTTGGCCAACGATATTATTACCCAGCTTCAGGCGCGTAATGAGACGTTGACGCAGGCAATAGCCCGTTACGGCTCACTCAACGCCAGAACATTGTTAACTCTCTCTACTCAGCAAGCGACAGTTATCAAACTAACGCAGCGACTTGCCGATTCCGCTCTCCGCCTGGAGGAAAATAGCCGCAGCCGCGCTAATCTGATGGAGAAAACCCAAACATTTGCCGGGCAATTTAGCAAAGTATTCAATGTTGAAGCCCCCGACTGGAAGTTACCGTATGAGTTTCAGGACAATATGGTCAATATGGCGGCCAAAGGTGGGATGAGTGATGCCACTCGCGAGACGCTCAGCCTGAATCTGCGCGACTGGAGTATGGATTTTAACCAGCAGCAGACCACGTTACAGTCCGCCGCTCTGACCTTAGTTGAAGGCAATGTATCGTCCTTGCAGGATCTCAACCGCTATATGCCGGAGATCGCCAAAGCCGCCACCGCCACGCGCGACAGCGCCGAAACATGGGCGAAAGCCGCGCTCGCGACTCATGATCGACTGAATATTGCCCCGGAAAATTTCAACGCCGCGCAAAACATGATGTACAGCGTGACCAAAAGCGGTGGGCCTGCCATTGCCGAACAAACGCAGTGGATAGAGAAATTTGCAGGTAAAACCGGTACTCAGGGTCTGGAAGGTATGGCTGAACTGACCGCCACCATGCAGATCGCCATGAAAAACGGTGCCAGCGCCAGTACAGCGGCGGAGAATTTCGACCATTTTCTGCAAACCACCTTTTCGAAAAAAACCGATAGCTGGTTCGCCAGCCAGGGCGTCGATCTGCAAGGTTCTCTGCTTGAGCATCAGCAAAACGGTATGGGTGTTAGCGAAGCCATGACTCATATCGTGCAAATGCAGCTTGAGAAGATGAATCCGGCGATCCTCGATACCTTCAAACGCACCATGCAGATTGAAGATTTATCTGCCCGCAGCACTGCGCTGCAATCGATGGTGACGCAGTTTAATCTGGACGAAATGTTCGGCGATGCACAAACGGTGGAATTCCTGGCCCCTATGCTGGCGAACATGGAAGAGTATCGCCAGCTAAAAGCCTCTGCCATGCAAGCCACCAGCAAGAATCTGATTGATGCCGACTTTTCTGCGCAAATGGCTTCGCCCATTGAACAGACTAAAGCGTTACAACTGGCGTTAAATGATTTATGGCTCAGCATTGGCTTACAACTTATGCCGGCGATTGGCGAGCTGGCGCAAAGCCTTGCGCCGGTTATTCGCCAGTTCAGCGCCTGGCTACGCGAACATCCGGCGCTGGTGCAAAACATTGCGAAAATCGTCGGGGCGATTTGGCTGTTTAACGGCGCGCTGAATGTTTTAAAGCTGGGCGCGAACTTCATCGCCTCGCCGTTTATTCGTCTGGTCGATATCTTCCTGAAAGTCAGGGCAAGTCTGGCGCTCGGAGGCGCAGCGAGTAAGGTGCTATTGGCGGTTAAGTCATTGGGTGGCGGCGCAAAATGGCTAACGCAACTGCTTGGTCGTGGCCTGATCGGAGCATTGAAACTGATTGGTCGAACCGTTCTCTCACTAGGCCGGGTGCTACTGATGAATCCCATTGGTCTGGTCATCACTGCGATTGCGGGCGCGGCTTATCTGATTTATCGCAACTGGGAACCTATCACCAGGTTCTTTTCCGCCATCTGGAAACGTATTACCACGGCCTTTGACGGTGGCATTGCAGGTATTAGCCGGTTGATTCTCGACTGGTCGCCACTGGGGTTGTTCTACAGCGCCTTTTCCGGTGTGATGAATTGGTTTGGTGTTGAGATGCCTGCGAGTTTTAGCGAGTTCGGCAGCAAAATACTGGCTAGCCTGGCCGACGGCATAATGAATGCTTTCCCCGCTCTGAAAGGCATTATTGATCAGGTCAAAAACGCCATGCCAGACTGGCTAAAAGCCACAATGGGGATCGGCACAGAAGCATCGGCTGCGACTGTTACAGGCACGACTAATACCGCATCAGTCTCCCCCGCGACCGTTGTTCCAGGCGTTGCCGGTGCGCTTTTAACGCCGCCTGTGGGCAAACAACTCGCGCCATCCAGCAAAACGACAACGCCGTCATCGGCGCCAGTGGCAAAACCCGCGTCGGCCTCTTTACCAGGTAAATCCGTAACCAAACCGGCGACGCTACCCTCCCGTTCTCCAGGAAAAGTCCAGGTGAATTTTTCGCCACAAATTACCGTGCAGGGTAACGGACAAAACACCACTAAAGACATTCAGAACGTATTGACGATGAGTAAACGCGAACTGGAAAGAATGATTAACGACGTAATGGCGCAGCAACAGCGCCGGGGGTATGCCTGATGTATGCCGTTTTAGGTGAGATTGAATTTAAAGTTGTCACATTCTGGGATGGCTTTAAAAGCACAATGGGCGTGGATTACGCCACACATGCCCGTATTGAAGGCAAACCTGGCGTGCAGTTTATTGGCGATAAGCTGGACATGCTGGCGCTGGAATTTTTCCTGCACAGCCAGTTTTGCCAACCCACAACAGAGCTGAATCGACTGCGTGAAGCCATGCTTGCCCACAAAGCAATGGCGCTGGTGTTTGGCAACGGTGATTATCGCGGCTGGTTTGTAATTACAGAGTTAACCGCCACTCACCAGCACACCGATCCCTGGGGCAATGTGATTGCCCAAAGCGGAACAATGTCGCTCCAGGAGTATACCGGCGATCCGAAAAACCCACTCCTGCCCCCGGCGATTACCACCCAGGAGCCTAATATTGACGAAAAGGCGAGCGATTTTCCGGACAAGGTGGAGTCCTGGTTGGATCAGATATTGAACGCCATTGAAGAAGGTATGCGCAAAGCCAAAGAGATGCTCGATGAACTGGCGCAATCCATTGAAGATATTAAAAAAACAGTGGCAAAGGTCAAAGCACTGATTAAAGAGGCCAAAGCGTTAAAAGAAAAGTGTGAAAAGATAATTAAGTCGTTGAAAAAGACTATTGATGCCATCGAAACCCTGTTTAAACAGCCGATGGATCTGCAAACGCTGGCAGGATTACCAAAAGCGTTGTCGGCGCAGATTAAAGCATTGCTGGGTAACATGCCGGGCATCCGCGACTGTGCCGAAGACGCCGGGACACTGGTTGACCATGCACAAGAACTGTTTGGCAGCATCACCAGCGCCATCGCCGAAGCAACTTTCGATAAAGCCACAACGTTGGTTGAGCAGGCGCGTACAACGGTACAGCAAACCACTCCCGCAGTGACTCAGCTCGCTGCCGCGACCATTACGAGGAGCTGGTAATGCGATACCTTGAACATATCACCACCGACGGCGAACGCTGGGATAACCTGGCATGGCATTACTACGGTGATGCACTGGCTTATGAACGCATTATCGCCGCCAATCCACATGTCGCCATTTACCCGGTACTGCCTGCCGGTATTCAGCTCATTATTCCGGTCATTACCGTCAACAAGACCGTATCGGAGATCCCACCATGGCTGAGATAAGCGTAACTGGCGGCGTCTTTGCCACGCTCGCGCCCATTTTTACCCTGTGGTATGGGCATAAAGATATCACTTATGACATCACGCCTTATGTCACCAGCATCAGTTACCAGGACAGTATTAAAAACGAGTCGGATACCATCGCGATTACACTGGATGACACCGATGGACGCTGGATAAAAGAGTGGTATCCCGGCAAAGGCGATACGCTGGCGCTGCACATAGGTTATCAGGGGGAAAAACTGCTCGATTGTGGTCAATATATCATTGATAAAATTGACATTTCAGCACCACCTTCCACGGTAAATATTGATGGCATCGCCACTTCCGTCAATCAGGCGCTGCGCACCCGTAACAGTCAGGGCTTTGAAGAGACAACGCTTTCAGCCATCGCCAGCCGTATCGCGCAAACTCACGGCCTGACGCTGGTGGGCAAAATCGAGCCGCTGACGATTGACCGGGTGACACAGTACGGCGAAACCGATGTCGGATTTCTCAAGCGCCTGGCCAGCGAATATGGCTATGCGGTAAAGGTGACCACCAAAGAACTGATTTTTTCGCATTTACCCACGCTGCGCTGCCTGGCGCCGGTGAAAAAGATCGACCGCAAAGACGTTTCGCATTTCACCTTCAAAGATACCATTAACCGCATCTACAAAAACGCCACCGTACAGCATCAAAATAGTAAGAAAAAAGAACTGGTTATCTACACTCACGACAGCCAGCAAAAGCCGTCTGCCCGTGGAGTCGGCACCAGTGCCGACACGCTGAAACTGAACAGTCGGGCGCCGGACGTTGGCGCGGCACAGGCAAAGGCCAACGCCGCGCTCGACAGCCACAACGAATATCAACAAACCGGAACGCTCAGGATGATGGGCTGCCCGGAACTGACGGCAGGCAATAAAATCGAGCTAACCGATTTTGGTGTGCTTTCCGGTCAGTGGCTGATTGATAAATCTACTCACAGTTTTGTGCGCAGCGGCTATACCACTGAAATCGACGTTTCACGCGGGCCAGCGACCAGCCAGTAAGGAGGCAATATGAAAGGAGTAACCCGGCAAACGGGGATTATCAGCGATATTGACGAAACCAGCGTTCGGGTGCGGGTCACGCTACCAGAGTGTGACAATCTGAAGAGTAACTGGCTTGCGGTGCTGCAGCGCAATTCTCAGGACAATAAGGATTACTGGCTACCGGATATGGGCGAACAGGTGGAAGTTCTGCTGGATGATAACGGTGAAGATGGCGTGGTGCTGGGCGCAGTATATTCAACGGTAGACACTGCGCCAGTAGCATCGCGCGACAAACGCTATGTCCAGTTTTCTGATGGCGCAGCGTTTGAATATGACCGCAGCACCCACCAGCTTACGATTAATGGTGGCATCGAAAAAATCGTGATTGAGGTTATTGACCGTACCAGCCTGACGTCGCCCAACGTTGAGGTTAAAGCCCAACACGTCACCGTGACTTCCGACACTGTTGATGTGAAAGCCACCGATGTCAGCATTGAAGCCAGTAAGGTCGATGTTAAAGCGGCAGCAGTGACGGTAGATGCGCCCATGAGCACCTTTACCGGCAACGTCACGGTGATGAAAAAACTCACCTGGCTTGGTGGCATGGCAGGAAGTGGAGGCATCGGCAACGCCGCCACGATAACCGGCAATGTCAACGTGATTGGTAACGTTCAGGCCAGCGGCACATTGCAGGACAGCGGTGGCAACTCCAACCACCATTCACACTGACGTTTAACCCGCCTGATGGCGGGTTTTCTCTTTTTAATCAATCAGTTTTTTAAATCGCTTTAATATCCCCGCCGCCTGTTCAGGGCGAAAATACCCTCATGAACACGACAACACGCCCCTCTACGCTGCACTGGCAACCAGCCTTGCAGCGGCCTGAAGAATACGTCTGCGGACTGGATGATATTCACCAGGCAATACACATCATTCTGCGCACACCGCGCGGCAGTGATCCCCACAGACCGCTGTTTGGCAGCAACTTGTGGCACTACATCGATTATCCCATCGAGCGGGCGATTCCGCATGTGGTAAGGGAGTCGGTAGAGGCCATCCGCCAGTGGGAACCGCGCTGCCGGTTGCTGAAGGTGACACCGGTAATCGACGGGGAACATCTGACGTTACGTGTGCAATGGCGCGCCGCTGACGGCGTAATCAACTCAACGGAGGTGTTATGGCGATAGCCGAACCCGATTTTATTGACCGCGATCCTGCGCAAATTACCAGCGAGATGATTGCGCAGTACGAAGATGCCAGCGGCAAAAAGCTCTACCCGGCACAGGCCGAGCGGTTGCTGATTGACCTTTTTGCCTATCGTGAAAACCTTGTACGCATCGCCATTCAGGAAGCGGCGAAACAGAATCTGGTCGCGTATTCCCGCGCGCCAATGCTGGATTATTTAGGTGAGCTGGTGGGCGTTCACCGCTTACCTGCACAACCGGCAAAAACCACGTTGCAGTTTTCGGTAGCCAGTAAGAATCGAAATAACATTCTAATTCCACAAGGAACACGTGCCAGCGCCTCTGACAGCGTGATGTTTGCTACCGATGAAGATGTTCTGATTCCGGCGGGAAGTTTGCATATAGCCGTTCCCGCCACCAGTCTGGCAACAGGCGAAGCGGGCAATGGCTGGCAGCCTGCACAGATTAGCGCCCTTGTTGACAGGATTGGTTATTACGATATCAGCGTGACCAACCTGACGGCCTCAACCGGCGGCTGCGGTGAAGAGAGCGATGACGCACTACGCCAGCGGATCCAACTGGCGCCGGAAAGTTTCAGCAATGCGGGCAGCTATGGTGCCTACCGCTTTCATACGCTTTCCGTAAGCCAGTCGATTATTGACGTCGCGGTACTGGGGCCGGACGAAGGATTACCAGAAGGCTGCGTGGAGATCTACCCGCTAACGCTGAATGGTCTGCCGGGCGTGGAACTGCTCGCGCAAATTGAACTGGAGGTTAGCAAGGAGAAAAAACGTCCGCTGACCGACAAAGTAAGTGCGAAATGCGCCGTTAGGGTGCCGTATGAAATCCGTGCGCAGCTCACACTGTTTACCACTGCCGATCAGGAGACAACGCTGGCTGCGGCGCGTAAAGCGATTAGCCTCTGGACGCAACAGCGGCAGAAACATCTGGGACAGGACATTGTGCCAAACCAGATAATCAAAGTGTTACAAGTCGATGGTGTCTATGACGTTGCGCTGAATATGCCTACAAAACGTATTTTGCAGGCACATGAGTGGGCGGAATGCACCGCGATAGACGTCACGATTGCCGGAGTCTGCGATGGATAAATTGCTGCCGCCACCGCCGCTTGCCAGCGATGAGCGATTTTCAACTCTGGCAAATATCGCCGCCGAGCGTTTTGCCCAACTCGATCTGACAGCGTTGATGGTTTATCTGGTAGACCTGGTTGATGCTTCGGCATTACCTGCCCTTGCAGAACAATTTCACGTTCAGGGGCTGGAAGGTTGGTTATTTACCACTGATGAACGGGAGAAGCGCGAGTTAATTAAGCAAGCCATTGAGCTGCATAAATATAAAGGAACGATTTGGGCGGTACGGCGGGTGCTGGAAATACTTTCGCTACCAGGAACTATTTCAGAATGGTTTGAATATGGGGGGAAGGCTTATTTTTTTAAGGTTGATATAGAGCTGGTGGATAAAGGCATGGATGAAAACCTTTTCAATAATCTGGTAGAACTCATTCATGAATATAAAAACACACGTTCAAAACTGGAAGCATTAATTGTCTGGATCATTAACCAAAGTGCTATTCCTGTTATTGGCTGTGCACTTTATGGTGGTGAACTGACGACGGTTTTACCTTTCCAGATACGGGAAGTACAGCAAAACACATCAATCTATTACGGAACAGGGCAATGGAGCCTTGAAATTACATCTATTTACCCGGAGTAATTATGGATAATGAGTTTTATACTCTACTCACCGACAGAGGGATGGCAAAAATTGCTAATGCTCTGGCGGATAAAAAACAGCTTCATCTACAAAAAATGGCTGTTGGCGACAGCGGAGGGCAATATTATGAACCCACCGTCAGCCAAACTAAATTACGTCATGAAGTCTGGCGAGGTGATTTAAATACATTAACAGTTGCGCCCAATAATCCTAACTGGTTAATTGCGGAACTTGTACTGCCCGAAAATATCGGCGGCTGGTATGTACGTGAAGTCGGTGTTTTTGATACTGACGGTGAACTCATTGCTATCGGTAAATTCCCGGAGTCGTATAAACCGCTATTACCCGGCGGCAGCGGTAAGCAAGTTTGCATTCGTCTCATTATGGAAGTTTCCAACACGGCAGCGGTAACACTCACCGTTGACCCCAGTATTGTGCTGGCAACACGAGATTATGTTGATTCGCAACTGGATGAACATGAACGTTCGACTAATCACCCTGATGCTACGTTATCGCAAAAAGGCTTTACGCAGTTAAGTAATGCCACTGACAGTGATGACGAAACCAAAGCGGCTACGCCAAAAGCGGTGAAAGCGGCGATGATTGAGGCACGAAATCATCGTCATACCTGGAGTCAGATTACTGATATTCCGGATGGTACGCTGACGCAAAAAGGGATTGTGAAGCTTAGTAACGCGATTGATAGCACCAGCACGACAGAGGCGGCAACACCGAGCGCGGTGAAGGCGGCGTATGACCTTGCGAATGGTAAGGCTGCGGGTAGTCATACGCACCCTTGGGGGCAGATTACGGGTATACCAGACGGTACGCTGACGCAGAAAGGGATTGTTAAGCTTAGTAATGCGACAGATAGCAACAGTACGACGGAGGCGGCGACACCGAGTGCGGTGAAAGCGGCGTATGACCTGGCAAATGGAAAGGCTGCAGGTAGTCATACGCACCCCTGGGGGCAGATTACGGGTATTCCGGATGGCACCCTGACGCAAAAAGGGATTGTGAAGCTTAGTAATGCGACGGATAGCAACAGTACGACGGAGGCGGCTACGCCAAGTGCGGTGAAGGCGGCGTATGATAAAGCCTGTGAGGCATATAGCAGGATTAACAATTCCTCATTCCGCTTCTATACATCAAATGGAACATTTACCGTGCCGACTGGAGTAACAGAAATACTTCTGGAAATGTCAGGCGGTGGTGGGGGCGGTGGTGGTGGGGCAATCGCCGGAGGCTCGACAGTGGTACAACCTAAATTTGGAC
>NZ_JABWMT020000042.1:0-23975 GCF_013368915.2 Escherichia sp. 93.1518
GTAAGGACACTAACACCTGAAGCTAGCGCGTCTACCAATTCCGCCACCTTCGCATACCATCAATTCTTAAAAAGAATTGCTACCACGGAGGCGCATTCTAGTGGTTTTCAGCTTTTCGTCAATAGTTAATTATCGCCTGATGCGTAATTGCTGGAAAAATGGTCATCAGGAGGCTAACGTGCAGGTTTTGTATGTCGGATAAGGCGTTCACGCCGCATCCGATATGGCATGTGGCAATGGATGCCAGATGCGACGCTGGTGCGTCTTATCTGGCCTACAAAGGGCTAACGAGCAGGTTTGGTAGGTTGGATAAGGCGTTCACGCCGCATCCAACAAGGCTTGCGGCGAGAGACTTAACCTTTCTTCGCCTGGCGGGTCATAATGGCGCGATACACCTTGAAGCGTCCGGTTTGCGCAATGACTTCGTGGAAGCCAAATGTCTCATCCAGCACGTCCGGATAAGGCAGGAAGGCGTTCGCTACAATTCGCAACTCGCCGCCGCTATTAAGATGACGCACCGCACCGCGAATCAGCGTTTGTGCTGCATCCAGGCTGGTTTGCATCCCATCGTGGAACGGTGGGTTGGAGATGATCATATCAAAACGACCTTTCACCTCGGAAAAGACGTTGCTGGCAAAGACTTCACCTTCAACACCGTTGGCCGCAAGTGTTGCGCGGCTGGCTTCTACCGCTGGCGCAGAGACATCGCACAGAGTGAGACGAATTTTCGGCGAATGGCGCGCAAAGGCAACTGAAAGCACACCCGCGCCACAGCCGACATCCAGCACTTTACCTTTCGTGTGCGGAGTTAACGTCGAGAGTAGCAACTGGCTACCGACATCCAGACCGTCGCGGCTAAACACGCCTGGCAGCGTTTTGACCGTCAGGCCATCGACGCTGTATTCGCCCCAGAATTTATCGGCATCAAACACCGGCTGTTTTTCCAGACGACCAAAATAGAGACCACAGCGACGGGCGCTGTCGACTTTATTCAACGGCGCATAATCTGCCAGCATTTGCTCGGCGCTGCGCACGCCGCTGCGGTTTTCGCCAACGACGAAAATATCTGTCCCCACCGGCAGCAGAGAAAGTAAATTCATCAACTGGAACTGGGCTTCCGGTTTGTTCTTCGGCCAGTAGTAAATCAGCGTATCGCAATCTGCGACATCATCCGCCGTGGCGACCAGACTAAAACGGGCGTTATCACCCATCTGGCGGCTTAAAACCTGCCAGTGGTGGAATTGCTGGGTATGAGCACGACTGGTCGCGGTATCTAAACGCGCGGGCAGGTCATCCTGTAAGTCACCGGCAAACAGAATACGGCTTTGTTCGAAATCATCACTGTGGCGCAGCAAGACTTCACTTGCCGGGGTAAATGCAGACATGGAATGCTCCTCAATTGATACTGGCGGCGATTATAGCCATATGTTGGCGCGGTATCGACGAATTTGCTATATTTGCGCTCCTGACAACAGGAGCGATTCGCTATGACATCCCGACGAGACTGGCAGTTACAGCAACTGGGTATTACCCAGTGGTCGCTGCGTCGCCCTGGCGCGTTGCAGGGAGAGGTAGCCATTGCGATCCCCGCACACGTTCGTCTGGTGATGGTGGCAAACGATCTTCCCGCCCTGACCGATCCTCTGGTGAGCGACGTTCTGCGCGCATTAACCGTCAGCCCTGATCAAGTGCTGCAACTGACGCCAGAAAAAATCGCGATGTTGCCGCAAAGCAGTCGCTGCAATAGTTGGCGGTTGGGCACTGATGAACCGCTATCACTGGAAGGCGCTCAGGTGGCATCACCGGCGCTCACCGAATTACGGGCAAACCCAACGGCACGCGCCGCGTTATGGCAACAAATTTGCACATATGAACACGATTTCTTCCCTCGAAACGACTGATTTACCAGCGGCTTTCCACATTGAACAACGCGCCCACGCCTTTCCGTGGAGTGAGAAAACCTTTGCCAGCAACCAGGGCGAACGCTATCTCAACTTTCAGTTGACGCAAGACGGCAAAATGGCGGCGTTTGCGATTACGCAAGTGGTGCTGGATGAAGCTACATTGTTCAATATTGCGGTCGATCCTGACTATCAGCGCCAGGGACTGGGAAGGGCGCTGCTGGAACATCTGATCGACGAACTGGAAAAACGCGGCGTGGCGACGCTATGGCTGGAAGTCCGCGCTTCTAACGCTGCCGCCATTGCCCTGTACGAAAGTTTAGGCTTTAACGAGGCGACGATTCGCCGCAATTACTACCCCACCACGGACGGTCGCGAAGACGCCATCATCATGGCGTTGCCAATCAGTATGTAAGACAAGGTGGAATAATGAAGTGGGACTGGATTTTCTTTGATGCCGATGAAACGCTGTTTACCTTTGACTCATTCACCGGCCTGCAGCGGATGTTTCTTGATTACAGCGTCACCTTTACCGCTGAAGATTTTCAGGACTATCAGGCCGTTAACAAGCCACTGTGGGTGGATTATCAAAACGGCGCGATCACTTCATTACAGCTCCAGCACGGGCGTTTTGAGAGCTGGGCCGAACGGCTGAACGTCGAGCCGGGTAAACTCAACGAGGCCTTCATTAATGCGATGGCGGAAATCTGTACGCCGCTGCCGGGGGCGGTTTCCCTGCTTAACGCCATTCGCGGCAACGCCAAAATCGGCATCATCACCAACGGCTTTAGCGCCTTGCAGCAGGTGCGTCTGGAACGCACGGGGCTGCGTGATTATTTCGATTTGCTGGTGATTTCCGAAGAAGTTGGCGTTGCCAAACCGAATAAGAAAATTTTTGATTATGCGCTGGAACAGGCGGGCAATCCTGACCGTTCACGCGTGCTGATGGTTGGCGACACCGCTGAGTCCGATATTCTCGGTGGCATCAATGCCGGGCTTGCGACCTGCTGGCTGAATGCACACCATCGCGAGCAACCAGAAGGCATCGCGCCCACCTGGATCGTTTCTTCGTTGCACGAACTGGAGCAGCTCCTGTGTAAACACTGATTGCCTCCCCCCCGTTGATGGGTAAAATAGCCGCAATTTTTCGTTTTCAACAAGCGCGGCGCGATGCCGCTTACTCAAGAAGAAAGAATTATGACGTTGTCTCCTTATTTGCAAGAGGTGGCGAAGCGCCGCACTTTTGCCATTATTTCTCACCCCAATAATTAAGCCCAAATTAAAGCTCTTTTACTCTTTCAAAATCCTTTCAGTTAATTGAGTTTTGGTCATATAAATCATTTAAATACATATATTTGTGTGACTTTTTAATTGAAGATTCTTTCATGTAACTTTAAATCGATCAGGTTGCTTTCATCAAAAATCTGTACATATGCTTGTACATAATGTACAAAGCAGCAGAGGTGTTTTGCGATTTGTACAAGGTGAGTAATGGCGCTGTCTGATGCGTGGTTGCGTTCAGTCGTTGGAAAGGAACGTGATAAGGTTTTGGTTAAATCCGATCGTGATGGTCTGTCTGTCAGAGTATCACCGAAAGGTCGCGTAGTGTTCCAATATCGTTATCAATGGGCAGGGAAAGGTGAGCGTCTTGATATCGGAACTTACCCGGCAACTGGATTAAAAGAGGCCAGAGAAGAAGTTATCCGTCTCCGTGGTGAACTCGAGTCAAACCGTAATCCACGATTGGTCAAGCAGGCTGAAAAACGAAAAGCTACTGAAGCCATGACGGTAGAGTCTGTGATCCGTGCCTGGTATGAAGCATATTGTGTAAAAAATAAAAAGGGTTCTGAACAGATACTCCGCTCGTTTGAGTTGCACCTGTTCTCTAAAATCGGGAATGTCCCTCACGATGCAGCTACATTGCATGATTGGTTAGAAGTCCTGGAGCCTCTTAGCACTAAGGCTCCAGCAATAGCAGACCGATTACTAATTAACGCAAAGCAGGCTCATGTCTGGGCGTATAAGAGAAAGCTCATTGAAACTCGCCCGCTGTCGGATATCACGGGTAAAGATATGGATATCCGTAAAGGTCAGAAGAAACGGTTTCTGACACATGATGAAATTAAAATCCTTTATGCTGCGATCGATGGTTCTCGAATGGTTCCTAAATACCGGGCCTTCATTAAACTATTGCTGCATTTTGGCTGCCGTAGTTCAGAGCTAATTACCGCCAGGGTGGACGATTTTGATTTCATTAATAAGGTATGGACTGTACCACCAGAACGACATAAGACTGGGGAGATAACAGGCGAACCGCTAAAGCGACCCATTATTGAACCGGTTGAAGAGCTTATAAAGTACGCTATCTCTATGAACAATGGTTCCGATATGCTTTTTACTAAGGAAGGAAGCAGGGAACCCGTTGGTCGGACATCATTGCAGTCGCTGCCTTACAATTTAATGCAGTACGCATGGCGGCGTTTGGGGTATCAATTCCCTCATTGGTCTCTTCATGATTTGAGACGAACAGCACGAACAAACTTTTCTGATCTTACTGAGCCTCATATTGCAGAAATAATGCTAGGTCATAAACTGCCAGGGGTATGGCAAGTTTATGATAAGAGCGATTATCTAGAAGAACAGCTTAAAGCCTACCAGGCATGGTGGGAGAGAGTTGAATCGATTGTTACTTGTACTAACTCATGCTCCAATTGATACAGTATGCCCAGCCAGTATGTAATCAAATTTGGCAGCCTGCTTTGAGCGTAAAGCGAGAGCTGCCATTATTCTTATATTTGAACGCTATACGATTAACTTTTTGACTGATAGATCAACTGGGTTCAGGATACCACCTGCAATATAAGCAGGTGATGGATAAATATATCATTATTGGTCAGGATATTTTGATAGTTCAACTTCAAAAGTTGAATTTTTGTTTTTTAGAACATGATCAACACCTTTATAAAGTTGCCGTAATTTATTTACTGCATTTATATCAATGGAAGCAGGGGAGAATGCTCGGATAAGATTGTTGAAGATTTCCTTGGAGTAAGCAGATTTCTTCTTTTTATCAAGAGAGTCCATTCTTTTAATAATGATTTCTAAAAGATATGTCTTTTGATTGTTATGCATTTTTTCTGAAGTAATAATCAGATACATCATTTCCCCCAAGGTTTTAGAGGCAAAGAACTCTGGAGATTGCTCTTTCTCTTCTGTTGTCCAGTTATCATAATTGAGGTGTTCTGTTGCTCCTGCCCATATATTACAACGGCTGATTAGCTCATATATTAAATAATCAAATCGCATGGGGAACTCTCTATTTACATCTATGCTGCTAGATTTTTCATAGCTCTCAAGTATTTCCTTTAGGAAACAACGATAATACATGAGCCACATATTGTCTTTTGAGCGTTTGAATATTGCTGTAGATACCATAACATCGAAAAACGTCAATCCAACGAAGATTGGGCATTCCCAACGCTCATCACTACTTGAATAGTAATTATCTGGATGATTGTAAAAGCAAGAACTCCCTTTTTGTTTTTTTATGTAGCTAATGACATAATCACCCACAGGTTTCCATATTTCTAAATCTATCGCCATGCGAATATCATTTAAATAAAAATTAAGCAAGGCATTACTTTCGTCGAGTGCATACTCCCCTGTATATGAACGATTTTGGTTGTCTCGTAACTCCCTATACATAATGCTGTTTGGGTTAGATATTAAATACGTAAAGAAATTTGTATTATACTCACAATTATATCTAAGCTGTAAGCAGGTGGCCTTCATAGCTACGTGAGGGTAAGTATCAATTAGATAATGTGAAAAAACCTTTGATTTCAGAAGATTGGATATATTTAATTGAATATCATTTTGTCTTTTGTCTTCATAAGGGAAAAACTTTGACAGAAATCTCCTGACTTTTTTGAATCGTAATTTTTTTACCTTCTCTTCATCCATTTCAATGGGAGATAATGAAGGGGCTAAGTAATTATGTACGCGAACATACCATTTTTTATTGCTGATTATATTGAATAGCTGCTCGTGATATTTATCAAAAAGATATCCTAGTTGTTCTATTTTTTTTGCGCGCAGATATGTTTCTGAAACACTGATCCAACAGGTAAGGTTTGCTTTTGGTAGTATTTTGCCCTGTACTTTAATTCCAAAAAATATAATTATGATACAAAGACAAGTAAAAGCCAATGTATCTTCGTTAAAACCGAGTATCCAAGGGATCGGTTTTATCGGGAAAACACTTAGCAAAACCTTAGAATATATAACTGTTAATATTGTTGATATAAAAAAGATAATGAATACTAAATTAAATTTAGATATGCGTAACCTTAAATCAACACGTCTCTCATCCGTTAAGAGAGTATACCAAGCAATAAGTATGGCGAAGACTGCTAGTAAACCATTGGCACCCATTATCACCTCTGAATAAGCTACATTTAGACATTCATAAAAAACTTTAATACTATGTACTTATTGTAACAAATTCTGGGTGTTTTCATCAGAATTATCTGCATCATCCTGCACCATTAATTTTGGTGCTTCGCTGGTGGTATTTGCAACATCTACTTCAGGCACAGAGTAGACAGTCTGATTAGGTTTAGCTCTGTGCCATAGATGTGTTAACTCACATCTGAACGAATACGTATTACTCAATAACTCCCGCAAACCTGTATATCTTGCGTGATGCCCATTTATTTGGGCAGGATTTAATATCAGGATCTGGGAAGTCAGGCCTGTATTTCTGGCCAGTTCTCCTGTTTACGCTGTTCCAGCGAAGAACTGTCGATACTGAAACGCCACAGAAATCAGCGACTTGTTTAGTTGTCATTAAGTTGTTCATTACTTCACCTCCTGCGGCGGCTCCGGTAGCGGCATCCAGTGGGTTACTTTCGATGCCGGTTCTTCCCCATTGTCAGTAACTGCCCACCATTTGTTTCTCGAACAATCGTAATACCCTTCGAAGGTATCGCACTCAGTCCAGCCGTAAGACTTACCCCAACACCAAACATACTGTTTATCGTTCGGCATTCGCTCACTACAGCTTATCCAACCATCCGGAGTTACCGGAGAGTTGCCCGACAGCTTGTTCAACTTGTAAGTCTGGCTTACAGGTTTGGCACCATGAAGCATGGTGGCGCGGCAGGCGTTCCAGCCTTCATCAAAACCGACTATGCCATTATTTAAAGACGGACGAGCATCTGGCACCACCAGTACTGGCTTGGCTATATATAGCGGCTGAACATACCAGCCCTTTGATAACCAACTGTCAGCAATGTTTTTGCTCCTGGTTATTGCCGGAATACCTAAGCCATTGTCTGAATGCAGCCATGCCACCGGCTCCTCTTCCAGCGATGCCAGAGCAATTTCATAAGCACGGCGCTCAATATCGTCTCGAACCTCTAGGCTGCTGATTCGTTCTTTGATTTCTTTAATCAGTTCTTTATTGGTAAATGTGGTCATTATGCTCCAGCCTCCGGCGCTTTGGGTATTACTGCCCAGTGAGTGATATTGAAGTTTTCAAGGTCCCCGACCTGAAATGTCCACTGCCATTCTCCGGTTTCTTTTTGTCCCCAGGTGTACCAGAGAGAACGCCAGCCAATCAGCCAGCCTTCTCCGTTAGCATCAAATAACAGAACACTTTCATTTGCTGGTGGCAGTTCAGCTGACACTGGTATTATTTTGTTTTCCAGTGCCGCACATTTAGCTTCAAGCGCGTCGAATTTACGTACCAGGTACTCAGCATTTGTTTCGTTCACTTTCAGATCTCGCGGTACACATTTCCCGCGAAGAAACCCTTCCATTTCGAAAACATTCATGCGCATTTGCGTAACTCCGATAACTCGTTAAAACGTTCCATAAACATCCCGTAGGCATGGCCAGGTGCCAGTGGAATCACGTTGAACATCTCTGTTGCTGGGATGCCTTCCAGTACAGGCCAGAAAGAGCCATCATCAAGCCCGAGATCGCGGCGTTCGGTTGCCAGCATGATAAGATCGGCATATTTCACGGGCGTACTCATAACTGGGGGTAACCCGTATTTCTCACGGATTACGGCATCTATTTTTTCTTCCATCCGTTTATAGTCAGGAAGAAGGCGTTTCAGTGGCGCGGGAATGTCCTGACAATACGCTTCTGTTGCATCATGCATTAACGCTTCAAAAGCAAATTCCTGCGGTACCAGCTGGCTGCAAAGCACCGCATGTTGGGCGACGCTGTAGAAGTGTGAAAGATGTCCTGCAAAGCGACAGATATTTGAAAGGGAAACCGCGATATCGTTAATAACGATGTCATCTTTATTTATCTTGTCATAATAAAAATGCTTCCCGGAAAAAGTTTTAATAAATGACATTTTGTTCTCCACGTATATGCGCTGCACCGCGCTGAATTTGGGTAAAAGGAAGCCCTCACCATCCGGTGATTATTGAGTTAATTACGTTTCCATAAATGCCCCCGCAGGGGCATTTGCAGTAATGAAATCAGGCGGTGAAAGTACCAATAAAGGTTTCTACTTTGCTGTCTTTGAATTTCTCAACAAGCAGATCACGAAATTCGTTAGCCATATCTTCCTGCACCGCTTCCAGCTGAATAATGCGCAGAACCAGTACAGGACGATCGCCAGTGATAATGCTGAGGCGTAATTTAAACGGACGTTCTTTCAGACCTTCAAACGGAACGCATTTAAATTCAAATGCCACTGGCATAATGTCTTTGGTCTTCGCTTCGACAGATTCCATCAGGGAGCGTTTGCCGCTGAAGTCATTATCTTCAAAATCAGCGGTCTGGTTTGCTTCAATCGTGATTTTACGGATTGCCGCAGCCGCTTTTGTTGCCTGAATGGCGTCACCATTAGCATCAAAGCCCACAAGGTAATCGGCCCAGTCTTCAATCCATTCTGCCAGTGACTTCTGGGAGTTACGCTCGCCGTTAACAGACAACAGTGCAGAGAACGGTGCTGTCTTTTTCAGTTTGAGAGTGGCGGTGTTATCTGCGTGACCTGGTTCATTAATAGTACCCAGGTTAAGCACACTGACGGCACGCATATTATCAGCATCGATAAAGCAGCGGGTGCCTTCATCTGCAAGATCTTTAGAATAACGGGTAAAGTCATCGATGCTGGCAGTGGAAAGCGCACCACGGAAACGGAAGCGATTTAAATTAAATTTTTCCAGATCATGAATGCGGAAATTCTCAGGCAATGCTACAGCATCAGCACCAATCTTACTGATAATTTCATTAACACCCTGAGCAGAAATAAGGGCATGGATTTGATTAATTGCGGTTGCGTCTAAGTTCTGAGACATAATAAGTCCTCACTATATTAAGATATTCAGTGATGAGATAAATAATCAGTTAATTAAGAACGATATTAATGACCTGCTGCGCGGAGTTTTCCGTCAGGATCACCGGCAAGAGTCAGTAATTGTCCCTGGTCTTCCTGCAGAATAGTCAGGCGACCACCGCGATTGACATACATCGGCGTTTCGGTGGTGTCTTCTTCGGAAATTTTCCCGCAGTTAGTCGGGCGAACATATGAGAGTTTGTGTTTGATTTTCACACGGTTCTCATCAAACGGTTCGATTTCCAGGTTGAGCGAGACCTTACCTTTGGTTTTCGTGTTCATCACACCGGAAGCGACTTCACTGAGAACTGCGCCGATTTTGGTTTCAAATACGCCGCCGTCCAGCTCCCCAATAAATGCCTGCACATCAGTACTGCGTTCGCTAGCCATTTTGCTGCTCCTCATCATATCGACCCTGCAAGGTCGGTTGGTTTCTCCACAAAACAGAGAAGAACACCTGCGGTGGCAGCCGCCCGGATGGATTGGGTTATGAGCCCGTCGTCCGGTGATGCTCTTCTCTGTTTTGTAAAAAGAGCGGTACCAGCCGGAAGCAAGGGTACAAACTGGTACCGCCAAAGCAGTGGCTGTTGTGGTGGGGTTGTCACTCAGGCGTATGGTCAACCTGACAATCCGGTGTCCTCAACGGGGAAAGAGTAACCCCGCCATACTTACCGCCGCGCCATTTCGCGGATTACCACAACGCTGAGAGCACTTAGCCAGTTACGGCACCACACTTTGTCGCGGCTCCATAAATGCCCTCATCGTTGCCCCTGGTCTCTTCCCAGGCGTCAAACCGAATCGCCACGCTGGTTAGGCGTCTTATCAGCATCATCATTGACTTGCACATTCCGGCTACCTGGTTTGTTTGCCCGAGCAAGGAGTGGATTGTCCCCTTTAACGTCCCCAGACCGCTAATGACGCATGTGCCATACGCCGTGTTACAACCAAATTTTGTTTAATCTTGCCTGTGTTGTGTTTCTTTTAGATACATTATGTATCCCAAGGGTACATTGTCAAGTATAAAAAAACCTGCCGAAGCAGGTTATAAATATTGATTAGGCCTTTATTATGTATCTTCTTGGTTTTCCTGAGAAAATCACTGTACCAATTATAGAGCAATTACCGTTGATCTTAATGTAAGGTTCAGGCCAGTTTGGGTTTAATGCTTTGAGGTAACGCTGTGTTCCATCTTCTATCAACCGCTTGAAGGTGGTTTCGCCTGTATCGTGCATCAATGCAATAACGTCGTCACCGTGGCAGGCAGGGACTTCAGGATCAACAAAAATCATGTCTCCCGGGCGGTACTCATCAATCATTGAATCACCAATCACCCGCAAGATATAAGTCATTTCGCCACAGGGTACAGGGCAGGGGTAAGTTTCTGCTGTGCTCAAATCAACCTCAGAATAGCCAACTTCTTTCCATGCTCCGGCCTGTACCCATGATATGACAGGGACTAACGTTATTTGTTTGTTAGTGATTGAAACATCAGGTTTTTTTGTGATGTTCGTGGTCTGGTGTTCTTGATCAAGCCATCCGACAGGCAGGTCGAAACATTTTTCGATGTGCCGCGCCATGCTGTCACCGATATTTTTAGTAGCACCATCTCCCATAAACCTGCTGGTCTGGGTTGGCTCGCGATCAATCATGGTGGCAAAGGAAGAATTCCCGCCAACACCATCTCTCAGTTTTCTGGCGTTAGACCGCCGGATGTCATGGACTGTTTTCATAAAGAAATTAAAACCTTTGTACCGATAAGGTACAAGTATCTTGAAGGTTCATCTCAATCATGTAATATGTATACCGGAGGTACATATTGTATGAAAGCGTATTGGGACTCTTTAACCAAAGAACAGCAGGGCGAGTTGGCCGGAAAAGTTGGCTCAACACCTGGCTACTTACGGCTGGTTTTCAATGGCTATAAAAAAGCCAGTTTTGTGCTGGCTAAAAAACTTGAGCAATGCACGTCAGGTGCAATTACGAAATCTGACTTAAGACCGGATATCTATCCGAAAGATTAACAGAACACCTTCAATTTTTAACCACAGAACGATGAGGCTAACCGTGGGTAAGCATCACTGGAAAGTAGAAAAACAGCCTGAGTGGTACGTGAAAGCTGTCAGAAAAACTATCGCGGCGTTGCCGGGGGGTTACGCTGAAGCTGCTGAGTGGCTGGATGTAACAGAGAACGCTTTATTCAACCGCCTTCGTGCAGATGGCGATCAGATTTTCCCGCTGGGATGGGCAATGGTTTTACAGCGCGCGGCTGGCACTCACTACATTGCGGATGCTGTCGCACAGTCTGCTGGTGGGGTGTTTGTATCGCTTCCTGAAATTGAGGAAGTAGAGAACGCCGATATAAACCAGCGCCTGCTGGAAGTCATCGAACAGATCGGGAATTACTCAAAGCAGATTCGTTCGGCAATCGAAGATGGGGTCGTGGAGCCACACGAGCAGACAGCAATTAATGATGAGTTGTATCTGTCAATTTCGAAGCTCCAGGAGCATGCAGCACTGGTCTACAAAATCTTCTGCGCTCCAGAAAAGAGTGACGCCCGCGAGTGTGCAGCTCCGGGCGTCGTGGCGTTTTGTGTCTGTGGAGAAACTAACGCATGAACAGTTTAACGGCAAATAACCGTTTGTCGCAACAGCTGGTGGTCAGTGTCGCTGAACACCTGTTGTTACGGCATGAATGCAGATTACCAAATCACCTGGCTGTAAGTAACCACAGAGAACTTTACCTGACTGTGTGGGGCGAGTTGTGCAGGAACTTAACCGCTGGTTTCGTGACGGAAGAGGGCTTTATGTCCATGTTATTCGTTGGGAGCCAGAAACACAGCGCGTTATCTATCTTCGCAAAGACTACCCGCATGAGTGCTTTAGTCCTTTGTGGAAATTCAGGCGTGATTTTGTTGAGTGTGAAGGACCACCAGCACATTGATTCTGCCATTCCGGGACGTTACACTGTTCAGGCACCTTATAAAGCGGGTGCCGGGATTGGCGTCCTGGAAATGTTATCGGCGATATATGACGCGCCAGCGTCTTTTTTATCGTCTGCGTCTGCGCACACCCAAATTATGGTGGGCTGGACGGGGGCACCGAAAGGTGCGCCGGTTTCCGATAACGCCGGTTACGCCAACCCCGTTCAGTTCACCACCAGCGAAATTGGCGTTTCCGGTGGTGAAGGTAATTCACTGTTATCGGAGGCTGCCATCATGGCTACTGTCCCAGCCCTCACTCGTCTGAATGATGAAGACTTACATAAACTCAGTTATGTAACAACTGCACTACGTGCTCTGCGCAAGGTAACTCTTTCGGATCCGCAGGCGCATCAGGTTCTGGTAGAAACCCTTCTTAACTTGCAGGCTGAACGTATCCGTTTGGCGGATAAGGCTAATTTTCATATTCACCGTCTCCTGAATATCAGCGGAGGGCATCGTCATGCTTAATCCGTTGATCCTCAATATTTGCCGTTTGCTTCAGCGTAAAAAAACATCAATTCCTACAGTTGGGCAGTGGTACACCACGCCTGCAGGGCATGTTCTACGTGTTAGCCTGGTTGACCGTGAATGTCAGAAGGTGGTTTGTGAACCGCTGGGCCGTAATTACCGCGTCAGTATGCCGCTTATAGCCTTTCGCTCTGGAAAAAACATGAAGCATCTCGGAGGTGCAGCATGAGTATGGAGCTGATGGTTAAAGCGATGAAAATTCGAGTGGGTAATCCATTGCGAAAACTGGTTCTGATCAAGCTGGCTGATAATGCCAGCGATCAGGGTGAGTGCTGGCCCAGCTACCAGCATATTGCTGACCAGTGCGAGATTAGCAAACGTTCTGTGATGAATCATATTGCGGCCCTTTGTGAGTCCGGGCTGGTAAAAAAAGTCACCCGGAAAGGTGAAAAAGGTAACTCAAGTAATATCTATCTCCTTCATCTGGATGGTGCAGGAGATTCACTAGGGGGTAGTGCAAATAATTCACTATCTGGTGCAGCAAATTCACCAGGTAGTGCAGGAGTTGCACCAGGGGGTGGTGCAGGAGATTCACCCAGAACCAGTCACTCTTTTGAACCAGTCAAAGAACCAGTCAATGAACCAATAGCTGTTGGTGCATCTGCTGATGAGTCTGTGCGAGTTCGTTCAAACCGACCGGAATACTCTCCGGAGTTTGAGCAGGCATGGCTGGCATACCCCAAACGTGCTGGTGGCAATTCAAAATCTGCAGCTTTCAAAGCCTGGAAAGCCCGTTTGAATGAGGGGGTAAAACCCGAAACCATGCTGGAAGGTGTGAAACGCTACGCGGGCTGGGTATCTGCGATGGGTAACAGCGGCACACAATTTGTGAAACAGGCTGTCACGTTCTTTGGTCCGGATCGTCATTTCGAAGAATCCTGGGAAGTTCCTGCGGTATCTGCAGCCAGACGCGAGGACCCGTACTTCAAAGCCAGTTACGACAACGTGGACTACAGCCAGATCCCGGCAGGATTCAGGGGGTAATCATGAGTCTTTTGAATGAAGTTCAGAAATTCATTGAAGCCCATCCGGGGTGTACTTCCGGAGACATTGCAGATGCTTTTGCAGGTTACTCACGGCAGCGCGTTCTGCAGTCAGCAAGCAAGTTACGTCAGAGTGGGCGTGTGGCTCACCGTTGTGAAGGAGATACACGCAGACATTTCCCGCGCCTGACTGAGAGAGCGCAGGAGCCGGAACCACAACCAGTTCGTGAAACCAGACCTGTGCGCAATTTCTATGTCGGCACTAACGATCCCCGGGTAATTTTGTGCCTGACCCGCCAGGCTGAAGAACTGGAGTCCAGGGGCTTATACCGTCGTGCTGCAACCGTGTGGATGGCGGCATTCCGTGAAAGCCACTCCCAGTCAGAACGAAACAATTTTCTGGCGCGCCGTGAGCGGTGCTTACGGAAAAGCAGCAAGCGCGCTGCATCGGGTGAAGAGTGGTATCTGTCAGGGAATTACGTGGGGGCTTAATGAGTAATAAATATTGCCAGGCGCTGGTGGAGCTGCGGAACAAACCAGCCCATGAACTGAAGGAAGTGGGCGATCAGTGGCGCACGCCGGACAACATTTTCTGGGGAATTAACACCCTGTTTGGCCCGTTTGTTCTGGATCTGTTCACTGACGGTGATAACACCAAATGTGCTGCGTATTACACGGCGGAAGACAACGCGCTGGCGCATGACTGGTCAGAACGTCTTGCGGAGCTTAAAGGTGCTGCCTTTGGTAATCCCCCATACAGCCGCGCCAGTCAGCATGAGGGGCAATACATCACAGGCATGCGTTACATCATGAAGCATGCCAGTGCCATGCGTGATAAAGGTGGGCGCTATGTTTTCCTGATCAAAGCTGCCACCAGCGAAGTGTGGTGGCCGGAAGATGCAGATCATATTGCTTTTATTCGCGGGCGTATTGGTTTTGAACTGCCTGCCTGGTTTATCCCGAAAGATGAGAAGCAGGTGCCGACAGGCGCTTTCTTCGCTGGTGCTATTGCTGTTTTCGACAAGACCTGGAAGGGACCGGCAATCAGCTACATCGGGCGCGATGAACTTGAGGCATGTGGTGAGGCGTTTCTGGCGCAGGTTCGCCAGCAGGCGGAAAAACTGGTCAGGGAGATGGCGGCATGACGACGTTAACTCAATGCCAGCAGCAGGTGCTGGATATGCTGATTTCTTATCAGAAAGAACGTGGCTTCCCGCCAACCAATCAGGAGGTGGCAACCATGCTGGGATACCGTTCAGTGAATGCAGCGGTGGAGCATCTTCGCGCACTGGAGAAAAAAGGCGTCATCACGATAAAGCGTGGTGTGGCCCGGGGGATCACGCTTCATACCGTGGTGAAGGACGACGACAGCGAGGCGGTCGGGATTATCCGCTCACTGCTTGCCGGTGAGGAAAACGCCAGGCTGCGTGCAGCCCACTGGTTACATGAGAGGGGCCTGAAAGTATGAAGCTGATCCTACCTTTTCCGCCCAGCGTGAACACGTACTGGCGACACCCCAACAAAGGGGCGTTTGCTGGTAAGAGCCTGATAAGCGCGGCGGGGCGAAAATTCCAGAGCGCGGCGTGTGCAGCAATAGTTGAGCAGTTACGTCGTCTGCCGAAACCAACGTCGGCACCTGCTTCAGTGGAGATCGTGTTGTTTCCTCCGGATAACCGGATCCGCGATCTGGACAACTATAACAAGGCGCTGTTTGACGCCCTGACCCACGCGGGTGTGTGGGAAGACGACAGTCAGGTGAAAAGAATGCTGGTGGAGTGGGGACCGGTTATCCCGGAGGGAAGGTCGAGATCACTATCAGTAAGTACGAAAAAGCGAGTTGCAAATTAGCAACTCGGTAACGGAATTGAGCAACACCCTAAATTTGGGTATTACCTCGTTAAAGATACTGTATTTATGAACAGTGTATCCTTGATAACTATTAAAAATCGCAGTAAGTTCATCCTGCATCAACGAAAAGGGAGTGCAGTCCCGCTCGTGGATAAAAATTTGTGGAGAAACCAATGAATCAGTTGCTTGTAATTGATGGCGTTTCTGTGCGCCAGTACTTCGAATCTAACTACTGTCTTAACGACCTTCAGAAAGCAGCTCTTCTTGCCGCTGGTGAGAATCGCTCCTCCCGTTCGCTGGAAGTTCACGAGTTTATGCGTCGTCCTGAAACGAAGGCTCTTGTGGAATTATTGGAAGAAGAAACTACGGGAGATTCCCGTAGTATTCCTGTCATCACCATTCAGGGGCGCAATGGTGGGACGTATGTCTGTAAAGAGCTGGTCTATGCATATGCAATGTGGATCAGCCCGGCATTCAGCTTAAAAGTGATACGTACTTTTGATGCGCTTCATAATTCATCACCAGAAGAAACCACATCCGACAAAATTAAATCCGGGGTCATTCTGCTTGAATCAGCAGCAAAGACTCTAAATCTGTCAAACTCCTCGAAACTTGGTGCATACCAGAAATTATCAAAGGTAGCTGGTCTTCCTGAACTTATGCCGATCTATGCCATTGATGCACCTGCTGATGCGCCAGATGGTTCAAGCCGCCCTACGCTGTCGCTGAGTGCACTGCTGAAGCAGTATGGTATCCGCCTGACGGCTAATCAGGCATATCACCAGATGGCGAAGCTGGGGATCGTTGAACAACGCGAACGATACAGCCGTACCGCGATTAACAACATCAAAAAATTCTGGTCGCTGACCGCGAAAGGCTGCATGTTCGGCAAGAACATCACCAGTCCTGCAAATCCGCGCGAGACGCAGCCGCATTTCTTCGAATCCCGATTCCCTGAGCTGTTAAAGCTGCTCGATACCGTTCATTGAGGTGACCGTGAGAGCACTACTGACCCCTGAAATTGCCCCGCGTATGGGGATCGTATTGTTCAGACCAGGTTCAGAGCTGATGCCCTTGTTTATGCAGGGGCGTGTCCTGCTGGAGCCTGAGCCGGAACGTTATTCATCTTTCGCCAGTGGTGCCGTTCCGGCGGCATCACAACCGCTGGCGGATGATCCTGCCGTTCGGGCCGTGTTCCGCAATGAGGCAGTGATCCGTCGTGCTGGTGGCGTGGAATGTCTTGAAAGCTGGTTACTTCGTGAAAAAGGCTGCCAGTGGCCTCATTCCGACTGGCACAGCGAGAACATGACAACAATGCGACACGCTCCGGGCGCAATCCGTCTGTGCTGGCACTGCGATAACCAGCTGCGCGATCAGTTCACGGAACGGCTGGAATCAATGGCAACGGATAACTGTGCCCGCTGGGTGTTGTCTGTTGTGCGTCGGGATCTCGGTTTTGATGACAGTCATGTTGTGACAATGCCGGAACTGTGCTGGTGGCTGATTCGTAATGATCTGGCGGATGCCTTACCGGAAAGTGCAGCCCGTAAGGCACTGAGATTACCGAAGCCTGTTGTGCCGTCTGTTACCCGGGAAAGTGACCTTGTGCCTTCGGTTCCTGCCACCAGCATCATCCAGGATAAGGCGAAAAAGGTGCTGGCGCTGAAAGTGGATCCGGAGTCGCCGGAGTCTTTTATGTTACGCCCAAAACGTCACCGCTGGGTTAATGAAAAGTACACGCGCTGGGTTAAGACGCAGCCGTGCGCATGTTGTGGAAAACCTGCTGATGATCCCCACCACCTGATAGGCCACGGTCAGGGGGGAATGGGTACAAAAGCGCATGACCTTTTTGTGTTGCCTTTGTGCAGAAAGCATCACGACGAGCTGCATGCGGATACCGTGGCATTTGAAGAGAAGTATGGCTCCCAGCTGGAGCTGATATTTCGTTTTATCGATCGTGTGCTGGCAATAGGCGTACTGGCGTAAGTGGAGAACGAGCATGAACCTTGAAGCCTTACCAAAATATTACTCCCCAAAATCTCCAAAATTGAGTGATGACGCACCGGCGACAGGCTCTGGTGGTTTAACGATTACGGATGTGATGGCTGCGCAGGGGATGGTGCAGTCGAAAGCACCGCTTGGGTTTGCCTTATTCCTGGCAAAAGTTGGTGTTCAGGATCCTCAGTTTGCGATTGAAGGTCTGCTCAATTACGCGATGGCACTGGATAACCCGACATTGAATAAATTGAGTGAAGAAACCCGGCTACAGATTATTCCTTACCTTGTGAATTTTGCCTTTGCTGATTATTCCAGGTCTGCGGCAAGTAAGGCTCGTTGTGAGCATTGTGCTGGTACTGGATTTCATAATGTATTGCGCGAAGTGGTGAAACACTCCAGAAGCGGGGAATCTGTTATCAAAGAAGAGTGGGTGAAGGAACTATGTCAGCATTGCCATGGTAAGGGAGAAGTCAGCACAGCGTGCAGAGGGTGTAAGGGTAAAGGTATTGTCCTGGATGAAAAAAGGACCCGGCTTCATGGCACACCTGTTTATAAGATTTGTGGGCGTTGCAATGGAAAACGGTTTAGTCGTTTACCAACCACACTGGCGCGGCATCATGTCCAGAAGCTGGTACCGGACCTGACTGATTATCAGTGGTACAAAGGATATGCAGATGTCATTGATAAACTGGTTACAAAGTGCTGGCAGGAAGAAGCATATGCTGAGGTGCAATTAAGAAAAGTGACGAGATAAATGATTTTCGCCGAAGATGGCGACGTAATGCTTGCATTTTTCAAAAAATATGGATAAAATTTTTTCAACGATGGGCTTTATATACCCGACGTTAAGAAAAAGTAGAAAACCCGCTGATGAGCGGGTTTTTGTGCTTTAAATAGGGTAATAGAGATGTTGAATCTCATTCCGGGATTCATGTTTGTTTACTTATTATTTATCGGGTGACTTTGCCTGATGTTTAAAATGTTTTCTTCCAGTACTATGTCCCTAGATACAATGAGTCTGCATATTACATTATTAGCAGAGCTATTACGGTCAAAGTACAGCATAAGCTTTTAAAGCCAATCAACCAGTCATCAAGACAGACGGGGTTATTCATGAAAACTCTCCATGTTTGATTCGATGGGGCCTGAAATTAAAGCTTTAATATAGCTCATGAAAGGTAAACATTGGCAGCTGAAGGGCCACGCAGACCATTTATCCGGCAAAATTCCACGCGTAATCCGGTGGTAATTTCTTCTGCATCGCGGAGATTGAGCGCTGAAACATGAAGCTGGACATCGATACGACCATCGGATGGGGTGATAAGACCCTTGCCGCTTTTGCCGTCAAAGGTTTTGACAATTCCTGTCATTTTACGGGACAAAAAAATTCCTTAATACTGATAACTGGGCGCACTATACACACGTTCCTGAAGAAAGCTATAGTTTTTTGATGGGGTTGAAGATGGCTGGATGTCTAAAATAAACATTGCTTCATATGTTCAACTATGCGTTAATGATTGCGTCGGTTTGAAGAACAGACGATATACGAAGTAGTTTACTAAAGCAGTTCTCATTTCAGGTGTTATTCACTTATTCCTTCTTTGAGTCTCTCCAATTAAGTACGAAGTCGTTTCTGTTATACAAGCCATTTATGCCGAAAGGCTCAAGTTAAGGAATGTAGAATGTCAAATAAAATGACTGGTTTAGTAAAATGGTTTAACGCTGATAAAGGTTTTGGCTTTATTTCTCCTGTTGATGGTAGTAAAGATGTGTTTGTGCATTTTTCTGCGATTCAGAATGATAATTTTCGAACCTTATTTGAAGGTCAAAAGGTTACCTTCTCTGTAGAGAGTGGTGCTAAAGGTCCTGCAGCAGCAAATGTCATAATTACTGATTAAAATTCATAGTTTGTCTGTATACGATAACGAAGAAGGCTGATGCCTGAGTGGAGATACAGACAGAGTGGTGAATATTGGATCTCTTTAATAAATAGTAAGGAGGTCCAATACATGAAACAATGGCCAGCATATTTGGCAATAACTTAATCAGGAAAAGTATGCTAACCATTGTGGTGAAGTGCAGGTTTGCTGCATGAATAGTTTTACAGCAGAAGCTAACTGCTGGCATAGCAAAACAAAGTGCGTAAGTGGATGACTCCCACAAAAAGTACCACAATATTAAACCCGCTCAGGCGGGTTTTTTATTATCTGCTTTAAATATGTTATTAAAATATAAAAAATACTTGTTACGAATAAAATCAATCAAGCTACAGCTTTAAGATTTGTCTGGAATACTTTGTTGCAATGAGGGCAGATCAAAAGGGCACCTTTTTGTACTCTTGAAAAACTGTGTTCTGACTCTTGGGTGCAGTTTGGGCAGGAACATTTAACGAGATAATTACGGCGTGATTTTGAGTCTTTACGTTCTGACATAGGCTTTTCCTGTATAAATGGCCGTATACAGTACACTAAATATGAAAACATATCTCGTATTATTATTTAATATATGATTTTCTTTTAAAATAATTACCCATATTTTTAATGTGTCTGTTTTTTAGCGCCGTTGAGAACAACGTTTGCTATAAAAACTACCCCATAGACTCCGATCTTTTCAAACATATTGCACCATCTGTGTACATCGGGGTGAGGATATGAAATCAATGGATAAGTTAACAACAGGTATCGCCTATGGCACATCGGCTGGTAATGCTGGTTTCTGGGCATTGCAGTTACTCGATAAAGTAACTCCGTCACAGTGGGCTGCAATCGGTGTGCTGGGTAGTCTGGTTTTTGGCCTGCTGACGTATCTGACAAACCTTTATTTCAAGATTAAAGAAGACAGGCGTAAGGTTGCGAGAAGAGAGTAATCCAATGACACAAGACTATGAACTGGTTGTGAAAGGAGTCCGCAATTTTGAGAATAAAGTGGCGGTAACTGTAGCCTTACGGGACAAAAAACGCTTTGACGGTGAAATTTTTGACCTGGACATCTCGCTGGACCGTGTTGAAGGTGCCGCGCTTGAGTTTTATGAGGCAGCAGCGAGAAGGAGCATCAGACAGGTCTTCCTGGATGTTGCTGCCGGGTTATGTGAAGGGGACGAGCTGTTGCCAGAAACGCGCCCCTGTTCAGAGGCGCGGTATACCATAAAAATTAACAGTTCTGATAACTCGATTACAGGTTGTTAGCTTTTTGCAGTTGGCTTTCCAGTATCTTTCATTGGTAGCATCCTGATAAATATCCATGAGCGCAAAAATCAAATACGGCCTGTCAGCTGCTGTTCTGGCGCTGATTGCTGCAGGCGCGTCTGCTCCTCAAATACTTGACCAGTTTCTGGATGAAAAAGAGGGTAACCACACTACGGCATACCGCGATGGTTCCGGTATATGGACCATCTGTC
This sequence comes from Escherichia sp. 93.1518, assembly GCF_013368915.2. NCBI lineage: Bacteria > Pseudomonadati > Pseudomonadota > Gammaproteobacteria > Enterobacterales > Enterobacteriaceae > Escherichia > Escherichia sp. 93.1518. The sequence goes on from NZ_JABWMT020000042.1 coordinate 20,997, forward strand.
GTGGTGCCACAATGGTGGATGGTAAGCCCGTCATACCGGGAATGAAGCTGTCGAAGGAAAAATGCGACCAGGTTAACGCTATTGAACGTGATAAGGCGCTGGCATGGGTGGAGCGCAATATTAAAGTACCACTGACCGAACCACAGAAAGCGGGTATAGCGTCATTCTGTCCCTATAACATTGGCCCCGGTAAGTGTTTCCCGTCGACGTTTTATAAGCAGCTGAATGCCGGTGATCGTAAGGGCGCATGCGAGGCGATTCGCTGGTGGATAAAAGATGGTGGGCGCGATTGCCGCATACGTTCAAATAACTGCTATGGACAGGTTATTCGTCGTGACCAGGAAAGCGCATTAGCCTGTTGGGGGATAGATCAGTGAGCAGAGTCGCAGCGATTATTTATACTCTGGTTATCTGCACCATCGTCTGCCTGTCATGGGCTGTTAATCATTACCGCGATAACGCCATTACCTACAAAGCCCAGCGCGACAAAAATGTCAGAGAACTGAAGCTGGCGAACGCGGCAATTACTGACATGCAGATGCGTCAGCGTGATGTTGCTGCGCTCGATGCAAAATACACGAAGGAGTTAGCTGATGCGAAAGCTGAAAATGATGCTCTTCTGCGGAAGCTTGATAATGGTGGCAGGGTGCTCGTCAAAGGAAAATGCCCTGTGCCATCCTCAGCCGAAACCTCCAGCGCCTCCGGCATGGGCAATGATGCCACCGTCGAACTCTCTCCAGTTGCTGGACGAAACGTTCTCGATATCCGGGACGGAATTATCCGCGACCAAACAGCACTGAGAACGCTTCAGGAATACATTAGGACGCAATGCCTTCGATGATAGCGATAATTTTACTCATCATCCTTCACATCTGGCTCTGTAGACAGAGTGGTGATCACTTCTGGAGTAAATCCAGATTAAACATCTCATTGCTGATGCTTGATATTGAGCATCTGGCGCGCAGTAAGGGGCTGCGTTGAGATAAGAGCCAGTTCATTACAAATACCAGGATTTAGCCTCGCATTCGCGGGGCTTTTTATATCTGAATTTCACAGCGCATCTCACGCGCATATTAACGAGAGCCTTTCAGTAAGCGAGCCTGAGAAATGCCGTTATAGGTGGCGACCTCTCTCGGGCGGCTTTTCTGTGAGACAGGCTCACTTTCTAAAAGGTAAAGACGCTATGAATAATCATTCAGTTATTCCAGCCTTCGACTTCCGAGAAATGGTGCAAGCCAAAAACGGAGAGGTCGTTACCACATCCAGAAAAATTGCCAAGTACTTCGGCAAGCGACACGGTGATGTTCTCAGGAAAATCGAGCAGGTTAAGGCTGATTGCTCGCGTGAGTTTAGCCAACGCAATTTTGCGTCGGCTGATTATATCGATGAGCAGGGCAAGGTTCGCCCGATGTACAGCCTGACGAAAGATGGCTGGATCATGGTTGTGATGGGGTTCACCGGGAAAGCTGCTGCGGCAATCAAGGAGAGCTATATCGCAGCATTCAACTGGATGGCAGAGCAACTGAGCCGCCGCATGGCAATTGGCGAAGAAATGCAGCACCGCTACGCCATCAAAGAAACACGCTCAAAGCTGAAAGGTACGATCGGCAGTCGGTTAATGAACGAACGGAAGAAAGAGAAGCGTGTCCTGGCTGTCGAGCATGAATACATCTTGCAGGTGACACAGCCTGAACTGCTGATTAATTGAAGATGTCATTACAAAGCCTATCTACGGGGGGGCTTGATAATGGCTTATACCCTGCACGGGATAACTTAACTGATATCCCTTTTAACGGATAAAGGTATTCAAGCCTGACACATCATGCGCTGTATCGTCGCCGTATTCCCGCATTAACCATGACCGTAGCCCGACGGGGAATTCCTTCTGCGTGAGTGTGCGGGAATAATCAAAAACGATGCACACCGGGTTATTAACGCGTCAACTGAACGCGGGGTTGCTCTTCATGTCAGCCAGTCCGGTGCAGGGGTAGAAGAAACCGGACGTTATGGTTTAGTGTGGAAACATTTGTGATGTGCTCTGTATGTTTTCAGTAAAGAGTAATGAATTATCAAAGGTATAGTAATATCTTTTTTGTTCGTGGATATTTGTAACCCACCGAAAAACTCCTGCTTTAGCAAGGTTTCTTCTGTATTCCTGAAATGTGATCTCTCTGGATTTCAGCTTATTAGAGGTCGTTTCTATAAGATGCCTATCCTTTGAAAATTTGACAGACACAATGTTTTTTAGGCCCTTTAATAACACTGTATTATCATTTTTTAATACAATATGAACATTCTCTGTGGCTAAATAGTAAATGTAATGTGAGACATTGTGACGTTTTAGCTCAGAATAAAACCATTGATAGTTTAAATCGTTTCGAACTTTATCAAATATTTGTTTAAAAATGACTACCTGATCCATAGATAAACCTTCCATGTGATATGAGGGGGCGTAGTCTGCACGATTATCTAAATTGCTTCAATCTGGTCTGACCTGTTTTCTGAGCAATTCAGTAATGTCACTCTTTTCTTTGTTTGCTTCAGGCGAAACTCTTTTTTCTGAGCACAGTCTCCGGCGGCAGGCTTCAATGACCCAGGCTGAGAAATTCCCGGACCCTTTTTGATCAAGAGCGATGTTAATTTGTTCAATCATTTGGTTAGGAAAGCGGATGTTGCGGGTTGTTGTTCTGCGGGTTCTGTTCTTCGTTGACATGAGGTTGTCCCGTATTCAGTGTCGCTGATTTGTATTGTCTGAAGTTGTTTTTACGTTAAGTTGATGCAGATCAATTAATACGATACCTGCGTCATAATTGATTATTTGACGTGGTTTGATGGCGTAGATGCACGTTGTGACATGCAGATGATAATTATTATCATTTTGCGGGTCCTTTCCGGCGATCCGACAGGTTACGGGGCGGCGACCTCGCGGGTTTTCGCTATTTATGAAAATTTTCCGGTTTAAGGCGTTTCCGTTCTTCT
>NZ_JABWMT020000043.1:0-23030 GCF_013368915.2 Escherichia sp. 93.1518
ATATTGGGCCGTTGGTGGAGATATAAGTGGATCACTTTTCATCCGTCGTTGACAGCATAGAGCTAAGGACATTTGTCAGTACAGAAACCGTTGCATCACGTCGTGCTGTGTAGCTTGGTCCAACATCAACCTTCACATCGTATCGACCGACAGAAAGGTCATTTAACGCAACAACAGCCCCTGTTTGCCTGTCAACAACCTGTGCGCTCAGGACAGCGATATCATCACTTCCATCTTCGTTAACGATGCGCACTTCACGCTCTGAACCGTACACTTCACGCGCCATTGACAGCCATACTTCACCAGCGCGTTTAAGACTTTTCGCCATATTGTCCAGATAGATAAACGAAGCCATATCTGCTCTGTTCATCAAGTTGTTAACCGTTTCCTGAGCAATATTACTTGGCATCTGCTGCATGGCCTGACTGCCGCCTGTAACCTCCTGAATATCAGCACTGGTTTGCTGTAGTAATGCAGCCAATGCCTGATTCATAACCGCAGGCTGTGTATATCCTGCCGGGGTAGCTCCAGCGATAATGTTGCCAGATTTATCTCTCACTTCGCGCAACGGCAAGAACGCTGGGCGTTTCTTGTTGCGAGCCTCCCAGTGCTTCTCAAGTCCACGAATTTGCTCCATGCCAACTATAGGGATCTGACCGGGGTCTTGCGCTGCAGTATCAGCCAGCATTGATACCTGAAGGTTATACAAACGCTGTGGATCCATTGCTTTTGCAATATGTCCTTCGACACGCTCAATGTCATCAATGAACCAGCGTTTTCCATAAACCGGGATGAGGGGGATATGCTCACCAGGAATACGTCGAGGTTTCTCAAGGAAACCATCACCATCCACTACGGATACATACACACGACGGCGCTTCACTGAGCGCCTTGCCACTTCCTGAAATCCAGCTATTGCCAGTTCATCTTCAATATCTTCAACCTGATCACTGTCGTATGTTGCAATCTCTCCAGTGATTGGATGTCGATAACTGATGACGTCAACAGACTCTTTACGAACTTCGTAATACTTCGCTATGTAAATAACATCTGCACCAAACCAGTTATATTCCCAACTGGTCATAGACGTTACATCCAGAGAAGTAGGAGGTTTCTTTCCGTATTCAGCCTCATATTTTTCAGGTGACAACGAATACATACAGAACGCCCACAACGCGTCAGATTTGTCGTACTTCTTAGCGTCAGGGTCAAACCACACAGAGCGCGACGGGTCGTATATTGGTTCAATAGCAATACGCTGACGATCGTCCATGGGGTCGTATTCATTGACCAGCATCGACGTCAAACGGAAGCAACCGAAACCACCAGTAGCAGCGTCGTCAAATGCATTATCGCAAGCCTCACCGCCATCAGTTTCTTCGTAGTCAGCACGGAACAGACCATTTAATTTATTGGCTAACTCTTCGCTTGCCTCTCTGTCACCAGGACGAAACTTAACGGTTATTCTGTTATTGCGGTATTCTGCAATGATGCGGTTAAGTTCAGTTGCTACCTTATTGATTTCAAACTTAGGATACTTCTCGAACTGCTCATCAAGCTTAGTTCCAGCCGCCGTTGCTCCTTCCCATTGACCTCCGGTGACACGAGCAAACCTCGTAGCTTCAATGCACTTTTCGCGCACTTCCTTCTGTGGAGAATAGGCGCGGTCAAACCTGAGCATGATCCGCTCATGTTTTTTCTCTAATGTCTCTGCCATGTTTACCAACCGGAGGATGAGGGAACGTATATTTCTGTTTCTTCGCGGACCAATGCCGGGCAATGCATACACATCATCAGCGCATCAGCCAGGTTAGGAGATGGAATACCGAGCTTCTGCTTCATTTCGACCTTAGTCATAAGCTCCAGCTTCCCGTTATTATTGAATTTGCGCTGAATCTGCGTCAGTTCTGCAAACAGCTTCTCCAGCATCTTCTCGCCTATCACTTCTTTGTCGAAACTCAGCATGTCGTCGGGGTCTGCATACTCACCGTGGACAACCGCCCGATATGTCAGATACAGCCTGTCAGCCAGCGCGTAATAGAATTGCGCTCGCTTATTGCGGAATACATCGCCAATAGTGCGAACGTTGTCGCCCTGTACGACTTCATCAGCCCATGCTCCGGCCTGATACGGAGCATCTTCATCGAATGGCGATTCGCTGCCCTTGAACATCGTGGCGGTGATTTTCTTGCCGGAGAACGCTTCCGTTGTCTGTCTGCGCAGCCCAGCACCAACACCATCGCCATCCCACAAGTAGTGGTCAGCGCCGTCTTCAATCGCCAGCGAAGTTGCCCAGTCAGCACCTTCATTGATGTCCATCAGCAGACCTTCGGCAATGCGCTTAACAACCGAACCGTGACGCGATGCATAACCTTTAGCATCCGGCCCTGTATCTGACGGGTCATGCGCAGAGACAACAGCGCCTTTCGCTTTCCATCCGAGTTTCTTGTGCGCATCGGTTGCGGCTTCAAGCCATTCACGTTTGATGATTGCCATATCACTTGCGCTTACTGGCTCACCAAGCCAGATGTGACGATACAGTGTCGGGTTTCTGCGTTTACACTCTTCCATCTCCAGACGGAGAACTTCAGGAAAGTGCGGGTTGTCGGTGTAGTTCACCGTCAGCAGACAAATATCATCGGGAGGATTTACAACGAATCGCTGATAGGTATCGTCGAGGATGTTTTTCGGGTTGAAGCTCACCCATATTTCGGAAAACGGCTTGCGGATGGTTGGTATCAGGATATCCCATGATTCCTTCGTTACCGCTTCCGCTTCTTCCACCCAGCAGATATCAATACCTTCTAGCGATTTAATCTTCGTCGGGTTGTTTTTGATGCCGTAGAACATGAATTCAGCATTCGTTCCGAGATGACGAATCATGGAACGCTGAATTTCAAACTCAGCCGAATACCCTTCACGCTCTATGGTGTCTTCAAGCAACCGGATTACCGAATCGCTGATACTGTTTTGCAGTTCACGAGCGCAAAGAATACGCACAGGCTGCCGACGCGCCGCCTCAACAAGCAGCCTCGCAATTGCCCATGATTTACCGCTACCTCGACCGCCTTTGGCGACTTTGTAGCGATGCGCCTCAATGAACGGTTCAAAGATAGGATTAATCGAGGTCATTTTCCGAATAGAGTGCTCATCGGTGATGTTTCAATCTGGATTGCGCCGCCGTCTTTGCCGACAAGCTCATTAGTTACCTTGTCGCCATACTTACGGGGATTCATTCTGGCCAGCGCCCATTTGCGGGTATCAACGCGAAGTCTTGCCTTTGCCACCTCGGCGGCATCAGGGATTACGTCGTCAGCAATTTCGAATATCTCTTCGAAAATAGAGTCGGCCCGAGTCTCTGTTGCCTTCGCGTACTGGTCACGAAACTCCTGATGTTCAGCCAGCCAGCGAAAAACTGATGTTTTGCTCGGCATTCCTGGGCGTTCGCAAACTTTGCGCAGACTCTCACCGGAGGAAAGCAATGCGCAAATGTCATTAGCCACCTCCGGCATATAATCAGAGGGGCGACCACCTTTCTTTTTCTCAGTCGCCATATTGATTATTTCCCTTCTGCTTGCTTATCCCATTCATCGCGGAATTTGGATGGGTTGTCGAAACCTTGAGTTGCCATGTTTATGCTCCGGTAGTGAACAGGTCTAACGCTTCCTTCGATTTACGCACCGCTTCGATAGTGCGGGTCTTGATATCTGAATTAGCGCCGCCTGACTGGAAGTGAATTTTGAATAGCTCAAGCTTCAGTTCGTCAGTGCCAATGAACTGAAATGCTTCCTCTGCGGCTGCGTTCTGGTTCATGACCAGCTTGTAAATCTCTAACTGGAATTTCTGTTCTTCAGTCATGGGAATAATCTCTGCCATTGTTGGCTCCGTTTATCCGTTAAAATGGATATCAGTTAAGTTATCCCGTGTAGGGTATAAGCCATTGTCGAGACCACTCATTGAATGGTCTCTGCAATAACCGATGTCTTTCCATCAGTCCGCCACCACAAAGAATCTTTTTTGCCATAAGGCAGGAGGTTCATCTTTCAGTGGCTGCCAGTGTTATTTCCCCACTTACTGGCTTGGGTTGCTTCGTGGTACTGCCGTAACTGGTTGCCAAGAATAAATTCCGGTTTCATTATCAAGCCCACCCGTAGATGGGCTTTGTAATGGATAGCCGTTGCTCAGTTCTCGTAATGCTTTGATTTTTCCGATAACGTAGTTTTGCGTTTGCCATCAGCACGCGATATCGAGAGTCAACTGCAGTTGCTCGCGCCAGTACTCAACATTTGCTTCAATAACCGGCTTATCCCATCGCCAGCGAGCCATCTCTCTTGCCCCATTGCTGGCTTTTGATTTCCGGTCATCGCGAATGCGACATGCTTGCTCATATTTCTGCTGCTCAGTCAGTTCGCCGCGAAGCAGACTATCAATGTGCAGGTCGCACCACACAGCAAAACGAGCATCACACCAACGGGCAAATGCAACTGAAAGTTTTGGATGTAGCCACGTACCACCACCCCTGTCCTTTCGTGCCTTGCTGGTTTTTACATACCTCGATTGTGAGGGATGTAAAATTTGAGATTCTTTCCCGGTCAACGCTTCGTCTAAAGCACGAACGTATTCAAGCGTTTCTGCCAAACGCATCCAGTTATCAATGCGTTTCCCAAATCTCTCAGCAACACCTGTGACGTTGATCCAACCATCAGTGTTGAAACTGACAATTTCACCTTTGTAATTAAGTGGCACGATATTCATAACGTTTACCTACCATTTGAAATGAACCTTTGCCGCATAGGAAACCAGCCCACCGAGGCTCGCCAGCACTAACTGGTATCCTCAAAGGCCCATTCCAAAGGGGCAGGTTCGGTGTAAAAAACATGCGTTGCGGTACGCATTTATTGCAAAAAGCCCCGCATCGCGAGGCTCATTAAATGGACTTTGTGATTTGCAAAAAAATTATTTCAGGCACTGAGTCCTGATGTACTCCTGCAGGTAGTTAACCTGCGCGGTTATCCTGTCGATTCCACTTCTGAGACGGTAATAATTGAGTTCAGCATCTGCTGTAAGTCTTGGGCTTTCTCCATCGCCCATGCCGCTGGCTCCGGTCGTTGACTTTGCACAGGTGGCGGCGACTTGCAGGCGCTTACGCCCAGCAGAAACATCAGCACGGAGACTTTCGATAGTCGCGTTAGCATCAGCAAGCTCCTTTGTGTATCTGGCGTCAAGTTCTGCAACATCACGCTGACGCTGCTGCATGTCAGCGATGGTGGCGGTCGCCTGCTTCAGCTCACTGACTTTTTTATCACGCTGTTCTTTGTAGGCGATGGCATTATCACGGTAATGATTAACAGCCCATGACAGGCAAACGATGATGCAGATAACCAGAGCGGAGATAATCGCGGTTACTCTGCTCATACCTCAATCTCTCTGACCGTTCCGCCTGCTTCTTTGAATTTTGAAATCAGACTGTCAGCCTTATGCTCGAACTGACCATAACCAGCTCCCGGCAATGAAGCCCAGATATTGCTGCAACGGTCGATTGCCTGACGGATATCACCGCGATCAATCATCGGCAAAGCGCCACGCTCCTTAATCTGCTGCAGCGCAACAGCGTCCTGGCTTTTGGGAGAGAAGTCTTTCAGGCCAAGCTGCTTGCGGTAGGCATCCCACCAACGGGAAAGAAGCTGGTAGCGTCCGGCGGCTGTTGATTTGAGTTTTGGGTTTAGCGTGACAAGTTTGCGAGGGTGATCGGAGTAATCAGTGAATAGCTCTCCGCCAACAATGACGTCATAACCATGATTTCTGGTTTTCTGACGTCCGTTATCTGTTCCCTCTGACCACGCCAGCATATCGAGGAACGCCTTACATTGATTATTGATTTCCACCATCTTCTATTCCGGCTTTTTTAGCAGCAAAGCGTTTGATAAGCGAACCAATCGAGTCAGTACCGATGTAGCCGATGAACACGCTCGTTATATAAGCGAGATTGCTACTTAGTCCGGCGAAGTCGAGAAGGTCACGAATGAACCAGGCGATAATGGCGCACATCGTTGCGTCGATTACTGTTTTTGTAAACGCACCGCCATTATATCTGCCGCGAAGGTACGCCATTGCAAACGCAAGGATTGCCCCGATGCCTTGTTCCTTTGCCGCGAGAATGGCGGCTAACAGGTCATGTTTTTCTGGCATCTTCATGTCTTACCCCCAATAAGGGGATTTGCTCTATTTAATTAGGAATAAGGTCGATTACTGATAGAACAAATCCAGGCTACTGTGTTTAGTAATCAGATTTGTTCGTGACCGATATGCACGGGCAAAACGGCAGGAGGTTGTTAGCGCAACCTCTTGCCCCCCGCTTTCACGAAGGTCATGTGTAGAAGGCCGCAGCGTAACTATCACTGATGAATTCAGGATAACCAGTGGCTACGGCTCAGTTTGGGTTGTGCTGTTGCTGGGCGGCGATGACGCCTGTACGCATTTGGTGATCCGGTTCTGCTTCCGGCATTCGCTTAATTCAGCACAAAAGGAAGAGCGCTAGTCTACCTCTATCGATTAACGGGCTTGTGGGGCAGTATCGCCGATTCACCTAACGCTCTTCCTTTTGTGATTGTAACGCAAAAAGCCCCGAGCTATTAACTCAGGGCTTTATTTAACGAGTGCATTTATCCATCGTTGGGTCAAATTTACCCAACTTTATTCAAAAAGTCAATATTATGCCGTTAATATGTTGCCATCCGTGGCAATCATGCTGCTAACGTGTGACCGTATTCAAAATGCTGTCTGCGATTGACTCTTCTTTGTGGCATTGCACCACCAGAGCGTCATACAGTGGCTTAACAGTGCGTGACCAGGTGGGTTGAGTAAGGTTTGGGATTAGCATCGTTACAGCGCGATATGCTGCGCTTGCTGGCATTCTTGAATAGCCGACACCTTTGCATCTTCCGCATTCTTTCTCAACAACTCTCCCCCACAGCTCTGTTTTTGATATATCAACCGCACGGCCTGTACCGTGGCAATCTCTGCATCTTGCGCCCGGCGTCGCGGCACTACGGCAATAATCCGCATAAGCGAATGTTGCGAGCACTTGCAGTACCTTTGCCTTAGTATTTCCTTCAAGCTTTGCCACACCACGGTATTTCCCCGATACCTTGTGTGCAAATTGCATCAGATAGTTGATAGCCTTTTGTTTGTCGTTCTGGCTGAGTTCGTGCTTACCGCAAAATGCAGCCATCCCGAATCCGGCTTGTGATTGCGCCATCCCCATAGCAGCCATCACATCAGTACCGGAAAGAGAGTCAGAAGCCGTGGCCCGTGGTGAGTCGCTCATCATCGGGCTTTTTGGCGAATGAAATTTAGCTACGCTTTCGAGTCTCATGCGCCTTCTCCCTGTACCTGAATCAATGTGAGGTTTCCGCAGAACACTGCGCCGGTATCGATATACATCTGGTTGGCAAACTTGAGTGGTTTCACTGCTGGCGTATGACCAAAGATGAACGTGTCCGCGCCTTTGATTTCTTTCACGATCCCGTCTTGTGAGTTGCTGATTCGTTCGCGGTTCCAGATTACCTGCTGATGATCAACTGGCTTTCCAAACTCGTATTTATCACAAGGATAATCGGCGTGGCAGATGACATATTTTTTTTCTTTACTCACCAGTTCGATGATTAACGGAAGTTCATCTGCTTTATGGGCAAGAGCTTTAGCCAGAATTTCTTTGTCGTAATCGAGATTAAAGAACCAGCCACCGCCATTAAGCAGCCAGTGATTGACGTTTCCACGCTCTGATAAGCCATCAATCATCATTTGCTCATGGTTTCCACGTACAGCTCTGAACCAGGGGAATGTGATTAATTCCATACATTCGACGTTCTCTGTACCGCGATCAACCAAATCGCCAACCGAGATAAGCAGGTCTTTTTTGGTGTCGAATCCTATCGACTCCAGTTTTTTCATCAGGTTCGTGTAGCATCCGTGCAGATCGCCAACTACCCAAATATTTCGGTATTTGCTGCCATCAATTCTTTCGTAATAGCACATCTCTTTCACTCCATCCGCGATGAACCATGAGAACGTCGTTGACGATGGCGTGCATTTTCCCGTATTTATCATCAACGTATTTTCTGACCGTACCGCGACTACATTTCAGTCTGCGTGCTACTTCTGTCTGGTTTCCGTATGCTTCAACGAGCATGTCTGGAATGGTTTTTACTGAGAACGTCATGCGGCCTCACTTCTGCTATTTCGCAGGTCTTTGAGTTTCTGTTGGTACTCTGCCTTGATCGCCTTGCACTCTTCGACAGTCCAGCGATGGCGGTTATGGTTTGATTCGATTTCGTCTACTGCTTCCTGCCCGATCCGGTTAATCAGTTCGACGCGATACGGAACGAGATTTCCGCTTTTATGCTGGTTGCACACCACGCATTGCTTGTGAATATTGCGTTCATCAAATCGGAGTTGAGGTGCCGCAGCAGTTGTCCGGTAATGCCCGGCATCCCACTGAGCAGACGTGAGCGTTCCGCATGAGATACATGGTAAGTCGCGGTCTCTTTCTCTGATGAAGGCGTTTACGGCTTGTTGGGCTTGTTTAATCCAGTAACTGCGGGGCTTTAAGGCGAGTTTTCGAATCTTAAGTTTATCTTTCTGTTTCTGCTCCTCTCGTCGTCGTTTCTTCTCTGCTTCCTTTTCCGCTTTTTCGCGTTCTTTGCTTCGTCGTTCGAGTGCTATCTTGGTTCCACACTCTGGAGAGCACCACCACTGATTGGCGAATGCAGGGTGAAACCATTCCCGACATTCATCGTTTTTACATCGTCTTCGCGCTGGTTTAGCCATCGTCTTCTTCCTCGTACATTGAGCTATTCGGATCGCTCATCAGTTCTGCACAGCAGTGCTCACACACGTGAACTTCCAGCACATGCAGCTTCTGACCGCAGTTAGCGCACGTTAAAGCTCGCTCGACGCTTTCTTTCTGGTATTGAATGGTTTGGGATGGGCTAAGCATTATTGGCGTCCTGCATCATGAGAAAGACAATCATGGCGGCACGGAGTGGATTGTCATATGCGACACCAACATTCGGTCCGGCATCATCAAACAAGTCCCTTGCGTTGTCTGTAGCGCACGGCATTGAGGGATTGTCTAAAATTATGCTGATGTTGTTTTCAGTGATAATCGGCCATGCGTCTGCTGGGTTTGCGCATGGGTTAAAGGATCCGCGCTCAACTTCTACTTCAACTGCGTCTCCGTTTACAATGTCTCCCTCAAATGAGACAAACACCATATCGCCATTCTCACCTTCTTTGTAATCCGGTGATCCGTTATGAATGGCTTCGAATACCGCCACGTTAATTTCAAAATCACTTAACTGTGAATAATCCATTGTCATTTCCTCGCACGATGTCTTAGCCACCGGATATCCCACAGGTGAGCCGTGTAGTTGAAGGTTTTTACGTCAGATTCTTTTGGGATTGGCTTGCGTTTATTTCTGGAGCGTTTCGTTGGAAGGTATTTGCAGTTTTCGCAGATGATGTCGGTGAAACTTCGTCGCTGTCGTCTCATTCGTACCTCCTGTCGGTAAATCTGACACCCTGACCAATAGCCCAGGCTGTTGTGTACTCGATCAGACTTGCCATGCGCTTCACGCTCATCTGCGCGCTGCTTTCGCGAATGTTGACGTATTCGCCTTCAAGCCCGGGCAAAACATCAGCTTCCAGGTTTGTTGCCACTGCATGACCGCTAATCAACAAAACCTTCCATTGTTCCGGTTTTAACCATTTGCCGCACCATTGAACCTGACGAGCGATATCCGCCAGCATCACGTGAAATTTTGCGTTCTGGTCAAGGTTGCGCTTGTAGTCAGTAATGCGGATGGTGACTGGCTTGTCTTTATCGAGTGGTGTTGCGAGGATGGCGTTGATTGCGGCTTGCTGTTGTTGCTTACTTCGGAGGAAGATTGTCTGCTTCATCGTTACTCCTTCACTTTGACTCCAGCAGCGCGGATGTTTTCCTCATAAGCATCCATTGCATCACCGAAGCCATTGGAATAATCAACAGTAAACCCTTTGGCTAATGCTTCTCTGCTGTCGATAAACTTTGGCGCGGTTATTTCAATATCTGCTCGCGATGCCTGCCATAAAGTCCACCACTCATTTAAGGAGTGACGAATATCCATGCTTGAAAATGCGAAGTACCTATCACCATTTCTTGCCTCGGTTATCATCTCGAATGGTAATCTCAATTTTTTGGCAACGTATTCCTCAAACTGCTTTCTTGATTCGTCCATCGGTACTTACCCTCAGTTCAACTCACAAAACGCCACGCCACTTTTGCTACGACAACAGGCATAACACCGATAATCACCCACAGGAAAATGCTACCGAAAAGCACACCCACCAGGTCTTTACCTTCGCCTACCAACCGGACAAAACTTCCGACAACCACAATGAACGTCGACACCATCCACATAGCACCGAGAATCCTCAATGCAGAGAAAATTAACTCAGCCACGATTTACTCTCCCCCAAATAAAAAGGCCTGCGATTACCAGCAGGCCTGTTACAAGCTCAGTGATGTAGATGGTCATACGTCAGCCCCTTGTGCATATCGCCTGCCACGTGCAGCGGGTGCATTTGATGTTGTGCAAATCTGTCTGGCTTCATCCTGGTCACATGCAACAAAGTGTCCGTTACAGAACCGCTGGTAAACCGTACCAAGCGAGCCAAAACGGTTTTTCGTCACAATGATTTCAGCAAATGGCGCGGCGCTACTGTTCTCGTCATATACAGCTTCCCGATAGAGCATGATGATTGAGTCTGCGTCCTGTTCAATGCTTCCTGAATCACGCAAATCTGCGTTTGTCGGGCGTTTGTTTGGTCGCTTCTCAACATCGCGCGAAAGCTGACTTAGGGAGATAACAGGCGTTTTCAGGTCTTTCGCCATCGCCTTCAGGCTTCCGGAGATGTGAGCAATTGCGAGGTCGTTGCGATCTGCTTTCGGCTTCTCAATCAGGCCAAGATAATCCACCATGATGAGTGACAGGTTTGGATTTTCCTGTTTGTGCCGTTCTGCGATTGAGCGTATTTCTTCGACCGATAACCGCGAGGCATCGACTACCCATACATCCAAATCTGCAAGCTGACTCATGCCGTTAGCAACGCGCGCCCAGCCTTCGTCATCCATCGAAGCAGGATTTCGCAGCACGCTAACCGGCATCCTCCCGGCGTTGGCAATGCTTCGCTCTGCAATCTGCAATGCGCTCATTTCCATCGAGAAAATCAACACTCCGCGCCGGACGTCAGAACCAGGAATAACGCGGCTTGCAACGCCTTCGGCAATCTTCAGCGCCAGTTCGGTTTTCCCCATACCAGGACGAGCAGCGATTATCACAAGGTCTTCCGCGTTCATCCCTCCGGTGATGGCATCAAGTTCTTCGATTCCGGCCTTCAGGGTATCGGACTCTTCTCCGTTCCTCAGACGCCTGTCAAGCGTGTCAGTGTAGTCGGTGATGATTTCCCCTAACCGTACAGGTTTAACCTCGTCACGTGGCTTTCTGATGGCTGAAAGACGCTTTACAAGTTCATCCATCGCCTGACTCGATGCGTCGATGGTTCCGCTCTGAATTGGTTCACGCATTTCATCCATGATTTCCAGCACCAGACGGCGGTGATAGTTATCCGCGACCATTCCGGCATATCCCTTCAGGTTTGCGGCACTCGGGCAGTTTTTGCTGGTCATCAGGATTGACGTGAAATGCTCCTCTCCGCACGCCTCGGCAACCATCAGCGCGTCGATTAGGTTTCTGTTTCTCGCCTGCTTGCGGATAACCTCGAAGGCTTTCCGGTAGAGCGGAATTGAAAACGCTTCCGGCTCCAGCGTTGCCAGAACGTCACTGGCAGTTGGTGTTAATCCACCAATCAGCAAGCCACCGATAACGCTCGCTTCGATATCCTGTTTCATGCAATCCCCCTGTCTGCAAACTTCCCTTCCCGTACTCCCGTTAACGAATCTTCCCTCAGCAGGTAATCAAAATCTGCCGTCCAGCCCGTGTCGTTGTCTCCGAAGTAAAACGGCTTGGCCTGATGCACAAACGCCCTGACATACGCTCTGAAACCGTCCACGTTTGGCGTTTTCAGTTGCGGGATGATTTTCTTCAGGCGGCGTTTGCGTTTCTCGTTGACCGCAACAGCGTGTGGAAGCCTGTCACCGACTTCGGTGTTGTAGGCGTTGAGGAAGGATTCGTAGTCGATTCGTTCTGCCTTGCGACGTTCAGGTTTAACCTGCCCATCGCCGCCCCCGTTAGGGGGTAAGGGGGTATTTGTATTTATTGTCTTTTGTATATTGTCTTTTGTGTTTAGCTGACTTGGCTTATACCCATTAGCCGACTTGGCTAATGTTTTATTAGCTGTTTTAGCTAATGTTAAGCTGCCCTGGCTAATCCACTGAGAAACCACCTTGTTCACTCCGATTTTCACGCCATCAGCAATGAGGAATTTACGCTCGATAAGCTGGCGCTTGGCAGCGCAAACATGAGTGTGATGAATACCTGTCATGGCTGCTATCTGCGTGTTTGTGAGTCGATCCATCGGCTTATTGAATCCGTATGTCTTGCGCATGATAGCGAGCATCACCTTCAACTGCCGGACGGTTAAATCAGCCATCAGCAGACTGTCGGTAATCTCGTTAGCAACGCGCATGAAACCATCTTCGGTATCTGCCACGCGATGCTCCACGACCTCAAGTTGAGGCCTGTAATCAGCTAACTTAACGACGCCCATGTTTCACTCCTGCTTTGGCTAGTCTGTAAACACCAACAAGGCGCTCTGCGAACGCCCTGTTATTTGCTGCGGCTACCACTAATCCCTCAGGTGAATCAGGGTGTCGAATCTCTTCTTTTTCCTGGTATTTCTTACGACGTTTTGTCATAATGACTCCTGTGGATTGATCCAGTAATTCCCTCAGAATTGCATATCAATTTGCTTAGAGTCCCCGGCGGCCACCGGGGATTTTTTCTTTGTGATTTCATCAAGCGCATACTTAAAAGCCCTGCTAATCGGACTGATGTCTGATGCCATTCCGAAAGCACACAAGACCGAAGCAATAAATCTCCAGTCCGTTCTGCTTATCTTCGATTCATGACAGCCAATCATCTTTGCCAGACCGCGCTGGGTAAGCGTTGACAGGTTGATGAGTAAATCAGTTTCAGCGCGATCAATTTCTCGCTGTGTTGGCTTGCTGTAGCTTGCTTGTGCCATTTGTTAATTTTCCTATATTGATATTGAGTTATAGCGGCACACCCAATGGATTTGCCGCTGATGTTTGCTCACCCGGTTAGAGGTGAAAGGCCAGAACTGTTAAAGAGCAATTTGCTTATGCCGCTTGGCGGTAAGCACTTTCTTGATACTTCAGGGCGCCAGCTGTAACGATTTCCAATCGATAGGCGTCTTTCTCTGGGATAACTTCTTTCCACTGAGAGACTGCTGCATCGCTAATGCCTAGTGCTTTAGCAACAGCACGCTGGGTTCCGAAGTGGTCAATAACATCTTTTTTGTACATAGACTCGCTCCGAAATTAAAGAACACTTAAATTATCCACCAAAGGAATCTTAAGTCAAGTTTATTTAAGATGTCTTAACTATGAATACACAACTGATGGGTGAGCGTATTCGCGCTCGCAGAAAAGAACTCAAGATTAGGCAGGCTGCCCTTGGCAAGATGGTTGGCGTGTCTAATGTTGCTATTTCCCAATGGGAGCGATCTGAAACTGAGCCCAATGGCGAAAACCTATTGGCCTTAGCCAAGGCTTTGCAGTGCTCCCCTGATTACCTGTTGAAAGGAGAGGATAGTCTTTCAAACATTGCCTATCACAGCAGGCATGATCCAAGAGGTTCGTATCCTCTAATTAGTTGGGTAAGCGCAGGATGTTGGATGGAAGCTGTAGAGCCATATCATAGGCGTGCAATAGATAACTGGTACGACACAACGGTAGATTGTTCTGAAGACTCTTTTTGGCTCGACGTTAAAGGCGATTCAATGACTGCCCCGGCAGGACTGAGTATTCCTGAGGGGATGATTATTCTCGTCGACCCAGAAGTCGAACCACGTAATGGAAAGCTGGTAGTCGCCAAACTTGAAGGAGAAAACGAGGCAACATTCAAAAAGTTAGTTATTGATGCCGGTAGAAAATTCCTGAAACCACTCAATCCACAATACCCAATGATTGAAATCAATGGGAACTGTAAAATCATTGGCGTTGTCGTTGATGCCAAGCTAGCAAACCTTCCTTAAGGGGCTTTCGCCCCTTTTTTATTTCCCGTTAAAAATCAAAGACAAACTAAATTCACGCCCATAAAATTAAGTTTTCTTCAAAAATGCACTTGACCAATAAATTAAGAAGTCTTAAATTTAAGCCATCAGCAGGACGCTGGAAGCCAAACGGAACAGATTGGCAGGCTCTTTAACATCGACGGACTCTCAACCTAACCGTTGAGACCAGAACTTGAGTGGTTTTGGGGATGGCGCGAATTGCAGCTGCAAGACAGCGATCGAGAAGATAAGCACCTCGACGCGTCATGCGCCAAAGCCACTTAAAGGAGACCATCATGGTAACCATTGTCTGGAAAGAATCCAAAGGTACGGCAAAAAGCCGCTACAAAGCTCGCAGAGCAGAACTTATTGCCGAGCGACGCAGTAATGAAGCACTGGCGCGAAAAATTGCGCTAAAGCTCTCTGGTTGCGTCAGAGCAGACAAAGCAGCATCACTAGGAAGCCTTTGCTGCAAGAAGAAAGAAGAAGTCGTTCGAAAAAATAGAAGTATTTATTACAAAGATTCAAACCCATTAGGAAACAAAATACATGCAGTCCAAAAAATAAAATTGTACAGTAAACTACCGTACGGTGCTTATTGAGTATGCTTATGGTGAAAAAGACTATTTATGTTAATCCTGACCGCGGACAAAACAGAAAAGTATCTGATAGAGGTCTTACATCTCGAGACAGGAGGAGAATAGCGAGATGGGAAAAAAGGATAGCATATGCATTAAAAAACGGTGTAACACCTGGATTTAATGCTATAGATGACGGTCCTGAATATAAGATTAATGAAGAACCAATGGACAAAGTTGACAAAGCATTAGCAACACCATTTCCTCGCGATGTCGAAAAAATTGAAGATGAAAAATATGAGGATGTAATGCACAGAGTTGTTAATCACGCTCACCAACGAAATCCAAATAAAAAATGGTCATAACCCACTTCGGTGGGTTTTTTATTGTCTGAACAAACCTAATTTACTACCGCAAGCCACGCAGTGAAATGGGCGTGACTTGTGTTGGTCGCCAGAAAATGAAATTAGGCAGCAAACCACTTATTTGAGAGGAATTAATATGTCATCAATCCGCTTAACTACGAGAATGAAAGAGGAAATCGCTCGTAACGCTTTAATTAAGTCTGGGGTTTTCACTGAACTTGAAGAAGTAACAAAGTTAAAGAACCAGCTTGCACTTGACGCCAGAGTTATTGCGTTTGGCGGTAAAAAGAAAACTGAGGAAGTGGATCAGTTATCATCCAAGTTAGCAGCTATAAGTGAAGAACTTGAGAAGATGGGATGTTCATTTTACTCATGCGATGTTCGTTCTACTTCGATTTATCTGACTGTATCTGGCAGAAGGGTTGGATGGCATTCATATGGGAAAGACGGCAACGGAGAAGATATATTTCTCCCTACTCCGACTAAAGATAAATGCATGTTTGACGCAGAACACGAAATAACAAAAAGGTTTGATGAAATCTGCGCATTGCAACAAAAACTTGAAGCCAAGAAAAAGGATATCGAATCAAATGTATGGGCTGCTTTAAACTCAGTCACAACAGTTAAGCGACTTATTGAAGTTTGGCCTGAAAGCAAAGAATTGCTACCAAAAGAAGCAGATAAAGCAAGTACAGCACTTCCTGCTTTACGGGTAGAAGATTTGAATAAGATGATTGGACTTCCTTCCGAGGCCGCATAGTCGGCCTTCATTTTTGGCATAAACAACAGAATAAACACTGCACTGTGTATTCATTCCAACGAGTGAATACACGGAGCAATGTCGCTCGTAACTAAACAGGAGCCGACTTGTTCTGATTATTGGAAATCTTCTTTGCCCTCTAATGTGAGGGCAATTTTTTTGACGGAGGAATTATGGAAATTACAGATATTCTGGTTAATCCAGATAATTACGACCAATTCAATATCTCTACTCAATCAGTTGATTTAGGTTGTGCAACTGTCAGCGCATGGCTACTTAATGGTAAACAGTTGGATAAATGCCTTGATGCACATATGACGGTTAACAGCTTCCTTGCAGAAAAAACACACTGGCAAGATGCTGGAGGGAAATATGCTGGATGGCTTGAAAGCATGGGATTTGAATATCAATCTGATGAAGGTTGGTGGAGCCTTATAGCTGTAACGCCTGAGACAATAGAATGCTTCGTTAAATACTCAAACGACGATGGCTATAAACACCAGGTAGATTCTGCGATAGAAAGATACAAAAGAAAATCGTTCAACCACGAAATATCATCAGTTCTTGATTTCATAGATGTCTTCAAATAAGCCGCCTGAGCGCGGCTTTACCGCATACCAATAATGCTTCACCAGAGGCATTTTCGTTATGCAATCAAATATAAGGAGTTACCCATGATGCACTTTCAGCTCGCGGGTAGCGGCGTCATGTCCGCTTTCTACCCGCACGAATCTGAATTATCACGCCGAGTTAAACAATTAATCAGAGCAGCAAAGAAACAACTGGAGGCGTTATGCGCAATGAAATAGCCATCAATCACCAGATGCTTCGTGCTGCACAAAACAAAGCAGTAATAGCCAGATTTATTGGTGATTCAAAAATGTGGCTTGAAGCAAATAAAGCGATGAAATCAGCTATCAACCTTCCGTGGTATCGCAGGAAATGAGTTTTACAGATAACTGGTCAGACGAAGAATTCATTCGTCAGATGAAAGAATTAATCGGTAACGAAGGAGATATTCATGTCACTTGCAACCACAGTGAAGGAGAGCAAGTTACAGAGACGCATGTACACGCAGCAGGCGTTAATGTATCGCCAAAAGGGAGATCGTGAAGGTGTTCGCGTATTTTTAAATGCGGCAAAGACTGAAGTATTAAATCAGCGTTATTTACTTGGGCCATGTCCATTCTGAGGTGAATTATGGATTTGAATAAATTCGATGAGCCATTCAGCCCTGAAGATATCGAATGGCGAATACAGCAAAGCGGTAAAACACGCGATGGAAAGGTGTGGGCTATGGTGCTGGCTTATGTCACGAACAGGGCAATCATGAAACGCCTGGACGATGTTTGCGGCAAAGCAGGATGGCGCAATGAATACCGCGATATTCCCAACAACGGAGGCGTTGAATGCGGCATATCAATCAGGATTGATTCCGAATGGGTAACCAAATGGGATGCTGCTGAAAACACGCAGGTAGAAGCCGTCAAAGGTGGTCGTTCAGGTGCAATGAAGCGTGCTGCCGTTCAGTGGGGAATCGGTCGGTATCTGTATAACCTTGAGGAAGGTTTCGCACAAACATCTCTCGATAAAAAGCATGGGTGGCACAGGGCAAAACTGAAGGATGGAACAGGATTTTACTGGCTCCCTCCATCGCTGCCGGGATGGGCAATCCCAGCATCAGATAACAAACCATCACCAGAAAATACCAACCAGAAATCTCCATCGGTTGACTGCGAACAAATCCTGAAAGACTTCAGCGATTATGCGTCAACAGAAACTGACAAGAAAAAACTCATCGAGCGTTATCAGCGTGACTGGCAATTAATGGCTGGCAACGAGGAAGCGCAGGCTAAATGCGTTCAGGTAATGAACATCAGAGTTAACGAACTAAAACAGGCGGCATAAATGGCAAGCAGAGGCGTAAATAAGGTGATTATCCTTGGTCGGGTAGGACAAGACCCGGAAGTTCGATACTCACCATCAGGAACAGCGTTCGCTAACCTGACAATAGCCACGTCAGAACAATGGCGAGATAAAAATACTGGCGAGCAAAAGGAATTGACTGAATGGCATCGTGTTGCTGTATCCGGGAAACTGGCTGAGGTCGTAGGGCAGTATGTGAAAAAAGGTGATCAGATTTATTTCGAGGGAATGCTGAGAACAAGAAAGTGGAAAGACCAGTCAGGGCAAGACCGTTACACAACCGAGGTTCATGTCGGAATTAATGGCGTGATGCAGATGCTTGGCGGCATTGGCGACAGCAAACAACAAGCAGCCAGCAGGCAATCACAGAAGCCACAGCAGCAATCATCACCAGCACAACACAACGAACCTCCGATGGATTTTGACGACGATATACCCTTTGCACCAGTAACTCTCCCCTTCCCTCGTCACGCTATTCACGCAATTTAATCAGGAGAAAATCATGCCAGCGCCTCAGTATGGTGCGGATGACCCGCGCCGCTGTTCCGGCAATTCCGTATCGGAGGTGCTGGATAAATTCAGAAAAAACTACGACCTGATAATGTCGCTACCGCAGGAAACGAAAGAGGAAAAGGAATTTCGCCACTGTATATGGCTTGCAGAGAAAGAAGAGCGCGAGCGAATTTACCAGACATCAATCCGACCATTCCGCAAAGCAACATATACACACTTCCCTGAAATTGACCCGCGCCTGCGTAATTACCGCTCACGCTATGGCGCTATCAGTAATGACTGAGGAATTTACTATGAGAGGACTTGCATACAATCCCGGCATTCTTCCGGCAGAAATGATTATTCGCCAACGCGTAAAGCCAATGCCATCGAGAGAGGAATTGCTTAAGAGAAAGAGTTTCGGTTCTGTTAATGACAACAAATATCTGAATGCGATGTGGCGGAGTGGGAAGAAATGAAACAAATGTCACTAATTGAGATGGATGGATTTCTGAAAGGTAGATGCATCCCACGAGATCTAAAGGTTAACGAAACAAACGCTGAATATCTGGTGCGTAAATTTGCTGAAGCGGAGGCCAAGTGCGCGGCGCTGGCAGCGGAGAATGCGGCAATGCATGAAACTATTGAAGCCGTTCGCAGTGTTGCGGATAACTCCAGTGGAATTGCCGGATGGCATTTGAATGGCGATATCGCCACATGGGAAGAGATTCTTCCTGAAATTAACGATATCGAAACCCCAGCCACCGACGCTTTCCTTGCTGAAATTGAACGCAAAGCAATCCGCAAGTTCATTAACAGCATTGAACACATCCTGCGTGACAAGTTGTCACCGTATGACACCGAAGAGATGCTTGAGGCTATGCGTATTTTTCTGGAAGAACAGGGAGGTGAGCAAAAATGACGATCACAAAACAACGTGTAGAAGAAATAATATCCCGTATTGAAATGTATGGGCATGGTGCCGGGTATACCGCTGATGAGGTTTATGACCTTGCTGTACTGGCGCTGAATTTATCAAATATCGCAAACCTGAAGCGATACGAGCTTGATATGGGTGGTTGTGACTCGTGCGGTCAGGATTGTGGCGCTGACATGACTGAAGATTCTGATGGCGATTATGTCCTGTTTGATGACGTGGTTAAGTTGTTTGAGTTTGATACAACCACTCAGAAGTTAGAAAGCCCAGCAAAGGAGGCAGCCAGTGAGCAAAATTGACTATCAGGCACTGCGTGAAGCGGCGCAACTGGCAACACAGGGTGAATGGGTCGCATTTATTTCGTCTGGTACTGGTACATATGCGGTGCATACACCTGGTGATAAACGATGTGAAGACGTTATCAAATGGACCGGCTTTGATGGACAGAACAACGCAGAGAACAACGCTCGTTATATCGCAGCTTTCAACCCTGAAGTAGTGCAGGCGCTGCTGGATGAACGGGAAAGAAACCAGCAATACATCAAACGCCGCGACCAGGAGAACGAGGATATTGCGCTAACGGTAGGGAAGCTGCGTGTTGAGCTTGAGGAGACAAAATCAAAACTCAACGAGCAGCGCGAGTATTACGAAGGTGTTATCTCGGATGGAAGTAAGCGTATTGCTGAACTGGAGAAAAGCGAAGAGCAACTCATTAACGAGCGTGACCATGCTGAGTCTGCTTTAGCTGATATGTACTTTGCAGCAACCGGTGATAGGCCGGAGTGGAGTAACTGGTTCGACTTTTCTGATGCCGTTGATGCCGTGGTTGACAGAATTGCTGATTTAGAAGCTAAACAATGCATCGAAGAGATGAGTAAACAAAGTTGCGAAGCTCGGGAGCGTGACTTGTTTGAATCATGGGTAATGCATTCAATTTGTATTTCCAAATCGACACTTGAAGGATTGCGCACCGAAACCGGATACCGTAACGCAACCTTATCAGGCACAGACTTCAACCGAATGTGGGAACAATGGAAATCTATCCGCGCCGCTGGCATTCGCATCAAAGGAGAGTGAGATGAACGGACAAATATCAATTGTTCGACCAGGAGCATGTGACGATCGCGAGATACGACTGATTATTCGTCTGGCGATGGGGAAAACAATAACTGCTCTCATTACTCCAGAAAATCTCGCATTAGCGTTAACAGGAAAGTCAGACCTGCCAGTAGAGCTAAAGCTGCGAAATGTTGAGATTAAGGTGAAATAGCTATGACCACTATTACCAAAGAGCGACTGCTGACAATCAAGCAGTGGCGCGAAACATACGGACCTGGTAGCAACGTTGTACTGCCAGCAGAAGAAGCGGAAGAACTGGCACGGATTGCGCTGGCATCGCTGGAAGCCGAACCTGTAAGCCAAACTTACAAGTTGAACGAGCTGTCGAGCAACTATCCGGTAACTCCGGATGGTTGGATAAGCTGTAGTGAGCGAATGCCGGAAGAAACGGGTGACATTATTGTTGTTTCGGATGGCATTGTAATGTCAGGGATTTCTTATTCTCGTCGTGACGGGTTCTATATAGCCGCATTGGAGTACGACGACGATGAGCCAATTGGCGGTGTAACCCACTGGATGCCTCTACCAGAACCGCCTCGATTAAAGGAGCTATAATAGTGAACTATTATATCTATTTGTATTAAAAGAGTTTTTATAAAATAAATCTTCCAAAGCATGTAAAAACACTGTTAATCTTAACGTGTGTGAAACGTGAAGAGAGGTGTTGAAATGAGCATTCATGATTTGTGTGAAGATCAAGAGCAATGGGCTATGCAGACCCTTATGGGATCAGGAGTTCTTGCAAGGTGCAGAATCCATAACGATGTAATTTTAGACAGCGGAAATGATGCTTCTTCTGCTTATAAATTAGGAACTTACCTATATCAAAAAGATAATAGCTGCAATTTATTCAATACTCTTACTGAAGCCCGCGACGCAATAAAGGATGCATATGAATCGTATTGTGGGATTGATGATTGCCCACAATGCTCAAAATACATTGACGATTAATAATATGAACAAGTAACTATCCTCGCACTCGCGGGGATTTCTTTTATCTGAACTCGCTACGGCGAGTTTTGTTTTATGGAGATGATAAATGCACTTCCGAGTCACAGGTGAATGGAATGGAGAGCCATTCAACAGAGTTATCGAAGCAGAGAACATCAACGACTGCTATGACCACTGGATGCTGTGGGCGCAGATAGCACATGCAGACGTAACCAATATTCGAATTGAAGAACTGAAAGAACACCAAGCCGCCTGATGGCGGTTTCTTTTTGCCTGGAGAATTAAGATGACCGATACCAGCCTGATTCCTGAGAAAGAAGTGATGAACAAGCTCGGTGTTTCATCACGTCAGACAATCTGGAACTATACCAAACGACACGGATTTCCGAAGCCAGTCAGAACCCACCCCAAATCATACCTTCGTGAAGCTGTTGAAGGGTGGATTCTTAACGGTGGCGTTAATCAGAAATGCTCCTGATGTGCCAGAACAATTTATCAGCGTGAAGCTCATACGCTTTGCGCTGAGCCTCTATCCAGTCGTGTTTATTGTATACGGACATTATCCCGCCAAGTTCATGACCGAGCATTCGCTCAGTAACATGAGGCTCGACATTCATCTCGGACAGACGTGTAACAAGCGTTCTTCTGAAATCATGTGTTCGCCAGTAACCCAGATCCATCCCTCCCCTTATTCTATTTACGAATCGGTTAGCTGCAGCGATGCTGATCGGTTTGTTTATGTCTTCTCCAGGGAAAAGAACATCATTGTACGTTGTCATGGCCTTTTCGAGAAAAGGCTTAATTTGTTCGAAGATTGGACGGCGGATAACATTACCCATCTTGCTATGCTCTTTCGGTACGGTCCATACGTTGTCCAGCAGGTCAAATTCTGTCTTTGTTGCCAGCCTAAGCTCTGAGAGCCTCGCCCCCCACAGCATAAGCATCTGATGAAGGAGCTTATTTGACGTAG
The DNA here is from genome assembly GCF_013368915.2 of Escherichia sp. 93.1518. NCBI lineage: Bacteria > Pseudomonadati > Pseudomonadota > Gammaproteobacteria > Enterobacterales > Enterobacteriaceae > Escherichia > Escherichia sp. 93.1518. The sequence continues at coordinate 22,394 of NZ_JABWMT020000043.1, forward strand.
ACGCACGGCTTCTTTCAATAGCAAGCCAAATCTTAGCCAGTTCGTGATACGACAGTACCCGATCCCCTACCTCAGCGCGGGAGCCGAAGTCCCTTGGTTGGATGCTCATAATTGCGCAACTATCTATCAACTGACGCCGCATGCACCAACTTATTGCTGATCTTAGTTGACTTAGCACCTGCCTTGCTCGGCGTGGATTATCTCTTTCTTCTTCGGTAAGCAGGTCAACCCATTGCTTAACCGTGATAGAAGATGCCGGACGATTAGGAAAGGCGTCATGCATGCGCTTCATAACCGTTGATCGGTAAAGTGCCTGGGTCTTTTCTCTGAGAGTTGTAGAGACGTAGTTGTCGAACCAGTAGTCGAGACACTGGGCGACCGTCATGGAGTTCTCCACCTTCTCTTCAAAATAGGTGCGTGGATCCGTTCCTGAGAAATAGAGCTTTCGCAAGTCAGCAGTGATCTGTCTGGCATCCTTCAAAGACAGGGATGGGTATCGACCAAGCCCAAGTCGATTAGGCTTGCCATGCCAGCGATAGCGGTACTGGAACTGGATGACCCCCTTCGGTGAAATTCGTACGCTGTACTGCACCCATTTTGTTGGACGATGAAATGGAATAGCCCCTAATATGTCAAA
>NZ_JABWMT020000044.1:0-22252 GCF_013368915.2 Escherichia sp. 93.1518
GGAATCAGACCTATATGCCTCGTGTTTAACTGTCCAACTTTTTGGGGTCAGTACACGCTGAGGCCATCGGCATCAGCCACTTCTTGTGGGCCCGAATATGGTTTACCATAAATAGTACGCAGTTTTGTGTCGCTTATAGCCATAAATAATATTTGGTACGCTCAGAAATAATAGTTTGGTACACATCTGGTACACAATATCACATGGACAACAGCGCACAGTAAACAACTATATTTGACGTTCGTAGACATACTCAGGTGAAAAAATGGTTGTTTTTCGAGTTATAACAGACAGTTAATTAACTACAGTGGACAATGCTAGACAATGACAGACACAGATAAACAACCTACCTTCCTCTTTCACGATTATGAAACCTTTGGCACGCACCCTGCGTTAGATCGCCCTGCGCAGTTCGCTGCCATTCGCACCGATAGCGAATTCAATATCATCGGCGAACCAGAGGTTTTTTATTGCAAGCCTGCGGATGATTATTTACCCCAGCCAGGAGCAGTATTAATCACTGGTATTACCCCGCAGGAAGCGCGGGCGAAAGGAGAAAACGAAGCCGCGTTTGCCGCTCGCATTCATTCGCTTTTTACCGTCCCGAAGACCTGTATTCTGGGCTACAACAATGTACGTTTCGATGACGAAGTCACACGCAACGTTTTTTATCGTAATTTCTACGATCCCTACGCCTGGAGTTGGCAGCATGATAACTCTCGCTGGGATCTGCTGGACGTCATGCGTGCCTGTTATGCCCTGCGTCCAGAGGGGATTAACTGGCCTGAAAATGATGACGGTCTACCGAGTTTTCGCCTTGAACATTTAACCAAAGCGAATGGTATTGAACATAGCAACGCCCACGATGCGATGGCTGATGTGTACGCCACTATTGCGATGGCAAAACTGGTAAAAACGCGTCAGCCACGCCTGTTTGATTATCTCTACAGCCATCGCAACAAGCACAAATTGATGGCGTTGATTGATGTGCCACAGATGAAACCACTGGTACACGTTTCCGGTATGTTTGGTGCATGGCGCGGCAATACCAGTTGGGTTGCGCCGCTGGCATGGCATCCTGAAAATCGTAATGCCGTGATTATGGTGGATTTAGCAGGAGATATTTCGCCATTACTGGAACTGGATAGCGACACGCTGCGCGAGCGCCTGTATACCGCGAAAGCCGATCTGGGCGATAACGCCGCCGTTCCGGTTAAGCTGGTGCATATTAATAAATGTCCGGTATTAGCACAGGCGAATACGCTTCGCCCGGAAGATGCCGATCGGCTGGGCATTAATCGCCAGCATTGTCTCGATAACCTGAAAATTCTGCGTGAAAATCCGCAAGTGCGTGAAAAAGTGGTGGCGATCTTTGCTGAAGCCGAACCATTTACGCCTTCAGATAACGTGGATGCCCAGCTTTATAACGGCTTTTTCAGCGACGCCGATCGTGCAGCAATGAAAATTGTACTGGAAACCGAGCCGCGTAATTTACCAGCACTGGATATCACCTTTGTCGATAAACGCATTGAGAAACTGTTGTTCAATTATCGTGCGCGTAACTTCCCAGGAACGCTGGACTACGCCGAACAGCAACGCTGGCTGGAGCACCGTCGCCAGGTCTTCACGCCAGAGTTTTTGCAAGATTATGCTGATGAATTGCAAATGCTGGCACAACAATATGCCGATGATAAAGAGAAAGTGTCGCTGTTAAAGGCGCTTTGGCAGTACGCGGAAGAGATCGTCTGAAAAGAAAAAACCGGAGCGATAAACTCCGGTTTTTAGTGAATTACCGGATGGTTATGCCATCCGGCTTGATAGGATTATGCAACGTCTTCGTACTGCGGAACCGGATTGCGGAAGCTCTTCGTCACGCAAGCCAGGTAAATCAGACCGATTGCCGCCCAGATCAGCCCCAGAACCATTGAGCTTTCTTCCAGGTTAACCCACAGCGCACCTACAGTCAGAGCACCACACATCGGCAGGAACAGATACTGGAAGTGATCTTTCAGCGTTTTGTTACGCTTCTCACGGATCCAGAACTGCGAAATGACCGACAGGTTAACGAAGGTAAATGCTACCAGCGCACCAAAGTTAATCAGCGCCGTTGCCATTACCAGGTCAAAGTTGATTGCCAGCAGAGCAATCGCGCCAACCAGGATAATGTTCATCGCCGGGGTACGCCATTTCGGGTGTACATAACCGAAGAAGCTTTTCGGGAACACGCCGTCACGACCCATTACGTACATCAGACGCGCTACGCCTGCGTGCGCCGCCATACCGGACGCCAGTACGGTAATGGTGGAGAAGATCAGCGCGCCAACCTGGAACGCTTTACCCGCAACGTACAGCATGATTTCAGGCTGTGACGCATCAGGATCTTTAAAGCGAGAGATATCCGGGAAGTACAGCTGCAGGAAGTAAGTTGCAAAGATGAAGATCATGCCGCCGATCAGCGCGGTCAGGAAAATCGCACGCGGGATCACGCGCTCTGCATCTTTGGTTTCTTCCGACAGGTTGCTGATGCCGTCAAAACCTGTAAAGGAGAAGCACAGGATCGTCGCACCGGTAATCATTGGGATAACATGCGCATCGCCAGACCAGAACGGACGGGTGCTCGCCAGCGTACCAGCGCCTTCACCTTCAAATACGCCGTAAACTACCATGCCCAGAATCACCGCGATCAGCACAACCTGCAACACTACGATTACCGTGTTGAAGTTCGCTACGGATTTCAGACTACGCAGGTTAAAGGCGGTCATAAAGGCCACCAGCGCCACCACAAACATCCACGATGGGATGGAAGGCACCAGGGCTTCAAAATAGATTTTCGCCAACAGAATGTTGATCATCGGCGCGAACAAATAGTCGAGCAGAGAAGACCAACCCACCATAAAGCCAACGGTCGGGCTAATGGATTTCTGGGCGTAAGTGTATGCAGAGCCAGCAGAAGGATAGCGGCGAACCAGCTTCCCGTAGCTCAGAGCCGTAAACAGGATCGCAATTAATGCGAACGCATAGGCTGTCGGCACATGACCATCCGTGAGGCCTGAAACGATACCAAAAGTATCAAACAGCGTCATCGGCTGCATATAGGCAAGACCCATCATTACAACCGGAACTAACGTAAGCGTTTTACGCAATTCCACGCGAGAGGTGTTTGGAGTAACGTTATGCGACATGGTCATTCTCCTTTACGGTGATAACCGTCGCGTAAGCAAAAAATTGCCCCATTTTTTTGGATTCCTCAGCGACAACAACTGTCGATTTTTAGTAAATATCTATCCGGTACGAAGCCCGGCCTCTTGGTATGAATGATTGGTTTGAAGCAAAAAATAACCGACGCGGATAAAACGTCGGTTTTTAGTCATTTTTTGACAGCGGCGCATTGTGCCTAAATGGGGGGTAAATGACAAGAGAATGAGAGGCTTGTCATAAAATTTTTTATTTAAATGGCTGATTTTCCGTCATCAGATTTTGCATAAACTCCAGCAATCGCACTATTTGCTAAAATCTCATCCCGCCACCATGCGCTGGCAAGCCCTGCGGTCTGTTCGTTCCAGCCAATCCAGACCGGTTCAAAAAGAGTCTGGGCGACCACTTTCTTTTCAATTAACGCGCCACTATCGAGAAAACGTTGCGCCAGATAGCGGGGTAAATAGCCACAACCAAGACCGCTGATTTGTAGCTCCAGCTTGGTTTTAAAATCGAATACGGTTATGGCTTCTTGTTCGTCGAGTATTTGCGAGGCTGTGGACGCGGCTGCCTGTGCCGTGTCGCCTACCACTATTGCCCGGTATCGTTTAATAATTCGTCGGTTTAACGGTTCTTCTTCCAGTGCTAAAGGATGATGCGGTGCCACAGCGAAAACTTGCTCCAGATCACCCAGACGAGAAAAGCCAAACTCACTGGAAGACGGTGGTTCATGCATCGCGCCGACAATAATATCCGCCCTCCCCTGGGTCAGCGCCTCCCAGGAACCACCGAGCACGCCATTGATAAACTTCAGGCGCGTCACGCTGTGATGTTGATAAAAGATTTCAATGAGCGGCGCAAGCAGAGAAAAAGGGAAAGTGTCGTCTACTCCAATCACCAGCTCGTTTTCCCAGCCTTCATGAAGTTTGATCGCCTGTTTTTCCAGTTCATGAACAGTGTGGAGTATTTCTCGCCCTTTCTCTAATAGCATTTTTCCGGTACGGGTGAATTTAGCGCGGTGTCCGCTACGATCGAGTAATTGAATATTAAGGTCGCTTTCCAGCTTGTGAACGGTATAACTCAGAGCGGACGGCGTCTTATAGAGTTTGGCCGACGCCGCCGCAAAACTGCCTTCCTTTTCTAAGGCATCAAGGATCATCAACACATCCAGCAGTGGTTTCATACACGCCCCCTTGCAGTGTATGCGGCGTCCTGCTGGCGTGATCGTTTACTCCAGCGGCATTACCAGCGGATCGGGATACTGGTATTCAAATCCCAGTTCATTGCAAATCCGACTGCCATCAATAATTTTACCCTTACCGCTGTCCAGACTATTTCTGAACTGCGGGGGTTCCAGCCCCAGTAAACGAGCCATCTGTGGATAGAAAACATTGCGCGCAGGGTGAGCTGGCGCACATATATTATAGATGTGTCCGCCTTTAGGTGCCTGTAACAACAGGGTGATAGCGCCAATAACATCTTCCTGGTGGACTAAATTAACACCGTGCTCACCGTCAGGCGCGGTTTTTCCGGCAAAGAAGCGTCCGGGATGGCGCCCTGGTCCGACCAGACCCGCAAGACGCAGAATATCGACCGAAGTACCGGGTAAATTGTGCAGCCAGTCTTCGAGTTCTTCTAATACTCGTCCACTATTGGTCACCGGATTACGCGGGGTAGTTTCTTTCACAGTGCCTTGTGCATCGCCATAGACAGACGTTGAGCTGGTAAAAATAATGCGGGGAATACGATGAGCCAGCGCGCTATCCACCAGCTCTTGCACAGCTTGTAAATAGAACTCATCGCCGGGGCCACTGCGACGTGCAGGAAGCGTAATGACCAGCGCATCGGCATCCATCAGGGCATCCAGATCGTCAGAATCACAAACTAACTCAGGCTCCATGCGAAGCAGATAGCTATCAATCCCGCTCATTCGGGCCGCTTCGACGCCATCTTGTGTGGTTTTACTCCCGGTGACCTGCCAGCCTCGCGCTGAAAGTGACATCGCCAGCGGCATACCTAACCACCCTAACCCGACAATTGCGACCTTTTTCATCCGTTTTCTCCTGATACACCTTAGATCTATAAGGCTACGCCAGCGTATCAAAACTGACAATTCATTCTATGAATGAATCTCTTCAATAATGATAACGACAGGCTGCAATGAGCAGTGAATCGTCAGTAACCGCGTATACCAGACGATGCTCCTCTGTAATGCGTCGGGACCCGAAGCCTGACAAATTAGGTTTCAGGGGTTCTGGCTTCCCCTTACCTTCAAATGGCGTTCTGCGGGTATCTTTGATAAGTTCATTGATCTTTTTAACAATTCGCTTATCTGTTTCCTGCCAGTACAGATAATCATCCCATGATTCCTCAGACCAGATGAGTTTCACTCAATAATGTCCTTTTCCGTTCCTTTGCCTGATTTCAGGCTATCGATTGAGTCCATCAATCTCCGGGCGTTAGCGGGGGAGCGCAGTAGATAAGCTGTCTCTTCCAGGGAGTTATATTCTTCGAGTGACATCAGAACACAAGCCTCGCTATTCTGACGAGTAATAAGGATTGGGGCATGATCTTCAACAGCTTTCATCATTGTTGCCGACAAATTCTGACGCGCTTCGCTGTAGCTAATTGTACGCATATCAACCTCCTCTTTTGTACAGGTCGTTGTACAATGATGAGTGGCAATTAACTATTTATTAATTAGTCTGTAGATCAAGGCATTGGTCAGTGAAAAGAAAAATCCCAGGCTTCGCTATTTTTGGTGTCGCCGGGTTAGAGGACAGCCCTCTTAGCCCCCTCCTTTCCCCGCTCATTCATTAAACAAATCTATCGTCACAAAATATATAAAAAAGCCCTTGCTTTCTAAGGTGAAAGTGGTTTAGGTTAAAAGGCATCAGTTGAATAAACATTCACAGAGAATTTTATGACACGCGTTCAATTTAAACACCACCATCATCACCATCATCCTGACTAGTCTTTCAGGCGATGTGTGCTGGAAGACATTCAGATCTTCCAGTGGTGCATGAACGCATGAGAAAGCCCCCGGAAGATCATCTTCCGGGGGCTTTTTTATTGCGCGGTTGATAACGATTCAGACAGGTTTAAAGAGGAAGAAGAAAATGACAGACAACACTCGTTTACGCATAGCTATGCAGAAATCCGGCCGTTTAAGTGATGACTCGCGCGAATTGCTGGCGCGCTGTGGCATTAAAATCAATCTTCACACCCAGCGCCTGATCGCAATGGCAGAAAACATGCCGATTGATATTCTGCGGGTGCGTGACGACGACATTCCCGGTCTGGTGATGGACGGCGTGGTTGACCTCGGGATTATTGGCGAAAACGTGCTGGAAGAAGAACTGCTTAACCGCCGCGCCCAGGGAGAAGATCCGCGCTACTTTACCCTGCGTCGTCTCGATTTCGGCGGCTGCCGCCTTTCGCTGGCAACGCCGGTTGATGAAGCCTGGGACGGCCCGCTCTCCTTAAACGGTAAACGTATCGCCACCTCTTATCCTCACCTGCTCAAACGTTATCTCGACCAGAAAGGTATCTCTTTTAAATCCTGCTTACTGAACGGTTCTGTCGAAGTGGCTCCGCGCGCCGGACTGGCGGATGCGATTTGCGATCTGGTTTCCACCGGTGCCACGCTGGAAGCCAACGGCCTGCGCGAAGTCGAAGTTATCTACCGCTCGAAAGCCTGCCTGATCCAGCGCGATGGCGAAATGGAAGAATCCAAACAGCAACTGATCGACAAACTGCTGACCCGTATACAGGGAGTGATCCAGGCGCGCGAATCAAAATACATCATGATGCACGCACCGACCGAACGTCTGGATGATGTCATCGCCCTGCTGCCAGGTGCTGAACGCCCAACTATTTTACCGCTGGCGGGTGACCAACAGCGCGTAGCGATGCACATGGTCAGCAGCGAAACCCTGTTCTGGGAAACCATGGAAAAACTGAAGGAACTGGGCGCCAGCTCGATTCTGGTTCTGCCAATTGAGAAGATGATGGAGTAATAGCCATGAGCTTTAACACAATCATTGACTGGAATAGCTGTACTGCGGAACAACAACGCCAGCTGTTAATGCGCCCGGCGATCTCCGCCTCTGAAAGCATCACCCGTACCGTCCGTGAAATTTTAGATAACGTGAAAGCACGCGGCGATGATGCCCTGCGGGAATACAGCGCGAAGTTTGATAAAACCACGGTTACCGCACTGAAAGTTTCTGCAGAGGAAATTGCCGCAGCCTGCGAACGCCTGAGCGACGAGCTGAAACAGGCAATGGCGGTGGCAGTAAAGAATATTGAAACCTTCCACACTGCGCAAAAACTGCCTCCGGTAGATGTCGAAACTCAACCAGGCGTGCGTTGCCAGCAGGTCACGCGCCCGGTGGCTTCGGTTGGTTTGTATATTCCTGGCGGCTCCGCCCCGCTCTTCTCAACCGTATTAATGCTGGCGACTCCGGCGCGTATTGCAGGTTGCAATAAAGTGGTGCTGTGCTCACCGCCGCCGATTGCCGATGAGATCCTCTACGCGGCGCAGCTGTGTGGCGTGCAGGACGTGTTTAACGTCGGCGGCGCTCAGGCCATTGCCGCGCTGGCGTTCGGTACAGAATCCGTGCCAAAAGTGGACAAAATTTTCGGGCCAGGTAACTCCTTTGTGACAGAAGCAAAACGCCAGGTGAGCCAGCGTCTGGACGGTGCGGCGATCGATATGCCCGCAGGCCCGTCGGAAGTGCTGGTGATTGCTGACAGCGGCGCAACACCGGATTTTGTCGCCTCTGATTTGCTCTCCCAGGCAGAACACGGCCCGGACTCGCAGGTGATTTTACTGACGCCCGATGTTGATATGGCGCGTCGCGTTGCCGAAGCCGTCGAACGCCAGTTGGCAGAACTGCCGCGTGCCGAAACCGCCCGCCAGGCACTGAGCGCCAGTCGCCTGATCGTGACCAACGATTTAGCGCAGTGCGTAGAGATCTCCAACCAGTACGGCCCGGAGCACCTGATCATTCAGACCCGCAACGCCCGTGAACTGGTCGATGGCATCACCAGTGCCGGTTCGGTATTTCTTGGTGACTGGTCACCGGAATCGGCGGGCGACTACGCCTCCGGCACCAATCACGTGCTGCCGACTTACGGTTACACCGCCACCTGTTCCAGTCTCGGCCTGGCGGATTTCCAGAAGCGCATGACCGTGCAAGAACTGTCAAAAGAAGGGTTTTCCGCGCTGGCTTCAACCATTGAAACACTGGCCGCCGCCGAGCGCCTGACCGCCCACAAAAATGCCGTTACTTTGCGTGTTAACGCCCTGAAGGAGCAAGCATGAGCACCGTGACTATTACCGATTTAGCGCGTGAAAACGTCCGCAACCTGACGCCGTATCAGTCGGCGCGTCGTCTGGGCGGTAACGGCGATGTCTGGCTGAACGCCAACGAATATCCCACAGCCGTGGAGTTTCAGCTTACTCAGCAAACGCTCAACCGTTACCCGGAATGTCAGCCGAAAGCGGTCATTGAAAATTATGCACAGTATGCAGGCGTGAAACCGGAACAGGTGCTGGTGAGCCGTGGCGCGGACGAAGGTATTGAACTGCTGATTCGCGCTTTTTGCGAACCGGGCAAAGACGCCATCCTCTACTGCCCGCCAACGTACGGCATGTACAGCGTCAGCGCCGAAACCATTGGCGTCGAGTGCCGCACGGTGCCGACGCTGGAAAACTGGCAACTGGACTTGCAGGGGATTTCCGACAAGCTGGACGGCGTAAAAGTGGTCTACATTTGCAGCCCCAACAACCCAACCGGGCAACTGATCAACCCGCAGGATTTTCGCACGTTGCTGGAGTTAACTCGCGGTAAGGCAATTGTGGTTGCTGATGAAGCCTATATTGAATTTTGTCCGCAGGCATCGCTGGCGGGCTGGCTGGCGGAATATCCACATCTGGCTATTTTGCGTACCCTTTCGAAAGCCTTCGCTCTGGCGGGTCTTCGTTGCGGGTTTACGCTGGCAAATGAAGAAGTCATCAACCTGTTAATGAAAGTGATCGCCCCCTACCCGCTCTCGACGCCGGTTGCCGACATTGCCGCCCAGGCGTTAAGCACGCAGGGAATCGTCGCCATGCGCGAACGGGTGGCGCAAATTATTGCAGAACGCGAATATCTGATTGCCGCTCTGAAAGAAATTCCCTGCGTGGAGCAGGTTTTCGACTCCGAAACCAACTACATTCTGGCGCGCTTTAAAGCCTCCAGCGCGGTGTTTAAATCTTTGTGGGATCAGGGCATTATCTTACGTGATCAGAATAAACAACCCTCTTTAAGCGGCTGCCTGCGAATTACCGTCGGAACCCGTGAAGAAAGCCAGCGCGTCATTGACGCCTTACGTGCGGAGCAAGTTTGATGAGTCAGAAGTATCTTTTTATCGATCGCGATGGAACCCTGATTAGCGAGCCGCCGAGTGATTTTCAGGTGGATCGTTTTGACAAACTCGCCTTTGAACCAGGCGTGATCCCGGAGCTGCTGAAGCTGCAAAAAGCGGGCTATAAACTGGTGATGATCACTAATCAGGATGGTCTTGGGACACAAAGCTTCCCGCAGGCAGATTTTGATGGTCCGCACAACCTGATGATGCAGATCTTCACCTCGCAAGGCGTACAGTTTGATGAAGTGCTGATTTGCCCGCACCTGCCCGCCGATGAATGCGACTGCCGCAAGCCGAAAGTAAAACTGGTGGAGCGTTACCTGGCTGAACAAGCAATGGATCGTGCCAACAGTTATGTGATTGGCGATCGCGCGACCGATATTCAACTCGCAGAAAACATGGGTATTAATGGCTTACGCTACGATCGCGAAACCCTGAACTGGCCGATGATTGGCGAACAACTCACCAGACGTGATCGTTACGCTCACGTGGTACGCAACACCAAAGAGACGCAGATTGACGTTCAGGTGTGGCTGGATCGCGAAGGTGGCAGCAAGATTAACACCGGCGTTGGCTTCTTTGATCACATGCTGGATCAGATTGCCACCCACGGCGGCTTCCGTATGGAAATCAACGTTAAAGGCGACCTCTATATCGACGATCACCACACCGTCGAAGATACCGGTCTGGCGCTGGGCGAAGCGTTAAAAATTGCCCTTGGTGACAAACGCGGTATTTGCCGCTTTGGTTTTGTCCTGCCGATGGATGAATGCCTTGCGCGCTGCGCGCTGGATATCTCAGGTCGCCCGCATCTGGAATATAAAGCCGAGTTTACCTACCAGCGCGTGGGCGATCTCAGTACCGAAATGATCGAACACTTCTTCCGTTCGCTCTCATACACCATGGGCGTGACGCTGCACCTGAAAACCAAAGGTAAAAACGATCACCACCGTGTAGAGAGTCTCTTTAAAGCCTTTGGTCGTACCCTGCGCCAGGCCATCCGCGTGGAAGGCGACACCCTGCCCTCGTCGAAAGGAGTGCTGTGATGAACGTGGTGATCCTTGATACCGGCTGCGCCAATCTGAACTCAGTGAGGTCAGCCATTGCGCGTCACGGCTATGAACCGAAAGTCAGCCGTGACCCGGACGTAGTGTTGCTGGCCGATAAACTTTTTTTACCCGGCGTCGGCACTGCACAAGCGGCGATGGATCAGGTGCGTGAGCGCGAACTGTTTGATCTCATCAAGGCCTGTACCCAACCGGTGCTGGGCATCTGCTTAGGAATGCAACTACTGGGACGACGCAGCGAAGAGAGCAACGGCGTCGATTTGCTGGGCATCATCGACGAAGATGTACCGAAAATGACCGACTTTGGTCTGCCGCTGCCGCATATGGGCTGGAATCGCGTTTACCCGCAGGCGGGCAACCGTCTTTTTCAGGGAATTGAAGACGGCGCGTACTTTTACTTTGTTCACAGCTACGCAATGCCGGTCAATCCGTGGACCATCGCCCAGTGTAACTACGGCGAACCGTTCACCGCTGCGGTACAAAAAGATAACTTCTACGGCGTGCAGTTCCACCCGGAGCGTTCTGGTGCCGCTGGCGCTAAGTTGCTGAAAAACTTCCTGGAGATGTAATGATTATTCCAGCATTAGATTTAATCGACGGCACCGTGGTGCGTCTCCATCAGGGCGATTACGGCAAACAGCGTGATTACGGTAACGACCCGCTGCTGCGCTTAAAGGATTACGCCGCGCAGGGTGCCGAAGTGCTGCACCTGGTGGATCTGACCGGGGCAAAAGATCCGGCTAAACGCCAAATCCCCCTGATTAAAACGCTGGTCGCAGGCGTTAACGTTCCTGTGCAGGTTGGCGGCGGCGTACGTAGCGAAGAAGACGTGGCAGCATTACTGGAAGCAGGCGTTGCGCGCGTCGTAGTCGGCTCCACCGCAGTGAAATCACCCGACATGGTGAAAGGCTGGTTTGAACGCTTCGGTGCCGATGCGCTGGTGCTGGCGCTGGATGTACGCATTGACGAGCAAGGCAACAAACAGGTGGCAGTGTGCGGCTGGCAAGAAAACTCGGGCGTTTCACTGGAACAACTGGTGGAAACCTATCTGCCCGTCGGCCTGAAACATGTGCTGTGTACCGATATCTCGCGCGACGGCACGCTGGCAGGCTCAAACGTCTCTTTATATGAAGAAGTGTGTGCCAGATATCCGCAGGTGGCGTTTCAGTCCTCCGGCGGCATTGGCGACATTGATGATGTCGCTGCCCTGCGTGATACTGGCGTGCGCGGCGTAATAGTTGGTCGGGCATTACTGGAAGGTAAATTCACCGTGAAGGAGGCCATCGCATGTTGGCAAAACGCATAATTCCGTGTCTCGACGTTCGTGATGGTCAGGTGGTGAAAGGCGTACAGTTTCGCAACCATGAAATCATTGGCGATATCGTGCCGCTGGCAAAACGCTACGCCGAAGAAGGCGCTGACGAGCTGGTGTTCTACGATATCACCGCTTCCAGCGATGGACGTGTGGTAGATAAAAGCTGGGTATCTCGCGTGGCGGAAGTGATCGATATTCCCTTCTGCGTAGCTGGCGGGATTAAGTCCCTGGATGACGCTGCCAAAATTCTTTCTTTTGGTGCGGATAAAATATCCATCAACTCCCCTGCGCTGGCAGATCCGACATTGATCACCCGTCTGGCAGATCGTTTTGGCGTGCAGTGTATTGTGGTAGGCATTGATACCTGGTACGACGCAGAAACCGGCAAGTATCACGTTAATCAATATACCGGCGATGAAAACCGCACCCGCGTCACTCAATGGGAAACGCTCGACTGGGTACAGGAAGTTCAAAAACGCGGTGCCGGAGAAATCGTTCTTAATATGATGAATCAGGACGGCGTGCGTAACGGTTACGACCTCGAACAACTGAAAAAAGTGCGTGAAGTTTGCCACGTCCCGCTGATTGCCTCCGGTGGCGCGGGCACTATGGAACACTTCCTCGAAGCCTTCCGCGATGCCGACGTTGACGGCGCGCTGGCAGCGTCCGTATTCCACAAACAAATAATCAATATTGGTGAATTAAAAGCGTACCTGGCAACACAGGGCGTGGAGATCAGGATATGTTAACAGAACAACAACGTCGCGAACTGGACTGGGAAAAAACCGACGGGATGATGCCAGTGATTGTGCAACACGCGGTATCCGGCGAAGTGTTAATGCTGGGCTACATGAACCCGGAAGCCTTAGACAAAACCATCGAAAGCGGCAAAGTCACTTTCTTCTCGCGCACTAAGCAGCGACTGTGGACCAAAGGCGAAACGTCGGGCAATTTCCTCAACGTAGTGAGCATTGCGCCGGACTGCGACAACGACACACTACTGGTGCTGGCGAATCCCATCGGCCCAACCTGCCATAAAGGCACAAGTAGTTGCTTCGGCGATACCGCTCACCAGTGGCTGTTCCTGTATCAACTGGAACAACTGCTCGCCGAGCGCAAATCTGCCGATCCGGAAACCTCCTACACCGCCAAACTGTATGCCAGCGGCACCAAGCGTATCGCACAAAAAGTTGGTGAAGAAGGCGTGGAAACCGCACTGGCCGCGACGGTACATGACCGCTTTGAACTGACCAACGAAGCATCTGATTTGATGTATCACCTGCTGGTATTGTTGCAGGATCAGGATCTGGATTTAACGACGGTGATTGAGAACTTACGCAAGCGGCATCAGTGAATTGGGGCTGACTGGATGTGATGTTTTTGTCGCATCCAGCAACAAAAAACGGGCACGGTGTCACCACCCTGCCCGTTTTCATTAAAGCTAAAAAGATTATTTCGCGTTGTAATTGCGCAGCGCATTACGCCCCAGCACAATCCCCGCGCCAACCATACCGCCCAGCAGCACAGCCAGAATCAGTGTGATGGCCTTTTTCGGGCTATCGCGACGAATTGGCAGTGTGGGTTTCATAACGTAACGGTAGGCATTTATATCAAGATCATCAACCTTCAGGCTTTCGATATCCAAAAGGTTTTGACGAGTCTGGTAGTAGCCAGGAGAGAAAACCAGCGGACGGGTCGCTTCATGCTTGATCATCGATTCCAGTGCATCACTCCCCAGAAGGAACAACGTATCCTGCGTTACGTCTTCGGTCTGTTGAATATGTGGCTTTGCCAACTGCGCCTGATTCGCATATTGCAACGCTTCCTGAATCTGGCGGATACGCAGATCTTTTTGCTCCTGTGCCACCACTTCCTGCGTTTTCAAAGAGTCTTTCAGGGTTTTCATACCCAAAGCAATATTATCTTTCAGGTCCTTTTCCAGCTCTTTATTCACCTGGTCATCAACCTGTTGAATATATTCAGCCAGCTTCTTCTGTGCGTCAGCCGCAGTTTGCCCGACATAAGAAACAGCTAATGGCAACGGCTGATTTTTAACAGAAGGTTCAATGGTCAGTTTTTCTGGTTCTTCCTGATTATCCAGCGTTTCGGCTAATGCAGAGAAGGCAGAACTGAAGCGACCAATTAACGCCTCCTGTAAATCCGACACTTTCGGTGCTGCCGGACCATAGATAACATTCATGGCATTGTTATAGCCAGCAATTTGCCCCACATCTGGCTGAGTAACAATGGCTGTCGACGTCCATTTCTCTTTCGCGACCGCCAGATATCCGATAGCCAGAGCGATTGCCACAATAACAGTGATGAAGATTGTCACCTTCCCACGCCACAACTGCATCAGTAAATCAATTAAATCAATCTGTTCCGGGTCATGGTTATGCCCAGGAATATTATTATTTTCAACTCTCATCATTACCCTAACAGACGGAAAATTTCAGGTCGCCATAGTTTAGCGATAATCTGTATGAATGCCATAGGAGTAACAATAAAAATACTGAATTACTCCACGAGCATTAAATGGCGTGCGTACAGAAAACCATCATGGTAACAATAGGTTAGTCACTACCGAAAAGATCACGAGTATAGACCTTATTTGCTACATCCTTAAGCTCTTCAGACATACGATTAGAAATGATGACATCAGCCTGTTGCTTAAACGTTGTGAGGTCACGTTCCAGTCGCGAGTTGAAGAACGATTCTTCCTTCATCACTGGTTCATAAATGATAACTTCAACACCCTTAGCTTTGATCCGTTTCATAATCCCCTGAATGGACGAAGCGCGGAAGTTATCCGAACCACTCTTCATTATCAGACGATATATTCCAACTACTTTAGGTTTGCGCGACAAGATAGCATCGGCGATGAAGTCTTTCCGGGTACGATTAGCCTCAACGATGGCAGAGATAATATTATTGGGAACAGACTGATAGTTTGCCAACAGCTGCTTAGTATCTTTCGGTAGACAGTAGCCACCGTAACCAAATGATGGATTGTTGTAGTGGTTGCCGATGCGTGGATCAAGACAAACGCCTTCAATAATTTGACGGGTGTTCAATCCTAAACTTTCTGCATAGCTATCCAGTTCGTTAAAGTACGCCACACGCATCGCGAGATAGGTATTAGCAAAAAGTTTAATTGCTTCAGCTTCTGTTGAATCAGTAAACAGGGTTGGAATATTTTGTTTGATTGCCCCTTCCTGTAATAACGCGGCAAAACACTCTGCACGTTCAGAACGTTCGCCGATCACGATACGAGAAGGATGAAGATTATCGTAAAGGGCTTTACCTTCGCGAAGGAATTCGGGGGAGAAAATAATATTTTCGGTGTGGTATTTCTTATGCATAGCGGCGGTAAAACCTACCGGAACCGTGGATTTGATAACCATTACCGCCTGGGGATTTATCTCTGTTACATCTTTAATTACTGATTCTACGCTGGATGTATTGAAATAATTAGTTTTAGGATCATAGTCAGTCGGAGTTGCGATAATCACATAATCTGTATTCCGGTAAGCTTCATTTTTATCTAAAGTGGCATTAAAGCATATTTTATCTGATTGCAAATACTGCTGAATCTCTTTGTCAACAATAGGAGATATCCTATCATTCAGCATTGCGACTCGTGACGGTAAAATATCTAATGCGACAACTTCATGATTTTGTGCGATTAAAAGCCCATTTGAAAGGCCTACATAGCCGGTACCGGAAATGGTGATTTTCATTTCATGCTCTCAGAATTAACTTAACTATGAATCATGATGTTTTTAGCATCCTGATAAGAGTTAAAAGTTTTAACGCTACGGTGATGAGTGGTCAACGCAACGAAAAACAATTCAGATTTTCTTTATAACAATAGCTAATATTTATTAAGTTAATATTAAGCAATGAAATTTAGTCTATAAGATTTATGGCAAAAAAAAGCCCAGCGATAAATGCCGGGCCTTAGTTTATTACTGATTAAATCAGATTAATCCAACCATTCGGTGTGGAATACACCTTCTTTATCAATGCGTTTATAAGTATGCGCACCGAAATAGTCACGCTGTGCCTGGATCAGATTCGCAGGCAGTACCGCAGCACGATAGCTATCATAATAAGCAACCGCAGCGGCAAAGGTTGGAACCGGAATACCGTTTTGCACCGCATAAGCTACAACATCACGCAGAGCTTGCTGGTAATCGTCGGCGATTTTCTTGAAGTACGGCGCTAACAACAAGTTAGCGATCTTCGGATTTTCAGCGTAAGCATCAGTGATTTTCTGCAGGAACTGAGCGCGGATGATACAGCCAGCACGGAAGATCTTCGCGATTTCACCATAGTTCAGATCCCAGTTGTACTCTTCAGACGCGGCACGTAGCTGTGAGAAGCCCTGAGCGTAAGAAACAATCTTACCCAGATAAAGCGCACGACGAACTTTCTCAATGAATTCAGCTTTGTCGCCTGCAGGTTGTGCTTGCGGACCGGACAGTACTTTAGACGCCGCAACACGCTGCTCTTTGAGAGAAGAGATGTAACGTGCAAACACTGATTCAGTGATCAGTGACAGAGGCTCACCGAGATCCAGCGCACTCTGGCTGGTCCACTTACCAGTACCTTTGTTAGCTGCCTCATCCAGAATCACATCGACCAGGTAGTTACCGTCTTCATCTTTTTTGGTGAAGATATCTTTAGTGATGTCGATCAGATAGCTGCTCAGCTCACCGTTATTCCACTCGGTGAAAGTCTGTGCCAGTTCTTCGTTGGAAAGGTTCAGCCCACCTTTCAGCAGAGAATAGGCTTCCGCGATCAGCTGCATATCGCCGTATTCAATACCGTTGTGAACCATTTTTACGTAGTGACCTGCACCGTCGGCACCAATATAGGTAACACACGGTTCACCATCTTCAGCTACGGCAGCAATTTTGGTGAGGATTGGCGCAACCAGTTCATAGGCTTCTTTCTGACCACCAGGCATGATGGAAGGCCCTTTCAGCGCGCCCTCTTCACCACCGGAAACACCAGTACCGATGAAATTAAAACCTTCTGCGGAAAGCTCACGGTTGCGACGAATGGTGTCCTGGAAGAAAGTATTACCACCATCAATGATGATGTCGCCTTTATCGAGGTATGGTTTCAGGGAATCAATAGCAGCATCCGTGCCTGCACCTGCTTTCACCATTAACAGGATGCGACGAGGCGTTTCAAGAGATTCAACAAACTCTTTCACCGTATAGTAAGGAACCAGTTTTTTGCCTGGATTTTCAGCAATAACTTCTTCCGTCTTTTCACGGGAACGGTTGAAAATAGAGACGGTATAACCACGGCTTTCGATGTTGAGCGCAAGGTTGCGCCCCATCACTGCCATACCGACGACGCCAATCTGTTGCTTTGACATTGTTTACTCCTGTCAGGGGTGGTCACCGCGGGATTGCGCGGCTTGAATGTGATGCTGATGTTAACTCAGACAGAGTCATAATGAATAGAGTTACATGGGCTTTATCACATTCATGGCATTAACATTGTATATATGGCTCTGTGTAATGCTCATTCTTCAGTCAACTTGATTTCTAAGTAAATCAAGAATTAGTTGAGTTTTTTCTTCCATCAGCGGCACATCACCGCGAGATTCCACATTCAAACGGACCACCGGTTCGGTGTTGGAGGAGCGCAGGTTGAAGCGCCAGTCGGCAAAGGTCATGCTGATGCCGTCAGTGCGATCCACCGCCAGCGCCTCGCGGCTAAAGTGCTGTTCGACGCGGTTAATAGCCTCAACGGGCTGCGCAAGTTTGCTGTTGATCTCACCGCTTGCCGGGAACGCCACCATCCGGTCGCGCACCAGTTCGCCCAGCGTTTTTCCTTTCAGGCATACCAGTTCGGCTACCAGCAGCCACGGGATCATGCCGCTGTCACAGTAGGCGAAATCACGGAAGTAATGATGCGCGCTCATTTCGCCACCGTAGATGGCGTCTTCCTTGCGCATACGTTCTTTAATAAAGGCGTGTCCGGTTTTCGACATCACCGGCGTACCGCCTGCGGCAGTCACCACATCGATGGTGTTCCAGGAAAGACGCGGATCGTGGATGATCTTCGCCCCGGGATTTTTTTCGAGGAACGCTTCTGCCAGCAGGCCGACGATGTAGTAGCCCTCGATAAACTGCCCTTTTTCGTCAAACAGGAAACAGCGGTCAAAATCGCCATCAAAGGCAATGCCCATATCCGCGCCGTGTTTAATGACCGCATTGCGGGTGTCGTCGCGGCATTCCGGCAGTAGCGGGTTAGGAATACCGTTGGGGAAATTGCCGTCCGGCGTGTTGTGTACTTTGATTAATTCCACTGGTGCGCCGAGGGCTTTAAAGCGGGCTTCAATGGCATCCACCACCGGCCCTGCCGCACCGTTCCCGGAGTTGATCACCAGCTTGAGCGGCGTAAGGTTTTTGACATTGATATAACCGAACAGGTGATCAACGTAAACGTCACGCAGGGTAATTTTCTGATAGCTACCACGTTTGGTTTCATCGACGGGGGGGAAGTCATTGGCTTCCGCCAGACGCTGGACGTCGCGCAGTCCGGTATCGCCGCTGATCGGACGAGCCCCTTCACGTACCAGCTTCATGCCGTTGTAATCCATCGGATTATGGCTGGCAGTGACTTCAATGCCGCCATCAACACCGAGATGGAACGTGGCAAAATAGATCTCTTCGGTGCCGGACATGCCGATATCCAGCACATCGACGCCCGCATCCTGTAAACCTTTTGCCAGCGCCAGTTTTAAGGTTTCGCTGGTGAGGCGGACATCACCGCCTAATACAATGGTTTTCGGTTTAAGAAATTCGCCATAGGCTCGCCCAATGCGCCATGCGATATCTTCATTCAGTTCTTCACCTAATTTTCCGCGAATATCATAGGCTTTAAAACAGGTTAACATTATTTATACTCTCTAATTTTAAACGCTACCATATCCATCATTAAAATCGAATGATATCATCATCATTAAGGCAAGAACCTGTCCAAACTTCAATTAATATAAGTGGTGTTTCACCAATGTTTTCTAAACTATGTTTCGTGCCTGCGGGAATATATACCGACTCATTCTCTTTTAGAATTTTCATTTGTTCTGCAACTGTCACTTTAGCAATTCCCATTACAATGACCCAATGTTCTGCACGATGATGGTGTAATTGCAACGATAATCTTTCACGAGGATTCACTGTTATTCGTTTTACCTGATAGCCGTACTTTTCACTACTATCTATTGAATCACATCGTCCCCATGATTTAAAAATTTCCCTATGTTCTTTATGTTCTTTGCGTCCTGACAAATTAAGATATTGAACAATGTTTTTTACATTTTGTACTGAGTCACGTTTGGAAACCAATAATGAATCTTTAGTCTGGATTATAACAAGATCTTGAATATCAATAGTTGCCACTAATCCCGACTCAGTGTAAATATAACTATTTTCTGTCTCATGGCAAATAATATCACCCATAATAACATTACCTGCGGGATCTTTTTCTCCTAATTCCCAAAGTGATGACCATGCCCCAACATCATTCCAACCGATATCCATCGTAGCAACAACAGCATCCTTTGTTTTCTCCATTACAGCATAATCAATAGAATCCTCTGGACAGTTCCGAAATATCTTCTCGTCCAATCTAATAAAATCCATATCATAATGAATATTATTAACAGTTTCCTGGCATACTTTAACTATGTCTGGTCGGTATAATGCTAATTCTTGTAAGTAACGTTCAACACTGAACAAATACATACCACTATTCCAATAATACTCATCTTTTTCTATAAATTCTTCTGCTTTTTTTAGATTAGGTTTTTCTACGAAAGATCTAACTTCACTGACCTCAAATGTATTACTGTCAGATAACACTTTGCCCTTTTGTATATATCCATACCCTATTTCAGGACGAGTAGGTTTGATACCAAAAGAAACCAAATTACCAGCTTCAGCAAATGAAATAGCATTTTTTATAGTATCACAAAAGATTTCTACATTTTTTACTGAGTGATCTGCAGGGAGAACCAGCATAAGTGGATTTTCATTTGGGCATTTCATTTTTAAAATCAAAGCAGCAATACAAATAGCTGGTGCTGTATTACGCCCTAATGGTTCTAAAATAATATTATTATCTAATTTATTTAATTGCCTAAGCTGTTCTGCAACAATAAATCTATGTAATTCATTACATATTACAACTGGAGAGGAAGTGTTTAATGTGGCTAACCGAGATATCGTTGATTGCAGCATTGACATTGAGTCTGTTAGTTTTAAAAACTGCTTAGGATATTCTTCCCTGGATAGTGGCCAAAGCCTAGTACCATTACCACCACTTAATATAATTGGGACAAGAGGTGAGTTCATAAAAATCTCCTGATAACTTTTTTATATAAATAACCACGAAAACTAGTGGGAAGAAGCCTAACAAATACCCTTGTAATAATATTTATTATAAAATCCCTATATGAAATATAATTTGCGAGATAAAAATGATACTGAGCTTTAATTTCTGAAACAGCATATTTTATTCCCCCACGTCTTTTGGCAGTCTCCTTTGAAAATCTCATATCAACTAAGACTTGCTGAATATTATCTCCATTACAACCATTCGCTAACGATTTCAACCAAAGCGCATAATCTTCATATAGGTATTCATTTCCATAACCACCGACACGAATTATTGAACATTTTTTAAATGCTACTGCTGGGTGGTTAAAGGGAGACCTATTTTTTGAATACTTAAGAATAGAATCTCGGGTTGGTACTTTTTTTATTATTCCCTTATCCCCTGGATAAAATTCGAACTCTTCTACCCAAGAACTAAGAATATGAACGTCTTTATTTTTAGACATAAAATCAACTATACAAGCGAATCGATTTGGTCTATTTATATCATCAGCATCAGCGCGTATTACTAACTCATGCATACACTGCTTCAAGCCAAAATTTAGTGCTGCCCCAAGTCCCATATTTTTTTGCAATGTAAAATCTTTTATATTTAAATCACTTTTCCAACTATCAATAACTGAGTTGAGTTCAGATGTGACCTTACCATCACGTATAATGATAATTTCATCCGGGACAAGAGTATTTTTATAAATTGATCGTAAAGCTTCAGAGAGAAACTGGGGAGAATCCTTGATATATACGGCCATCAAAACGGAAAACTTTGAACAGTCATCTGACATCTTTACATATTTCCTTAAACATATTCTGTAAAGTAATTATTTGTTTATTAGCAGAAAATCGTGATAATTCGTCTTTAAACACCTTTTGATCCAATTTATGCGAATAGCTTTTTAACATTGCATCACAAATTGAATCAATATCAGCATTTATGACAAATCCTGCTTTACCCGTTATCTCAGGTAAAGCCCCAGTATTTGCTACAATTGATGGCTTATTGACACTCATTGCCTCTAATACAGGAATACCAAATCCTTCATATTTCCCTAGTAAGATGAGCGCGCAACAATTTTCATAATATTCCCACTTTTTTTCATCAGAAATATAGCCTAACAGCTGAACATGGTCATTCAATTTTAATTCATCAATCAAATCCTGTAAGTTTTTCTTAGCTCCATGATCGCCCCCAGCTATTAATAACTTACAATCATCATTTACTATTTTTTTGAACTTGAGGAAAGCCGTTATCATCAAATCATATTGTTTATCTTCATGCAACGCCCCTACAGAGAAAAAAAAAGGGCCACAATCAGGATGTTGCATAAAGGGTTGTTTAAAATCACCTAATATATTGTAAGTTACAACAACCTTATCATTATTAACATTAAGGGTATTGATAATATCGTTTTTTGAATTATTGGATACTGTAACTATTTTTTCTGCTTTGTAAGCAGATAGATATGTAAAAATTTTCAAATACAATCTTTGCAAAAGACCGAATCTATTAACCTTTCTAAATGGAAGCAAATCATGAATAGTGATTATTGACTTGCATTTAGAACCCAACAAAATCGGATTAATATTATTTGGCGAGTAAATTACGTCATAATCACGAAATTTAAACGGCATTAATAATTGTTCATAAATAACACGAGAAAATTTTCTATTGATTCCTTCAATAGGAAGATAGGTAATATTATTATTTTCCGGGAAATTGAATAATTCTTTAACAGGAATATTAGCTTGATGTACAACTATTATTTCGCAAGCAATCCCATTAAAAATCTCATTGATGTTTTTTGCAATTAAATCTCTAAAGTATACCCCAACACCAT
>NZ_JABWMT020000045.1:0-20464 GCF_013368915.2 Escherichia sp. 93.1518
CAACCAATGCCACCAGGGATAAAGCCCCCGCAACATTGCGCCTCACCGGAACCCTTCCGGCTTGCCGCTGATTTTACGATTGCTTTTTACTGTCAGCACCCGGCAATCTTCCTCATTGTGTGATGCCTTCCAGCTTAATTTCTTTATTTGCAATAGTTGCAGTTCATATCCGAGCTGACTCCAGACTGGTAGTGAAATGCGCAATTTTGTAGAATTGCGCTCCTCGCGATTCTCCCCGGTGAATCCGTTGCCTCATTCTTAGCACACTGCGTATTCGACTTCTCCGCCTGTTGCACAAGAGAAACGGGGGATAACCATCTTTGCGGGGCTGACTTCTTTCTGGACAGGACTTTATGCAGGACAACACATTACAACTACGCGATCAAAAATTACCATTTACGCGATATGACTTCGGCTGGGTTTTATTATGCATAGGAATGGCAATTGGTGCCGGAACGGTGCTGATGCCAGTACAAATTGGGCTAAAGGGAATTTGGGTATTTATTACCGCCGCCATTATTGCTTATCCGGCAACCTGGGTAGTGCAGGATATTTATTTAAAGACACTATCTGAAAGTGACTCCTGTAATGACTACACCGATATTATCAGTCATTACCTTGGGAAGAACTGGGGAATATTTCTTGGTGTTATCTACTTTTTGATGATTATCCACGGAATTTTTATCTATTCCCTCTCCGTGGTTTTCGACAGCGCCTCGTACCTGAAAACCTTCGGTTTGACCGATGCCGATCTTTCACAATCCCTACTTTATAAAGTGGCTATTTTCGCCGTACTGGTAGCTATTGCGTCAGGTGGAGAAAGGTTATTGTTTAAAATTTCCGGCCCGATGGTGGTGGTCAAAGTGGGCATTATTGTGGTGTTCGGTTTTGCGATGATCCCGCACTGGAATTTCGCCAATATAACCGCGTTCCCGCAAGCCTCCGTCTTCTTCCGCGACGTTCTGCTTACTATTCCTTTTTGCTTCTTTTCTGCGGTATTTATTCAGGTGCTTAACCCGATGAATATTGCCTATCGTAAACGGGAAGCGGATAAAGTACTGGCAACTCGGCTCGCGCTGCGTACCCACCGGATTAGTTATATCACGCTCATCGCGGTGATCCTGTTTTTTGCCTTTTCGTTTACCTTCTCAATTAGCCACGAAGAAGCCGTTTCTGCCTTTGAACAAAATATCTCGGCACTGGCACTGGCGGCGCAGGTGATCCCTGGGCATATCATTCATATCACCTCTACGGTGCTGAATATCTTTGCCGTACTGACCGCATTCTTTGGCATTTACCTCGGTTTCCACGAGGCCATTAAAGGCATTATTCTCAATCTGTTAAGCCGAATTATTGATACCCAAAAAATTAACTCGCACATGCTGACTCTGGCAATTTGCGCTTTTATCGTCATTACGTTGACGATTTGGGTTTCGTTTCGCGTATCGGTGCTGGTGTTCTTTCAGTTGGGAAGCCCATTATATGGCATTGTGTCGTGCCTCATTCCGTTTTTCCTGATCTCTAAAGTCGCACAACTGGAAAAACTTCGCGGGTTTAAAGCCTGGCTGATTCTCTTTTACGGCATTTTGCTGTGCTTGTCGCCACTGTTGAAGTTGATTGAGTAAACCGGAGCGCATGGCCCCGGTTTTGTGAGTTAACGCTGCGGATTTTCATCCTGATCAACAGCAAAACAAGCGACCAGTTGACCGCCGTAGTCTTTTAGCTGCGGCTGCAACTGGGTGCAGGGGCCGAAGCGCCGACGACAGCGGGCGTTGAAGGCGCAACCCGGCGGTGGATTCAGTGGGCTTGGCAGTTCACCGGTGAGCTTGATGCGCTCGCGGCGATCGTCCGGGTTCAGGCGCGGCGTCGCGGAAAGTAGCGCCTGAGTGTACGGATGGCGCGGGTTATTGAAGATTTGGTCTTTCGTTCCCTTCTCCACGCAGCGGCCCAGGTACATCACCATCACTTCATCAGCAATGTGCTCCACCACCGACAGGTCGTGGGAGATGAAGACATAAGAAAGCCCCAGTTCCTGCTGCAAATCCATCATCAGGTTGAGCACCTGTGCACGCACCGAGACATCCAGCGCGGAAACCGGTTCATCGGCAATCACCACATCCGGGTCGAGCATCAGACCTCGGGCAATGGCGATACGCTGACGCTGACCGCCGGAGAACATGTGCGGATAGCGGTCGTAATGCTCGGTTTTCAGGCCGACTTTCGCCATCATCGACAGGGCTTTTTCCCGACGCTGTTCTTTGCTTAAGCTGGTGTTAATAAGCAGCGGCTCTTCGAGAATTTGCCCAACTTTTTTACGCGGATTCAGCGAACCGTAAGGGTTCTGAAAGACAATCTGGATTTTCTGCCGACGCAGCTTCTGCGCCTGCGGATCGTGCTTAAGCAGATCCTGCCCCTGGTAATACAGTTCACCACCGGTAGGTATTTCGATCATCGTCAGCAATCGACCAAGGGTCGATTTACCACAGCCAGATTCACCTACTACCGCCAGCGTTTTGCCACGTTCAAGGGTAAATGAAACGCCATCCAGCGCCTTCACCAGACGTTCCGGCGCAAACATGCCTTTCTTCACCGGGTAATGTTTTTTCAGGTCAATCGCCTGCAACAGCGGTTGTTGCGAGGTGGCCTCTTGCGTACTCATAGTGTGGGCCTCCCGGCATCATCAAGTGGGTAATGGCATTTGGACTGACGCCCGTCAGCGAGCATATTCAGCGCCGGTTCTTCGGCGCGGCATTTGTCAGTCGCGTAGGGACAGCGCGGGTTAAGCAGGCAGCCGTTCGGGCGGTCGTACTTGCCGGGAACGACACCAGGCAACGACGCCAGACGTTCTTTGTCCTGAGCAAATTCCGGCAGCGCACGCAGCAATGCCTGAGTATACGGATGACGCGGCGCACGGAAGATGGCGTGAGCATCGCCCGTTTCCACCACCTGGCCTGCATACATCACGATGATTTTATGCGCCGCTTCCGCCACCAGCGCCAGGTCATGGGTGATCAACACCAGCGCCATGTTCTCTTTCTGCTGCAACTCCAGCAGCAGTTCGATGATTTGCGCCTGAATGGTCACGTCCAGCGCGGTGGTCGGTTCATCGGCAATCAGCAGTTTTGGCCGACAGGCAATCGCCATGGCGATCATCACGCGCTGGCTCATTCCGCCGGAAAGCTGATGCGGGTAAACATCCAGACGCGATGCCGGATCGGGAATACCGACCTGATTCAACAGGTCAATCGCCCGCTGACGGCGGGTACTTTTGTTACCGCCCTGATGCACCTTAATCGCTTCCATAATCTGGAAACCCACGGTGTAGCACGGGTTGAGACTGGTCATCGGGTCCTGGAAGATCATCGCTACTTCGGCACCCACCAGATTGCGGCGCTCTTTTTCTGAGATACGCTGCAAATCCTGACCGTTAAACTCCAGCTTTTCCGCCATTACGCGGCCCGGATAATCAATCAGCCCCATAATCGCCAGTGAACTAACCGACTTACCTGAGCCAGACTCCCCCACAATTCCGACCACTTCACCCTGTTTCACGCTGTAGCTGATGCGGTCTACGGCGCGGAATGGTGCGCTTTCGTCACCGAAATGCACCGATAATTTATCTACATTTAATAACGCCATCTCGAACCTCTTACTGCTTCAGTTTGGGATCGAGCGCGTCACGCAGACCGTCACCCATCAGGTTAAATGCCAGCACCGTCAGCAGGATCGCCAGACCAGGGAAGGTCACGACCCACCAGGCGCTTTGCGCAAACTGCAACACGTCGGAGAGCATGGTGCCCCACTCCGGCGTTGGCGGTTGCGCCCCCATGCCGAGGAAACCAAGAGCAGCCATATCGAGAATGGCGTTAGAGAAACCGAGCGACGCCTGGACAATCAGCGGCGCAAGGCAGTTGGGAAGAATATTGATAAACATCTGCCGCAGCGCCCCGGCTCCCGCCACGCGGGAAGCGGTCACGTAGTCGCGGTTCACTTCCACCAGCACGGCGGCGCGAGTTAAGCGGACATAGTGCGGCAGGGCAACGAAGGTCAGCGCCAGCGCGGCGTTACCAATCGACGGGCCGAAGATAGCCACCAGCACCAGCGCCAGCAGCAGGCTTGGCAGCGCCAGCATGATATCGACCACGCGCATGATGATGTTATCGACCAGACCGCCAAAGTAACCGGCGATCAGGCCGAGAATAACGCCCATAATCAGCGATAACACCACCACCAGACAGCCGACCAGCAGCGACAAGCGTGCGCCGTACATCAGGCGCGACATCACATCACGACCGACGTCATCAGTGCCCAGCAAGTGCGCCATGCTGCCGCCTTCCTGCCAGGCTGGCGGGGCGAGCAGCGCATCGCGGAACTGTTCCGCCGGGTTATAGGGTGCAATCCAGTTGGCAAAGATCGCGATAAACAGCACGATGACGACATAAACCAGTCCGACGACCGCGCCTTTGTTACGTTTAAAATAGTGCCAGAACTCCTGTAACGGGGTCATCGGCACCGGTGCAGTAATCACTTTATTTTCAGTAACCTGTGACATGATGTTCCCTTACTTCTTATGACGAATACGCGGGTTCACCACGCCGTACAGCAGATCGACCAGCAGGTTGACGAGGATAATCATCGTCGCCACCAGCAATACGCCGCCCTGCACTACCGGATAGTCGCGGCGTTGCAGTGCGTCAATCAACCAGCGCCCCAGACCAGGCCACGAGAAGATGGTTTCGGTCAGAATCGCCCCCGCCAGCAGCGTCCCGACCTGTAGGCCAATAACGGTTACCACCGGCAGCATGGCGTTACGCAGCGCATGGACGATAATCACCCTAAGGCGGGTCAGCCCTTTGGCTCGCGCGGTGCGGATGTAATCCTCGCCCAGCACTTCCAGCATCGAGGAGCGTGTCATACGCACAATGACCGCTAGCGGAATTGTGCCCAGCACCATCGCAGGTAAGATCATATGGGCGACGGCATCGATAAAGTTGCCGTCTTCACCCCAGATGGCGGTGTCGATTAGCATAAAACCGGTTAACGGATTGGAATCATCGAGGAACACCATATCGCTCACGCGACCGGAGACGGGCGTCAGGTTCCAGTGCACCGAAACCAGCATGATCAGCATCATGCCCCACCAGAAGATCGGCATCGAGTAGCCGGTCAGCGCCAGGCCAACCGCAGTGTGATCGAAAATGGAACCGCGTTTAACCGCAGCCAGCACACCAACCGGAATACCGACTGCCGTAGCAAAAATCATCGCGCAGACGCCAAGTTCCAACGTGGCCTGGAAGCGCGGCACGAACTCTTCCCAAACCGGGATGCGGCTTTTCATTGAAATGCCCAGATCGCCATGCATAACGCCCCAAATGTAATGGAGATACTGCTGCCACATCGGTTTATCTAAGCCGAGTTCAGCCAGCAGCTGCGCGTGACGCTCTGGGGAGATCCCACGTTCGCCCGCCATGATCATCACCGGATCGCCCGGGATCATGTGGACAAAGGCAAATGTGAGAAGGGTAATACCGATAAACGTGGGGATGACGAGTCCCAAACGTCGGAGAATAAACTGCAACATAACCCGGATTCTCTATAGTGACCCGCAGCCTGGAACTGCGTGTCTGTATTGCTCACAAATCAATTCCCGCCCGTGCCGGACAGGGAATGAAGTATTGCTGCCGGATGGCACTGCACGCAGAGGCACAGCGCCACCGGGTATGGCTTTTAATTATTCGATAGAGACGTTTTCGAAGTGATGTTTGCCTAATGGATCAACCACATAGCCTTTAACTTCTTTGCGTACCGGTTCAAACACGGTGGAGTGAGCGATGATCAGTGCCGGAGCCTGATCGTGCATCACTACCTGTGCTTGTTTGTACAGTTCAACGCGCTTGTTGTGGTCGTCGGTGGCACGCGCCGGTTGAATCAGATCTTCAAACGGTTTGTAGCACCATTTTGAGTAGTTGGAGCCTTGTTCAGAGGCGGCGCAGCTGAACAGGGTGGCGAAGAAGTTATCCGGATCCCCGTTATCGCCAGTCCAGCCCATCATTACCGTTTGGTGCTCGCCATCTTTCGCACGCTTGAGGTACTCGCCCCATTCGTAAGTGACGATTTTGGCCTGTACGCCCACTTTCGCCCAGTCCGCCTGAATCATCTCCGCCATGCGGCGAGCATTCGGGTTATACGGACGTTGTACCGGCATCGCCCACAGGTCGATGGAGAAACCTTTTTCCAGACCGGCTTCTTTCAGCAAGGCTTTCGCTTTTTCAGGATCGTAGGTGTAATCCTGAACGTCGTCGTTATAGCCCCACATGGTTGGCGGGATCAGGTTTTTCGCTGCTACGCCCGCGCCCTGATAAACCGCTTTGATGATCGCGTCTTTGTTCACCGCGTAGGTCAGAGCCTGGCGAACTTTCACGTCATCCAGTGGTTTTTTCTGCACGTTATACGAGAGATAGCCGACGTTCAGCCCCGGCATTTCCATCAGGTTGATGGATTTATCCTGCTTCATGCGGGCAATATCTGCCGGGTTCGGGTACGGCATCACCTGGCATTCATTTTTCTGCAATTTCGCGTAACGCACGGAAGCGTCAGGAGTAATAGAGAAGACCAGCGTGTCGATCTGCGGTTTGGTGCCCCAGTAGCCATCAAACGCTTTGTAGCGAATACGGGAATCTTTTTGATACTGCTGTAACTGGAACGGGCCGGTGCCGATCGGGTTGAGGTCCAGTTTTTCCGGCGTACCGGCTTTCATCATCGCGTCAGCATATTCTTTTGACAGAATAGAGGCGAAGTCCATTGCCAGATCAGCGAGGAACGGCGCTTCCGGGCGAGTCAGTACGAACTGAACGGTGTTGTCGTCCACCTTTTTCACTTCGCTGATCAGCTCCGGCAAGCCCATGCCTTCGAAGTATTCGTAGCTGCCGCCAGAGACTTTATGGTACGGGTTTTGCGCGTTTTTCTGACGATCAAACGAGAACACCACGTCATCGGCGTTCAGTTCGCGCGTCGGTTTGAATTCTTTATTGTCATGCCACTTCACACCTTTACGCAGATGGAAGGTATAGGTTTTACCGTCTTCGCTGATTTCCCACTTTTCAGCAAGGCCCGGGATCACTTCGGTGGTGCCGATTTTAAATTCAACCAGGCGGTTATAAAGCGGTACGGAAGAGGCGTCATAGGTGGTGCCGGAGGTAAACAGCTGCGGGTTAAACCCTTCTGGCGAACCTTCTGAGCAATAAACCAGAGTTTTAGCCTGAACACTTGCTGCGACGGTCATAGCCACCAGGCTGAGACCAAGCTTCAGCATCCCTGACTTTTTCAAGGAAATACGCATTATTCTGCTCCAATTGTGATGTTTGTTGTTTTAACCCTTTGCAGTGGGTTGTCGTTGCCTGACCTTTTTTGTTTTTTGCCCGGTCGGGTCAACGTTATGAGGTGGGGATGCCGTACTAATTAACATCAGTGTAACAGTGCGGATCCTCCATAAAATGCCCCTCGTGACCTACAATCTGTCAACAGAATGTGAAAACGTCAATACAGGTCGCTGCGATTTAACGCAACGGTGAGAATTGGCAAACAAAGATTAAAAAAAGTTTGGACCTCTATTTGCAGCAGAGAAATTTGTGCTACTCCAACATAACCAGAACAATCAGCTTAATATTTAGCAACAATTGGTGATTAAGTTTTATGCATTTAATGAAAAAAATCTGAGGAAAAGGTGGATATCTGAGCGATTAATACCATGAACGTTAAAACGCACAGCGGAAAATGCCAGCGCCAGCCATAAGTAACGCAAAAAAAGATTTAAGCAAATATAAAAAAAGACAATGGATTCTGTCACAAATCCGTTAATGGATAGTGAGATGTGGGGCGCAAATTTGGCAGTGTAATGGGTGGTGTGTAGGTTGGATAAAGCGGTCGCGCCGCATCCGACAATGGGCTGGCACATTTGCCTGATGCGACGCTGACGCGTCTTATCAGGCCTACCGGGAGAGATGCAATTTATTGAATTAGTACAACCCTGTAGGTCGGATAAGGCGTTCACGCCGCATCCGACAATGGGCTGGCACATTTGTCTGATGCGACGCTGCTGCGTCTTATCAGGCCTGGGTTCGAGCAGGCACAGATGCAAAAAAGCCTGCTCGTTGAGCAGGCTTTTCGAATTTGGTCGGTGCCAGAGGATTACTCGCCACTTCGTGGCTCGCCCTGCGGGCCGTTGCTGGCGCAACGTTCTCTCGCTTCGCTCGAGTCGAACCTCCCTGCCCCCGGAGGTTCTCATCCTCTTCAGGTTGCAGAAAGCAAAAAACCAGCCCGTAGGCTGGTTTTTCTAAATTGGTCGGTGATAGAGGATTCGAACCTCCGACCCCTTCGTCCCGAACGAAGTGCGCTACCAGGCTGCGCCAATCACCGAATGCGGGGCGCATCTTACTGCGCAGATACGCCCTCGTCAATCCCTTAATAGCAAAATGCCTTTTGATCGGCGAGAAAGTCAGCAGGCCGTTTAGTTAGCCACAACGGTCTTCGCTTGCGGGATGTGACACCAGTTGTTGTTTTCGTTAATTCCACCATCCGGTGAAGTATAGCCGAGACAGCCCATGATGGTGTCGTACAGCTCTACGTGACGGCGCGGTACTTTCATATCGGCTTCTTTTTTCAACTGCGCGAATGCCTGCGCATTGGCCGGATTTTCCAGATATTTATCTGACATCCAGACCATCATCGGTACGCGGAACTGCTCCGGTGGTGCATATTCGCGTGGTGTACCATGCAAGTGCTCACGCTCGTTAATCGACTCACCGTGGTCCGCTGCATAGAAAATAATGGCCTTCTTATCGCGGAATCTGTCGATCACCGAGTCGATAAAATGATCTACGTAGGTAATGGAGTTATCGTATGAGTTAATCATCGGCGCTCTTGGACATTTGCGATCAATTGCATAACACTCTGGCTTCCACTGGGCAAACTCACGTGGATAACGCTGAGTATAGTTGTAGTGCGACCCTTTGGTATGCAGCACAATCAGATGCTTACCTTCTGGTTTTTTCTCCAGAGAACGTTCAATTTCATTAACCAGCAACATGTCGTCTACCGCTTTCCCACGGTTACGTGGCTCAGCCGCGATTTGCTCACGGTAGGCAATGTTGTCAGCCATGGTATTGCTGTAGAACCACATCTCGCTCTGCATGGCGTACAAATCAGAGCTAAAACCCAACTGCTTGAGAACCGCAAATACGTTCTGCTCTTTGAGCGTACGTTGAGGGTTATCTTCCGTTCCGCCCTCACGAACAAACATACAGCGTAGTGATAATTTAGTCGCGGTATCGCAAGAATAACCACGGTACATCACCAGATTTTTCTCTTTCGCCAGCTTCGGCGTGGTATCACGCTCGTAACCCAGCATCCCCATATGATCCCAACGCGTGGTTTCACCAATAATGAAAATCACATAGGTGTCGTCGAGATTTTGCGTCGGGGTATAGGTGAATTTTTTCGCCGGATTCATCAACGAACGATTGTCAGAAGATTCATCCACTTGTGCCCAGGCGTACAGACCCAGCGCAGAAAGCCAGTTCGAGGGTAAATAAGAGTTCGCCAGCACCCCGCCATAACTTGGCATATCCACCCCAGCCATGCGGTCTGCACGCTTTTGTGCTACATCCATAAGACGGATTGGGCCCCATACCAGCAAGCCTGCTAACAGCACAGTAAGCGCGCTACGCCAGCGTGTTTTCGGGGTACAAAGCTGACGCCAGAAGGTGTCTTGTGAGCGGTTCATCCAGATAAAGAGCAACGGGATAATACTCACCAGTACAACCCATGCGATAAGTGTCCAGCCAACCACTTCTTTCGACAGGTCGATGTCGGTGGTCATCACCGAAGCGACAATCCCGTAGCCAATCATGACGTTCATAAATGTCATGTAGTAACTGGCCCCGGCAGAGATCAGCACCAATAACGAGGCCAGCACTTTCCAGGCTGTTCTGCCAAAGAGTGAAATTAAGCGTAAAAAGAAGAAGGTTGCCAGAACCGTCCCTGCCAGTTCGATAACCGCCGAGACACCATTAAGAAAAGTGAAGTTATGCGCGTAACCATCAAACCGACGGAAATAGACTGCGCAATTCATAAACAAACCAATATAGACAGCGAGCAAAAAGCTTAGCTTTTGCTGCGTTATCGTTTTGATATATCTCATGCAAACAAACCCTGGAAAAACAGGTGATAACACCCTGCATAATGGCCTTTCAAGCCAGGCAAGGGAAAAGTGCGAAGGTCGTCAGATAAGGAAAATCTGCACACGCTGATAAGTAGACCACAGCAAAGGGAAAAAGTGTGGGGAAAGAGTGTGCGTGAAGCACAAATTTACAAAAATACAAGTATGAAAGGAGACTTTCATTAATTGAACGCTTAAAAGGGCCAGCTAACTGGCCCCGACTTTATCAATGACTCATCCTGAATTGTTTTGATACATTGGCTCATTCACGGTGAAAAATGTGCCACTCTATCTCAGGACGAGACTGAAACCAGTCGCCAAACTTAACCATGCACCTCACGAAACGCTCTGAGTCCTGGTTGGCGAATAGTCGTAGAAAGTGCCAGAGACAGAATCAGCAGGGCGAAAATCACGTAGAAGGTCACATAGAAACCGCCAAACAGTGAGGCAATAATCGAGCCGCAAATACTACCAATACCGAAACCGAGGTAAATTACACCGTAGTTTTTCGCCAGATTATTAAGTCCAAAGAACTCGCTAACCAGTGACGGGAACACCGTGATTGTACCGCCGAAGTTAAAGGCCACACAGGCAATCGCTGCGAAGAAGGTTAACGCATTGAGTGGAGCGAACAGCAGTGCCGCCATGCCCACCAGCGAAACTACCTGTCCAATGGTGATGACCCGAATACGGGCAATTTTGTCAGACAGAATACCCAACACCAGACGACCAGAAAGGTTAGCAATAGAAATAACCGTCACTGCATTGGCTGCGGAAATTGCATCAAGATGCGCCAGACTCTGGGCGATATCTTTCGCCACCCCAATTACATACAGACCGCTCATGCAGGCAGTCAGGAACATCACCGCTAACATCCAGTATTGTGGTTTTCGCATCGACTCTGCCAGAGTGAAATCATTTTCCACCACACCATTATGGGTTTTGACTTCCTGTTTCGGCGCATCTTTCATTAAGGTCGCACCAAAAACAATCATCACCAGCGCAATCGCACCCCAAATTATAAAGGTTTTTTCCAGACCGACCGTTTCCAGCAGTTGCGTGTCGATAAATTTGAAACCCAGGCTACCCAGGCCATAGGAACCAATGGCGAATGCGGAGATCAAACCTTTACGTTCCGGGAACCACTTCACGCAGTTAGAGAGCGTCAGCAAGTAACCCGCGCCATCTGCCAGACCGACCAGCACACCGGCACTCAGCCACAGCATCATCAGGTTGTTGGAATGCGCGGTCAGGAAGAAGCCTAATCCCAGCAAAATACCGGAAGCCATAGTGACGCGTTTAACGCCAAAACGTTCCTGTAATTTTCCCGCGACAGAAGAAGAAATTGCCAGTCCCAGACTCAACAGGCCAAAAGAAAATGCCACCTGGCTTACCGGTGCATCTAGTTTGGCGGAAAGTGCACCGTTAAACAGGCTCCAGGTATAAACCGAACCCAGGGCAAACTGGGTAATAATAGTACCGATAAGCGTCAGCCAGCGCGTACGTTGATAGTTGGAAGGTGTCATAGCAGTGTTCCTGCATTAATAAAAAGGAAAGGTCTCTGCCGACAACCATATCGAAGTGCACTTTATGCCAGGGGAAAAACGGCATGAAATGCCATCAGAACGGAATGAAATGCCTTAGTTCAGGAATGAATGACGTGACAAATATTCACCGCAATAATAATTATGTCAGTTAGTACCCACTATCAGCACAATGATTGTTATACACGGCCTTGAATTGTAAATGACAAGTTAAAATCTGGCGCTAACGCCCATGCTATACAAATAATCATTATTATTGTTGCTGTTTTCTGCCTGAGATAACGCGGCATAAGCGGCAATATTTGGATTAAGCAACATATCGGCTCCCACCGTCACATCAAGCCAGTTGCCGTTCTGATTTGTCGCCGTCATGCGGCTCAGGCCTGATTGAGCCTTCCAGATATTCTCGCCAAATTGCTGGTTATAGCTGATTTGCGCCCAGGGACGAAAATCACCAAGCCGGGAATCAACACGCCAGCCTAATGTACTGACGCTGGCATGCCATAACGGATCGGTCAATGTTGCAGTGCTGTCGCCAAACTCGTTATACATCGAATTGGTCGTACCATCATAATGCAATGCGGCGACTGGGCCTGTTGTAACATGTTCATATAAAGGGAAATTCCAGCCCATACTCATACTGCTGGTCACATCCACAGGCGTATCCTCCGCCAGATTGACTTCCAGTCCCAGCGCCCTTTGGCTACTTTGAATACGTTGCGACAAAATATCATTGTAATCAGGTTGGTGATCGCTATCCCAGGTATAACGCTCCGTAGTATGTCCAGGCTGCGTATCAACGATATATTCTTGTTGCCAGGCATAAGCTGTGTTGAGAAAAAGAGAACTGGTTACAACGCTCGCCAGCAAACTTAACGTCCAGTGGCCACCGCATTTTTTTATGATCATTAACACGACTCCAGGAAAGAGCCGAATTCGGCGATATTATTGTCATTGTATGAAGGATATCGGGCATATTAGCCCTGTATTAAATATTGACTTTTTCACCGATGCGTCAAGAAAAGCAGGTGAAATTTTTACGACCGGGTATATAACGAGGGAAAGTATGGAACGTTGCGGCTGGGTGAGTCAGGATCCACTTTATATTGCCTACCACGATAATGAGTGGGGCGTGCCTGAAACCGACAGTAAAAAACTGTTCGAAATGATCTGCCTTGAAGGACAACAGGCTGGGTTATCCTGGATTACCGTCCTCAAAAAACGTGAAAATTATCGCGCTTGTTTTCATCAGTTTGATCCCGTCAAGGTTGCGGCAATGGAGGAAGACGATATCGAAAGACTGGTACAGGATGCCGGGATTATTCGCCATCGTGGAAAAATCCAGGCCATTATCGGCAATGCGCGCGCTTACC
This sequence comes from Escherichia sp. 93.1518, assembly GCF_013368915.2. Classification (NCBI taxonomy): domain Bacteria; kingdom Pseudomonadati; phylum Pseudomonadota; class Gammaproteobacteria; order Enterobacterales; family Enterobacteriaceae; genus Escherichia; species Escherichia sp. 93.1518. The sequence goes on from NZ_JABWMT020000045.1 coordinate 13,134, forward strand.
TGCAAATGGAGCAAAACGGCGAACCGTTTGCCGACTTTGTCTGGTCGTTCGTAAACCACCAGCCACAAGTGACACAAGCCAGAACATTGAGCGAAATCCCTACTTCAACGCCCGCCTCCGACGCGCTCTCCAAGGCTCTGAAAAAACGCGGCTTTAAGTTTGTTGGCTCGACGATTTGTTACTCCTTTATGCAGGCATGTGGGCTGGTGAATGATCATGTGGTTAGCTGCTGTTGCCATCCGGAGAACAAAACATGATTCGGGAAGCGCAACGTTCGGAACTGCCCGCGATTCTGGAGTTATGGCTGGAAAGCACAAGCTGGGGACATCCCTTTATAGAAACAAGCTATTGGCGTGACTGCATTCCGCTGGTACGTGATGCATATCTTGCCAACGCGCAAAACTGGGTGTGGGAAGACGATGGTGAATTTCTCGGTTTTGTCAGCATTATGGAGGGACGATTTCTGGCAGCAATGTTCGTTGCACCGAAGGCCATCAGGCGCGGTATCGGTAAGGCGCTGATGCAATATGTACAGCAGCGCCATCCCCATTTGTTGCTGGAGGTTTATCAAAAAAACCAACCGGCGCTAGATTTTTACCATGCGCAGGGGTTTCATATTGTCGACTGCGCATGGCAGGAGGAAACCCAACTCCCTACCTGGATTATGGATTGGCAGGCGGATCAAACGCCGTAAGCGACAGCTCCGGGCCATTATATTTTTCCAGCCACGCCAGCGCCGTGTTACCCGCACAGCCATTCCCCAGCCGCGAGCTGGGAAGGTCTTTAGTTAGCACGTTAACCGCACCATTTTTACAAATGGCGCCAGCAGATAAATCCAGATCTGGCCATGCACCTTCGTGAATACAAATCACGCCTGGCTTAATACCTTCGCTAATGACTGCTCCGGCAAGGATTTGCCCGCGCGAGTTCCACACCCGAACTGTATCGCCATCTTGTATGCCGCGCGCCCGCGCATCCTCTGGGTGAATGGTGACAGGTTCACGATTTGCCACCGCATACAATTCGCGTAGAGAACTATAATTCAGCTGACTGTGCAGACGATGTGCCGGGTGAGCAGAAAGTATCTGCAACTGTTCCGGTTCGGCATTGCCCTGCCACTCATCCGGCTCCAGCCACGTTGGATGTCCCGGACAATCCCGGTAACCATAATCCGCAATGCGCTGCGAGAATATTTCAATCTTGCCGCTGGCGGTTTTTAACGGATGAGCCTGCGGATCGCGGCAGAAATCGGCGAAGCGAATAAACCGCTCACTGTCTGGGTTTTCCGGCATCTCAATTAATTGGTTGGCTTCCCAAAATTCATCAAATGGCGGCAATTGTACCTGCTGACTTGCCCCACGCTGCCGGGCGACGTTATAAAACGTTTCCAGCCATTGCAGCTCACTTTTTCCTTCCGTAAATCGCGCATAACCGCCCTTTTCCCACCGTTCGCTTAATTCAGCAAAAACATCAAAATCATTACGTGCTTCATCACGCGGTGGCACCACTTGTTTCATCGGCACCAGATGCTGATTGCTGTAATCTCCGGTCATAGTGAGATCATTACGCTCAAACGAGGTGGTTGCAGGGAGGACAATATCGGCGTGTTTCGCCGCCGCCGTCCAGAAGCATTCAGATATCACCACCAGCTCTGGTTTTTGCCAGGCGCGGATCAGGCGATTAGTATCCTGATGATGAGTAAAGTTGGCGCCGCCCGCCCACCAGATAAAACGAATATCCGGAAAATGTCGGTTCATGCCGTTGTGTTGATATGCGCCACCGGGGTTTTCTAATGCTTCAACGATACGGGCAACGGGGATTTTATCTACTGCATCGGTACCGCCAGGCAAACTACTCTGCATGGAAGAGAGCACCGCAGCGCGGCGGGTCGGATTGCCGCCATTAGCAAAATGGTAAGAAAGGCCAAAACCGCCACCGGGTGTGCCGATTTGCCCCAACATTGCCGCCAGCGTGACGATCATCCAGTGTTTTTGCTCACCAAACTGCTGGCGCTGCATTCCCCATCCCGCCATCAGCATCGTAGTGTTTTGGTGGAAAATAGCCGCCAGCTCGCGAATTTTCTCCGCTGAAATGCCGCAAATCTCCGCCGCCCATTCGGCGGTTTTCGCTATTCCGTCGTTCTCACCCAGCAAATAAGAAGCGAAGATGTCATAACCCGTGGTGCAACGCGCCAGAAACGCCTCGTCGTGCCAGCCATTTTCCACCAGCGTATGGGCGATCCCCAGCATTAGCGCCACATCGGTGCCCATATGTGGCGCTATCCACTCCATTTTATCGCCAAAGAAATCGACGGTTTCCGATCGCATTGGATCAATGCAGATCAGCTTTTTCCCGCTATCACGCAATGCGGAAAAATAAGAAAGTCCCTGCTCATCAGACGCATTCCACGCAATTTTCAGCGTATTTAGAGGGTTAGCACTCCACAGCACCACCACATCGCTATGTTGCAGCACCAGCGGCCAGCTGGTCTGCTGCTGATAGACTTCGCTACCCCCCACGACATACGGCATGATCGCCTGTGCCGCGCCGGTCGAATAATCCCCCAAATGCCCGGTATAACCACCTGCCAGCGCCATATAGCGTTGTAATAAAGTTGACGCTTTATGCAATACACCGTTTGAACGCCAGCCGTAGGAACCAGCAAAAATCGACTCCGGTCCATAAGCATCACGAATACGTTTATGTTGATGGTGGATGAGCTCCAGCGCCTCATCCCAACTCACGCGAACAAATTCATCCTGCCCACGAATGCCTTGCGGGGTTTCTGGAGACGCGAGAAAACCTTTGCGCACCATTGGAAATCGCACCCGCGTATTGCTGTGAACCTGGTCGCGAACCGCGATCTGCAAGGAGTTTTCCAGCTCTGTTGCTAACGCGCCACGCGAGCTAAACACGGTTTCGCCGTCGGTTTCAACCAGCATGGGTCCCCAGTGGGCGGCAGTAAGAACGGAATAACGTGAGGATGAATTGGCCAAACCGAAGGCTCCTGAAAGGTTAGATGTATTGAGCAGTTAAATATTACTTACAAATTTCCGAGTATTCTCAGGAATAATCTTCATGTTCACACGGCATAATCTCCCGCCACGGCACCCGTGAACAAGAATAAAAAGGTTATTAAGGATTAACAATGAAGAAACGTGTTTATCTTATTGCTGCCGTCGTGAGCGGCGCTCTGGCGGTATCTGGCTGTACAACTAACCCTTACACCGGCGAACGTGAAGCAGGTAAATCTGCTATCGGTGCAGGTCTGGGCTCTCTCGTTGGCGCGGGTATTGGCGCACTCTCTTCTTCGAAGAAAGATCGCGGTAAAGGTGCGCTTATTGGCGCAGCCGCTGGCGCGGCACTGGGCGGCGGCGTTGGTTATTACATGGATGTGCAGGAAGCGAAGCTGCGTGACAAAATGCGCGGCACCGGCGTTAGCGTAACCCGCAGCGGGGACAACATTATCCTTAACATGCCGAACAATGTGACTTTTGACAGCAGCAGCGCAACTCTGAAACCGGCTGGTGCTAACACGCTGACTGGCGTGGCAATGGTGCTGAAAGAGTATCCGAAAACAGCGGTTAACGTGATTGGTTACACCGACAGCACGGGTGGTCACGACCTGAACATGCGTCTCTCCCAGCAGCGTGCGGATTCCGTTGCCAGCGCGTTGATCACCCAGGGCGTGGACGCCAGCCGCATCCGTACTCAGGGTCTTGGCCCGGCTAATCCGATCGCCAGCAACAGCACCGCAGAAGGTAAGGCGCAAAACCGCCGTGTAGAAATCACTTTAAGCCCGCTCTAATCCCTTTCATGCCGGGTGATGCAGAAATCACCTGGCATTCTTCAGTTTTCCTTCATCATATTTCAGGCTAAGGTGATTGCCTTATCAGTGAATGGAGAGAAGAATGAAGCCGTCCGTTATCCTCTACAAAGCCTTACCTGATGATCTACTGCAACGCCTGCAAGAGCATTTCACCGTTCACCAGGTAGCAGACCTCAATCCACAAACCATCGAACAAAACGCGGCGATTTTTGCCGAAGCTGAAGGTTTACTGGGTTCAAACGAGAATGTTGATGCCGCCTTGCTGGAAAAGATGCCAAAACTGCGTGCCACATCAACTATCTCCGTCGGCTATGACAATTTCGATGTCGACGCGCTTAACGCCCGGAAAATCCTGCTAATGCATACGCCAACCGTATTAACGGAAACCGTCGCCGATACGCTGATGGCGCTGGTGTTATCTACCGCTCGCCGGGTTGTGGAGGTAGCAGAACGCGTAAAAGCAGGCGAATGGACCGCCAATATCGGCCCGGACTGGTACGGCATTGATGTTCACCATAAAACACTGGGCATTGTCGGGATGGGACGGATCGGCATGGCGCTGGCACAGCGCGCGCATTTTGGCTTCAACATGCCAATTCTCTATAACGCTCGCCGCCACCATAAAGAAGCAGAAGAACGCTTTAACGCCCGCTACTGCGATCTGGATACGCTGTTACAAGAATCAGATTTCGTTTGCCTGATCCTGCCGCTAACTGAAGAAACTCATCACCTGTTTGGCGCGGAACAATTCGCCAAAATGAAATCCTCCGCTATTTTCATTAATGCAGGGCGTGGCCCGGTAGTTGACGAAAATGCGCTGATTGCAGCGTTGCAGAAAGGGGAAATTCACGCCGCTGGTCTGGATGTCTTCGAACAAGAGCCATTGCCAGTAGATTCGCCGTTGCTCTCAATGGCAAATGTCGTTGCAGTACCGCATATTGGTTCAGCCACTTATGAGACGCGTTATGGCATGGCTGCCTGTGCCGTGGATAATTTGATTAATGCGTTGCAGGGGAAGGTTGAGAAGAACTGTGTGAATCCGCACGTCGCGGACTAAGCCGCGACTGCGTGGAGAAAAGCCCGATAACCGCTCGGGCTTTTACTCTTTATTGGGTTGCAGTAACTGCCGTAGTCCAGGCCTGATTAAACGCCTGATGCTGTGCCGGTAATGGCGCAATCAGTTTGTTATATTCACTCGCCTGCTGTGAAGTCGGGAACTGGATGCCATTCGCGACAAAGCTCACCTGAGTACCTTGTTGAGCGATGTAGTCCCCCACCATCACCAGTTGCTGCGTAAACGTTTGAGCCGCCGGAATCAGCGGTTGCAACGCATCAGCTGGGGTCGTCACTACTTTAGTGAATGCCTGATCAAAGACCGGTTTCAGGTCATCGGTCTGTTTTAGCGCAGAGTGTGCGGCATCGGCCTGCAACTTCGCATTTTGCAATTGTTGCGCCAGTACGCCCAGAGATCCGTTCATTTCACGCAGTGGACCACTTTGCGTGACATAATCCTGTGGTACGCGAATCGCGTTAACGCTGTCTACAACCGGACGCAGACCGGAATCCATCGCCTGATTAACCTGTTGGGAATAGCCATACAGGATCGCGTAATCAGAGACAAAAGGACCAAACTGTTTTTTCTGATCGGCAGTCAGGGTTGGTAGACGTTCACCGCTACGCATCACTGTATTCTGCAGGAAGTCGATAAACGCTTTACGCTGATCGCCTTCTTTATCAAAACACCCACTCAGGCTAACTACCATTAATAACGCCGCAAGAGGCGCAAACCAGCGAGAGCAGGACTTTCCTGTCGCCATTTTCTTACTCCTTTCACCCAAAAAAAGCGCACAACGACACACGCGTGTCTGACGCTGACAAGGATAGTCCAGGACAGGCTTACAGGATACCCTTTATGCATAATCTTCCTGGGAAAATGATGTAGAAAATGAAGAAGAGTTAATTTGTTGTTTTATTGTTAAAAACAGGCATTACTATTGCGTTTTTGTGGCCAGCCCCTCCCTTCTCTTGGTAGCCAAATTTTCGGAATCTTTACAATCCCAGGACGCAACGAAATATATCGGCATTAATCATATTGTTAGGCGACTATAAGTCACGGCAACTTAGCAGCTGAATCGAATCATACTTAAATCACTCACGGGTTTCTCCCCGCTGTGTCTGCTTTTCCCGACTATTCTTAATGAGCTTCGATGAAATTCACGATCCCGCAGTGTGATTTGAGGAGTTTTCAATGGAATATAAAGATCCAATGCATGAGCTGTTGAGTAGCCTGGAACAAATTGTTTTTAAAGATGAAACGCAAAAGATTACCCTGACGCACAGAACAACGCCTTGTACCGAAATTGAGCAATTACGTAAAGGGACAGGGTTAAAAATTGATGATTTCGCCCGGGTTTTGGGCGTATCAGTAGCCATGGTGAAAGAATGGGAGTCCAGACGCGTAAAGCCTTCCAGTGCCGAACTAAAATTGATGCGCCTGATCCAGGCCAACCCAGCATTAAGTAAACAGTTGATGGAATAGACTTTTATCCACTGTATTGATGTTTACGGTCCTGATGACAGGACCGTTTTCCGACCAATTAATCATAAATATGGAAAATAATTGTTGCATCACCATTCAATGCGTGGCTTAATGCACATCAACGGTTTGACGTACAGACCATTAAAGCAGTGTAGTAAGGCAAGTCCCTTCAAGAGTTATCGTTGATACCCCTCGTAGTGCACATTCCTTTAACGCTTCAAAATCTGTAAAGCACGCCATATCGCCGAAAGGCACACTTAATTATTAAAGGTAATACACTATGTCCGGTAAAATGACTGGTATCGTAAAATGGTTCAACGCTGACAAAGGCTTCGGCTTCATCACTCCTGACGATGGCTCTAAAGACGTGTTCGTACACTTCTCTGCTATCCAGAACGATGGTTACAAATCTCTGGACGAAGGTCAGAAAGTGTCCTTCACCATCGAAAGCGGCGCTAAAGGCCCGGCAGCTGGTAACGTAACCAGCCTGTAATCTCTGCTTAAAAGCACAGAATCTAAGATCCCTGCCAATTGGCGGGGATTTTTTTATTTGTTTTTCAGGAAATGAATAATCGATCGCGTAATATAATCTATTATTATTTTTATAAAGAATAAATTTGGGTGCAATGAGAATGCGCAACGCCGTAAGAAAGGCGGGAATAATTTCCCGCCGAAGACTCTTACTCTTTCAAATTGCAGGCTAAAAATGCCGCCAGCTCATAGCTTCCCTGTTTAATATGCAATTCACACAGTGAATCTCTTATCATCCAGGTGAAAAATAAAAGCGTGAAACAAATCACTATTAAAGAAAGCAATCTATATTTCTGCGGCATTCCCAGCCTCCTGTGTTGATTTCCAACGAGTAAGAGGCTAACCTTATGGTGTTCAGGCATAGGGCAGCCTCACTTTGTACTGACCCCAAAAAGTTGGACAGTTAAACACGAGGCATATAGGTCTGATTCC